>CAVKAO010000026.1:0-27656 GCA_963654705.1 Oscillospiraceae bacterium
CAAGTATTTTCAATACTTGCCATGCTATTTTAGACCTACAACTGTCAAACTTAGGCCTTACAATTGAGCCAAATTGTAATTTAACATGAAAATATAGGAAGTTTTGCAAATGTATGGTAAAATTATAATGAGTGAGGTGTGATTAAATGAACTTTGATATTAATAACGAGTTTACATTACTTTCAAAAAGACAAACATTTGGAAGTAGAAAAATAGATGTTATAGAACGATTAGGTACTAAATGTGCTGTAACCGATTTTGCTATTCTTTTAGGAGCTCAAATCAGAAGAGATTTGTATGTAGATGATGATAATTCTTTAAAAGGTAGGACAGTTTGGTGGTATTTGTCGTCCTATACCAATAATCGCGGCATTGGCCTTCCGGATGTTTGTGCTGTCGCTGGAAATGGTGATTTGGACGAGATTAATGCTTGCTACGATGATGGTGGCATTCGCCCAGCTTTACCGTTCTCTAACATCTCTGACATCTCCCCGAACGGAGTGAGGGGAAGAAGCGGAGTTTTAGAAGTCGAATATGGCGAATATCCACAATATGCAGTTGATACAAGATTAGGAAATGAACTTGAATATGTGTTTTCATCAGGCAGGTTGAAAAAAACAGGGAAGACATATACAACAAATCCAAGAAGATGGGATAATGATTCTCAAAAATTCAGTCCTGTTGAATATGAAGAGTTTGAATACAATGAAAAGAAATATGTAAGAGTAGAACTTGATGATTATTGGCTTCCTGAATTAACTAATGGTGTTAGTAAGGATGGTGGACTATTAAGCATTTTTGCTGCTTTAACTGGTGATTCTGTAAATTATATTGATTATGATTATGTTTGGCTAGAGGTTTCACCAATTATATGGTTAGTTGATGAAAAATCCAAAATGCTTGTAAGTAAAAAAATACTTGCATCAGGAATAAAATTTTGTGATATAAGACAATATAGAGGTAAATTCAAACAAACAGAAATGTACACATTCTTGAATACTTATTTTGCAAAAGATATTGTCCCTAGTGTTGTTCATGAGATGACACCAGAAGAAAAAGAAAGGTTTGAAGAAGAAAGAAAACAAGCTGAAAAAAGAATAAATCCTTATGGGTTAAATTTTGGACAAGTGAGCGAAGAAGATATAATAAGGGGTTCAATAGAAAGTGGAGTGGCAGTATTCTTGCATGGCCCTTCATCAGAAGGTAAGTCTGCAAGAGTAAAACAAATAGACCCTACTTGTGAAATAATATATCTTCGTAATGCAACACCAGAAAGTTTAAATGGTAAAAGTGTATATAATCAAGCAACAGGAGAAATGATGGATGTTCCACCAACATGGCTTAAGAAATTACAAGAAAAATGTGAAAAGGAACCAGATAGACTTCATGTAGTATTCTTTGATGAAATAACAAATGCACTACCAAGTATTCAAGGTATAGCATTTAACATAGTTTTAGATAGAGAAGTTAATGGTATTTGGAAATTACCAGAAAACGCTAGAATTGTAGCCGCAGGAAATGATATGAAAGATTCATTAGCTGCAAATCAGTTAGCAGAACCATTATTCAATAGGTTTGCTCATGTATATATCAAAACAACTACTGAAAGTTGGTTAAAGTGGGCAAGTGAACATAATATACATCCTGCAATTTACTCTTATATTGCTTATAAGAAGGGTGAAACACTCCGTAGTAAGTATGATGGTGAGAAACCTAATGCGGACCCTAGAAAATGGGAAATGGCTTCTAAAATGCTTTATGCAACAGGAAGTCCAGAAATGTTAAGAGCATTAGTTGGAGAGGATATAACAAGAGAGTTTGTTGAGTTTTGTAATCAACAAGTAATAACATTAGATGATGTATTAAATGGAAATTATACCGATAGAGATATACAAGCATTAAATACTGCTGAAAGATATGCAACAACTATGGGATTAACACAAGTAGATGATGATAATTTAGAAAAAGTAAGAGTTTTCGTTACAGGATTAGGAGCAGAATTTGGAGCAATTTTTGATGCTTTATGGACACATGGTGATGAAAGCAAATTAGAAAGACTTGCAGAGGCAAAACTTGCTGAAATGCCAGGAGGAGGTATGAGAAGATAATGGAAGATAAGAAAGAAATGTTATTATCATATATTAAAGCAAATGTTGCACCAATATTAGTTGATTTTATAACTGGCAATGATTTGAAAGACGCAGTCATTTTACCTGCCAATGTTGATGTTAAAGAGTTAAATGGTCATTATGATGGAATAGATTTTATGCCACCTAAATGGCTTAATGAAATAATAAGTACAAATGCTAGTAGAATATTAGTAATTGATAAAATTGATTCAATTTCTAAAAAAGAACAATTAAAGTTTTGTGAATTATTAGAACATAGGAAAATATCTACATTTGAATTACCTAAAAGTTGTATAATAATTGTTACTGCAAATGAAATAAATAAAGATAAAATAAGTGAAGAAATATTTTCATTAGTTGCACAAATTTGAGGTATAAGTTATGAAATATGATATAGCAGCACTAAAAAGAAAAATGCTTGTTAAATATCCTTTTTTTGGAAGTGTAGTAGCAAGTGTAGGTTATAAGGAAAATAAAAATATACCAACCGCAGGTACAGATGGAGAAACAATATATTATAATCCGGAATATTTAAAGGGATTAAGTGTAGAAGAACAAACTTTTATATTTGCTCACGAAGTATGTCATATTGCATTTAATCATATATTAAGAAGTGAGGGAAAAGACTCTGAACTATGGAATATTGCTACTGATGGTGTTATTAATCAATTTTTAAAACGAGATGGCTTAAAAATGGCACCAGGTGGTGTTGATATGGCAGAGGCAATAAATTATGATGCTGAACAGTTATATGAAAAACTTTTACAAGAAATGCAACAAAGACAACAGCAACAACAAAATGGACAGGGTAATAGTCAACAAAATCAACAAGATAATCAAGAACAAAGTCAACAACAAAGTAATGGCAGTGGACAAAGTGATGATAGTCAACAACAGTCCCAACAACAAAGCAGTTCTGGTGGTGGAAATTCTCAAGAACAAGATAATCAAGAACAAAGTAGTGATGGCTCTGGTAAAAATGATACACAGGAACATGAAGATACAGAAAAGAAAGATGTTGGACATGATACTCATAGTATGTGGGAAGATGCAGTTAAAAAACATAAAGAACAACAAAGTAAGCCTGATAAAGAAGATAGTTTATTAGACAAACTATTAGGAAAAGATAAAAAAGATAAGGAAAAAACAGAATTCGAAAAGAAACAAGAAGAACTTGAGGGAATGGGCGAAAAAGATGCTTTCAAGAAAAACCTAGAAGATAAGAAAAAGCAATTAGAAGAATTAAAAGAGGCAATTTCTAAACAAGCATCACAAGCAGGTACATCTACGAATAGCGATATTAGAACAGTTAATGATATAGGAATTGCAAAACCTTTAATTGATTGGCGATATGTTTTAAAAGAGGCAATTAAATATGATGTTGATTGGTCTTATAAAAATGCTACATTAGAAGATGGTGTAGTCACTGCCTATTTAGAGGAACAACCAATGCCCGAAACAGAAATTGTATTAGACACAAGTGGGTCAATAAATGAGGTATTATTGAAGAACTTTTTAAGAGAATGTAAAAATATATTGCATCACTCAAGATTAAAAGTAGGATGTTTTGATACAAAATTTTATGGATTTCACGAAATTAGAACAGAGGAAGATATAGAAAATATGCGATTTGAAGGTGGTGGAGGTACTAACTTTGATGTCGCAGTAGGTGCTTTTTCAAGACGAGTTGAAAATAAAATAATATTTACTGATGGGGAAGCATCAATGCCAGATATGCCACTTGATGCAATATGGATAGTATTTGGCGGGGAAAGAATTAATCCTAAAGGTGGGAAAGTAATTAATATTACACCAGAACAATTAGATGGGTTATATTCTTATGAAATTGAAAGTGAAACCAAAGGAAGATCAAGATAAGGATAAATAAAGCGTTAATTCGCTTTTTGTTTTTGAAAAAATTAAGAGCTTATATAACATAAAAATATAATACTGAAAAAAATAAAATCATAAAGGATTAATCAGTTACTATTACAATGTTTATAAAAAACACCATATAAAAAAGGACTGAAAAGTCCTTTTAACATACAATAAATTTATCATCTTTAACATCAATACTAACAGTTGAATTAAACTTAATATTATCAGAAATTATCTCTTTAGCAAGTAAACTCTCAATGTTTTTACTTACATATCTTTTAATAGGTCTAGCCCCATATTTTTCATCATAAGAATTATCAACAATATACTTTTTAGCTTTATCAGTAATATTAATTTTTAATTTCTTATCACGAAGCCTATATTCAATTTCATTAATAATTTTATCCAAAATTTTATAAACAACATCTTTAGATAAAGAATTAAATACAACAATTTCATCAATACGATTAATAAACTCAGGTTTAAATGTTTTCCTTAATTCATTCATAATCATATCATTATCAGAATTACCTTCCAATATATATTCACTACCTAAATTAGAAGTCATAATAATAATAGTATTCTTAAAATCAACCGTTCTACCTTGTGAATCAGTAACACGGCCATCATCTAATATCTGAAGTAATATATTAAATACATCCTTATGAGCCTTTTCAATTTCATCAAACAAAATAATACTATAAGGATTTCTTCTAACAGCTTCAGTTAATTGACCACCATCATCATATCCAACATATCCTGGAGGAGAACCTATAAGCCTAGAAACAGAATGAGCTTCCATATATTCACTCATATCAATCCTAACAATATGACGTTCATCATCAAACAATTCATAAGCTAAAGCCTTAGCGACCTCAGTCTTACCAACACCAGTAGGACCTAAAAAGATAAATGAACCAATTGGTCTATTAGGATCTTTAATACCAGCTCTAGCTCTAATAATAGCCTCACTAACTAAATGTAAAGCATTATCTTGACCCTTAACCCTTTTGCCTAAATTGTCCTCTAAATGTAAAAGCTTATCCTTTTCAGTTCCAACTAATTTACTAATAGGAATATTAGTCCATTTAGAAATAATAGCAGCAATAGACTCATCATCAACAACATCACTTAATATAGAATTTTTATTATCCTTTTTAAGCTTATCAAGCTCTTTTTCTAATGATGGAATAACACCATGTCGTAACCTAGCTGCAGTCTCTAAATCATATTTAGACTCAGCATACTCTAACTCACGATTAGCATTTTCAATCTCTTCTTTCTTATGACTAATAGAATTATTAATAGCCTTCTCACTTTCCCAAGAATCTCTAAGAGACTTTTCTTTAGCCTTTAACTCACCAAGCTTATCATCAATTTCCTTAATCCTATTTTTAGAAATATCATCTTTTTCTTTCTTCAAAGCTTGCTTTTCCACCTCTAACTGCATAATCTTACGCGTTAAACTATCCAAACTAGTAGGAACAGACTCTAACTGTACCTTAATAGTCGCACATGCCTCATCAACAAGGTCAATAGCTTTATCGGGTAAAAACCTATCGGTAATATATCTGTCAGATAAACTAGCAGCCGCAACCAAAGCCTTATCCTTTATAGTAACACCATGATAAACCTCAAAACGAGATTTCAATCCTCTTAAAATAGTTATAGTATCTAAAACAGTTGGTTGTGAAACCAAAACCTTTTGAAAACGTCTTTCTAAAGCCCCATCTTTTTCAATATATTTTCTATATTCATTCAAGGTAGTGGCTCCAATACAATGAATTTCACCACGCGCAAGCATTGGTTTAAGCATATTACCAGCATCCATAGCACCTTCTAAAGCACCCGCACCAACAATCATATGAATCTCATCAATAAACATAATAATTTCTCCAGAAGAATTCTTAACTTCCTTCAAAACAGCTTTTAATCTATCCTCAAATTCACCACGATATTTAGCACCCGCAATCAAAGCACCCATATCAAGCTCCCAAATTCGCTTATCTTTTAAACTAGTAGGAACATCTCCTTTAACAATTCTTTGAGCAAGACCCTCAACAATAGCCGTTTTACCAACACCAGGTTCACCAATCAAAACTGGGTTATTCTTAGTCTTACGAGATAAAATACGTGAAATACTTCTAATCTCATCATCACGGCCAATAACAGGATCAACTTTTCCATCCTTAACACTAGCAGTAATATCACGGCCATACTTTTCTAAAACATTCTCTAAACCTTCTTGATATGCCTTTTGTTCATTCATAATATCCCTCCTCACTGAAAAAATAACCTTCAAAAGATTACATAATAAATATACCACACTTATTAGCACTTGTCAAGCATGAGTGCTAAAACAGAAATAGACAATCAAAAAAAACCATGCTATAATTATAAAAAAAGAAAGAGGAAAAATATGTCAAAACTAAGTAATAAAACAATCGTAATCATCGCTTTTATTGCCATAATAATTGGTATACTTTTAATATCTAGTAGTTATTTGAAAGAAAAAAAGGACAAAGCATACCAAAAAATAAGCATCTCACTTTATGAAAAAAAAGAAAAAAAGGATAGTACCCCTCAAAATATAGAAGAAACAAAAGAAGAAGAAAAAAACGAAACTCAAGAAAACACCAATGATTATCTAGGCGTATTAAAAATAGATAAAATAAATCTAGCGCAAGGATTCTATGACAAAGGAAATTCAAACAATGATGTAAGTAAAAACATAACTATACTAGACCCCTCAAACTACCCAGATGAAACAAACGGAAATTTAATACTAGTATCACACTCAGGAAGTGCGGCTATAAGTTACTTTAAGCACCTATATCAACTAGAAGTAGGTGACATAGCTAAAGTAGAATACAAAGGAAAAACATATACATATAAAATAGATAATATTTATTATGAAACTAAAGACGGTAACGTAACAATATACCGAGATACATCAAAACAAACATTAACAATGATAACATGTACCAAAAATGATAACACAAAGCAAACAATATATATTGCCTACCTTCAAAGTGTAAAATAAATGCATAAAAAACAAAATAATGCATATTATATTAATAGGAGAAAAACCTTGAAAAATAAGGTAAAAGCCTATAAACAATTCTCCTCAATTTGACTAGACATACCAAATGTGCTAGAATAAAGCCTGTTTTCTGATTTTACAAATTAAGCAGGAGAGGGTGAATATGAAAACAAACCAATCGATTAAGGCCCTAATAGTGGCCATAATCATTTCCGCACTTTCAGTGCCAAACACAGTAAAGGCATATAGCCTTAAAAAAACCCAAATGTTAAATTTAACACATAACATAACATTTGAAGAAAATACAAACATTGAAAACTTAGAAATAAAACCAATCAATGCTAAATTACATTCAAACATAAATGAAGTAAAATTTGAAATCAATGTAGATGAACTAAGACAAATAAAAACAGCACGTAAAAAAGCATTAGAATTGGAAAAACAAAAACAAGAAGAAGAAAGGAAGAAACAAGAAGAAGAAAGATTAGCTCAAGAAAAAGCTAAAGCCGAAGAAGCAATAAATAATATAACATACACATCAAACACTTCACTTTCTTATGATGAACTTGTTGAAAAAATAAATCGTTCACTAAACTCAGACCTAACTGGAAAAGGTGAAACATTCGTAAAATACGCCGCAAACCTAGGAATAGATCCATACCTAGCTGTTGCCATTGTGCTTCACGAAACAGGTTGTGAGTGGACTTGCTCAACACTATTAAAACAGTGTAATAATGTTGGAGGTATGAAAGGCTCACCTGGTTGTAATGGTGGTTCATATAAATCCTTCAATTCTCTAGACGAAGGGATAGAAGCATTTATGAATAATCTATACAACAACTATATATCACAAGGATTAACAACGCCAGAACAAATAGGTCCAAAATATGCCGCATCAACAACATGGGCATCCCAAGTAAGAACGTACATGAACAAAATAAGCTATTAGAAAACCTAATAGCTTTTAATTTGAACAAATTAATACAACCTGATATAATACAAAAGGAGGGAACATATGAACATAAAAAAACACAAAGGAATATTTATTGATAAAGAAGGTATAACACATCCATTTGGAACAATGAAATTAGCCCATGCATCAGAACTAAAAAACGATAATTATCACGATGATGCCTTCAAAAAAGACATATTAAACACAGATTGGTTTCAAAGCCTAAATTTCGAATACTCTGGAAATATAAATGCCGACATTAAAAGACTAGCCCAAATAGGAATAATAACAATCATTAACGCATGTAGCCTAAATCCTAACAATGCGGCCTATAATGCATATGTAATAGAATTTCCACAAAACCTTACAGATAAACAAAAACAAACAATGCTACAAGAATATCAAAATATAAAAACAATAATTGATAATGACGAAGCATACCTATTTGCCGAAGTAGAAGATGGAAAAAACAATCAAATATATTTTCTAGATGAATTCTATGACTATGTAGGATTAAATCAATCATCTAAAACCTTAAAATAAACTAGTAAAAAAACCCATAAACAGGGTTTCAACTAGTCATTTTTTTTAGATAATTTACTTTTAATAAACGCAATCAAAATAGGTAATAATGATAAGAATATAATAGCTAAAATAATTAAAGTAAAATGTTCCTTAACAGCAGGTATATTACCAAAGAAATAACCAATACTTAAAAATAACGATACCCAAATAACACCACCAATAGCATTATACTTAATAAACTCAGGATAATGTAACTCACCCATACCAACAACAAAAGGTACAATAGTTCTAATAATAGGCATAAACCTAGCTAAAAACACCGCAACACCACCATGCTTCTTAACCAAAGCCTCAGCCTTATCTAAATTTTCCTTTTTAATTAGCCTATGCTTACCATTTAATATTCTTTTACCAAAATGACGTCCTATTTCATAATTAGCCGTATCTCCCAAAATAGCTGCAACAATAATCAAAACAAGCAAAAGCCATACATTCATCTTACCAATAGCCGCAAAAGCACCAGCCGCAAAAATTAAAGAATCACCAGGCAAAAATGGCAAAAATACAAGCCCCGTCTCACAAAATATAATAATAAACAAAACAGGATAAATAAAATTACCATAATTCGCAATAAAATCTCCAATATATTTATTACAATGTAAAATAAAATCAATCAAATTCATTTTCTTCAACTCCTTAGTTTAATTCATTGTATCATATATTTTTTAATTGTACAAAGTATTTTAAAATGATATAATCTAATCAAAGAGGTGCAGTATGAAAGAAATAGAAACATTACTAAAAGAAAACGATTACATAATAACAGATATAGACTATAAAAATGAAAAAATAATAAACTTTAAAGACTCAAAAGAATTTTTAAATTGGATAATGAAAAACAAAGACAAAAAAATAACATTCTATACAAAAGAAAACACCGAAATAAAAAAACAAGAAATAATGTATGAATTTATAAAATACTATTTCAAAATAAAAATAAAATGCGAAGAAAAAATGAACGATTATAACGAAATATTTCCAAAAGGCTACAGTAACAAATTCTTAACCGAAGCCCTAAACCAATTCACAACAAGCAACCAAGGCGGAAAATTTTTAAGAGCAACCCTAATTGCCATGGGGTATAATATAAAAAACAAAGACGATAACTATCTTCCCCTTGCCTCAGCCCTAGAAATATTTCAAACATCAATTTTAATTCATGATGATATCATTGATAAAGCAGACAAAAGAAGAGGATTAGATACAATACCAATCAAATATCAAAAAATATATGAAAGTCCTATAAAAGAAGGAAAATCATTTGAAGAAAAAAGAAAGCAAGTATCTGATTCCATGGCACTTTGCCTAGGCGACCTAGGTTTTTATCTAGCCCTTCAAATAATCACAAAAAACTATCAAAATAATGAAAACCTCGCAAAAGTATTAAACTACTATAATAGTGTTGCCATAAAAACTTGTGAAGGCGAAATGATAGACGTAATTTTACCATTCTATGAAGAATTTTATGGAAACGAAAACCTAGAAGATAGTGTAATGGAAATATACAAACTAAAAACCGCATGGTATTCAGTAGTAGGACCATACTGCATGGGAGCACTCTTAGCTGGCCTAGAAGAAGAAAATATCGAAAAATTAGAAGAAACAATAATAAACCTAGGAATAGCCTTTCAAATAAAAGATGATCTGCTTGGAATATATGGTGATGAAAAACACATAGGTAAATCAACAACATCAGACGTAAGTGAATTCAAACAAACAATCCTATATTCACATATAATAAATACAGAATATAAAGATGAATTACTTAAATACTATGGAAATGAAAACCTAACAGGCGAAGACATGGAAAAAGTAAAAGAACTATTTGAGAAAAGTGGCAGTAAAAAATACGCCACTGACTACATGAATAAACTATTCAAAGAAAGTCAAAATGCCATTTTAAATTTAGACTTTTTAGATATTCAAAATAAAAAATTACTACTAGGTTTTGCAACATTCCTTCAAGTGAGATCAAAATGAAAAAACTATTACCATTCCTATGTATATTATTAATAGGATGTACCGTACAAACACAAAAAATAACCAACCCAAATGGTAAATCAAAAACATATCAAACATTTAAAAACATAGATACAAATAATTATTACCTAGAACTTTTTGATAGAAATGTCACAAAAAACGATAATACTAAAATAATAATGGCAAAAAAAGATAATAACTATTACTATGAAATAAACGGTACATCAAAAATAGTGATAATTCAAAAACAAGGATATAAATACACCATAGACAAAGAATACAAAACATATAAAAAAGAAGAAAACCAAACAGTAACAAACAGTGCCGAAGGAATCATTCCAAACATAAAAACACTAAAAAACCAAACCTATGAAACTGGTAGTGAAAAAATATATAATCAAACATTAACCTATGAAAAATATCAAAATAATCAAAACGAATCAACATACTACTTCAAAGGAAATAAATTAATGTACATAAAATATAAAACATATGAAAAAACATTACTCTATAGATTTAATAAATTAAAAAAAACAACCGATAAATTATTTGAAATAAAAAACTATCAAGAAATAACATATTAAAAAGGAGAAAATCATGAAAAAATCATTAAAATTTATAACCATATTATTAGTAAGCTTTTTAATGATAACCCAAGTAAATGCAAAAGAAATAAATCATTTTAAAGCTGATGCAAAAGAAAAAATAGAAAACGAAGAAAACATAAATGGCTCATTCGCCCTAGCTGCATCAAAAACAAACTATAAAGGAAAATCAAACGGAATAGGTTTCATCGCCGGCGACGAAATAAACTTCGAAGGCGAAAGTGAATACCTAGCCCTAGCAGGAAACAACATAAAAATATCAGGAACAGTAAATAAAGATGCCCTTATAACAGGAAAAGATGTAACACTAAAAGACACAGCAAATATAAAAAGAGATATCATAATAATAGCAGATAGTGTAGAAATAAATGGTAATATAGATAGAAACATTAGTATATATGCCTCATCAATTACTCTTAAATCAGCGCAAATCTCTGGAAATATTAAAACATATTCAAATAAACTAACAATAAATGAAAAAACAAACATAAAAGGAACCCTTTCATATTCAAAATCAACACAAACAAAAATAGATAAAAAGGCAAACATAAACAAAATAAACAAAACAAAAGAAATAGAAACAGAAAAAGATCAAATAGGGACTCAAATCATGAGTATCTTCTATTCATTCGCATCATTATTATTAATATTTGCCCTACTTACATTAATGCTTCCAAAAATGTTTAAAAACTTGGAACAAGAATATGAAAAATTAGACTTTAATAAATTAGTAGAAACATCAGCAAAAGGTTTAGCACTCATACTTCTACTTCCAATAATAATATTATTATTAATATTCACATCATTTGGTATGCCACTAGCCTTAATCATACTCGCATTATATTTAATAACAATATACCTATCAACAATATTCACATCATATCTACTAGGATATAAAATATGGCAAAAATATATCAATAAAGATATTAACATGCTCGCACTAGGATTATTAGGACTTGTAATAATATTCACTTTAAACTTAATTCCAGGTATTCAAATAATTGCAAAATTATTCACAATAATAATAGGTGTTGGTATAATTTATACCATAACATCAAAACAAATTCGCTCTACAAAATAGAGCTTAATAGTGTGATAATGGTGTATACAATATATAAAAAAAGATACGGTTTTTATGGAAAATAATGAGTAAAATTATGATTGCATAGAAAATATATATGGGGCAAGAAAGGAAATTTAGTAATGAATGGAAGTAAACCAAAAGATTCATATATTAGAGGAAAAATTGATATAGCTTTTGCCAGGTTAATTGGACCACTCGCAATTATGCATGAACTAAAATCTTATGAAAGCTCAAAAGAGGAAATCAAAAACTTATTAGACATTATAGTAAAATGGGGTGCACAATTTCAAAATCTTCAAAATCTATCTTTTATAAATTCTCATGAAATACTTAATGTATATAATAGATTAGATGCACTAAAAGATAAGTTTTTATTTGATAATAATTTAGGGTTTGAAAACGAATTATCAGATGAAATCGTTATTTGGATGTATGAATTATTGGAATTAAGAAAAATACAAATTGAAAGAGAATTAAAAAATAATAATTATTAAAAATTAATCATCCCATAAATTTTAATAAAAATTGGAATTTAGGATGATTTTATGTTTTTTAAAGTTTGAGATAATAATATAAATTCATTCTTTCATCCTTTATATAAGTCTAAGAAGTAGTGTGTATATTGGTATAATATTTACAGTAACAAAACAAATTCGCTCTACAAAATAGAGCTTTTTTGTTGCTAATAATAAAAACAAACATATAATAGTGTGAGGTGATAATTGTGTATACAATATATCAAACAAAACAAGGAGATACCCTAGAAACAATCGCCCAAAAATTTAACATACCACTTCAAACACTAGCCATGATAAATGGATTAATGATAACATCTTCATTACCCCAAAATACAAACATAATAGTGCCCAAAGAAGAAAATCAATATTTTTCTGAATATATAGTAAAAACTGGTGATAACATTTATAAAATAGCCCAAGATTATAATATCACTCCGCAAGACTTGTTAAGATTAAATGGATTAAACGAAACCGATATAATATATCCAAATCAAACAATCACAGTGCCAAAACCAAACGTAAAAATATGCATAACAAAACAAGACGATACATTAAACAATATAATAAATAAAATGCAAATACCATTAGACCAACTACTAAAACAAAATCAAACAATTTATTTAACAGCAGACCAACTAATAGTGTACAAAAAATAAAGTTTTTATTACTTTGTTTTTTTCTTGCCTTTTTTTTTACCAAAATTTGTTATATAATGATAAAAAGGTGATAGGAATGAAAAAATTAATAATTTTTTTAGCATGCATATTATTAACAGCAGGCTGCTCAATGAATAAAACATATAAAGAAATAAGCTATAAACAGTTAACAGACATGCTTAACAAAAAACAAAGCTTTATTCTATTCATAGGATCAGATACATGCAGTGCTTGTTCAAGCTATAAAGAAACACTAAATGAAGTAATATCAAAATATGGCACAGACGTTAAATATATAGATCTTCATAAATTATCAGAAAAAGAAGAATCTGATGTAGTTAGTCAATTTCCAATAACAGGAACGCCAACCACAGTTTTCATTACAAATGGAAAAGAAAAAGACACATATAATAGAATAGTTGGAAATGCAAAAAATAGTAAAATAGTAGAAAAATTTAAAGAAAATAGTTATATAAAGGGATGATAAAATGAATGATAACATAGAAATGCAAAATTCAAATGGAGTAATAAATCAAAATCAATATGAAATGCCTATTCAAAATCAGTATATCGAACAACCAAATAAAATAGAACAAGCAACATCTGAATCACTAGAACTAGATCCAGACGAATTTCCAATTATAACAAACTATTGTGAAAACCTATCAACAAAAAAATATGTCACAAACCCTGCAATATCTAGAGAAGAAGAAATCAAAAAAACAATGCTTGTTCTATTAACACCAGACAAATCAGCCTTACTTATAGGTAAACCGGGTATTGGTAAAACAGCCATAGTTGAAGGGATAGCATATAAAATTCAAAAAGATGATGTTCCAAATGCTTTGAAAGGATATAAAATTCTAAAAATAAATTCTTCTTCAATGTTAGGAACAATGATGGTAAACGGAAAACAAGAATCAGTTACAAATCTAATAGTAAAAGAATTAAAAAAAGCACCTAAAACAATATTATTTATTGATGAAGTTCATACATTAATAGGTGGAACTAATGATGGCCCAATGGATCTTGCCAACATACTAAAACCAGCCTTAGATAGAGGAGATATTAAAGCCATAGGAGCAACCACGACAATAGAATATGAAACATACATAGTAAGAGATAGAGCCTTTTTAAGACGTTTTGATAGAATAGATGTTCAAGAGCCAGATAAAGAAGCAACCGTAAAAATTCTATTAGGAACCATTCCAAAAATAGAATACAAAACAGGAATAAAAATGATAAGTAATCACTTCATCACAACATTATTAATGGAATCAATTGTAGAAGCAACAAGCGAATACAAAAGAGTATATGGTCTATCAGCCATGTATCCAGACGTTTCATTATCAGTTCTTTCAGGCTCGTTTTCAAACGCCTTATTTAAAAACAATGAAGAAGTAGGCATTTTAGATGTTTACGAAGCAATTCGTGATAGTAAAAGAATTTATCCAGACAGTAGAGTAAAAGAATGTGCAGCCTTTAAAGAAAAATTTTCAAGAATTTGTGAAGAAAAAGGAATAGTACTTCCAGATGTTACCTTAGAACAAATAGATACAGGAAATGACCTTTAAATGCATATAATTAACCAAAGGAGGAAAAATATGAAAAAAATACCCCAAAAAAATTACATAATCCTAACAATTGTATTTTTAGTTACAATTGCTCTAACTTTCTATATTAGATCATGGTATAACACATCAAAAGAATACTATGCCCAAAACTCTGTCATGAAAGAAATTGCAAGAGAAATAAAAAATGAAGAAATTGCAAATTATACATTAGAAAGCCAAAAATTTATCCTATATGTATCTTCAGGACACAACACAGAATTAAAAGACTTTGAAAATCAATTTAAATCAACAATTAAAAAATTAGAAATCCAAGATGACGTTTTATATTTAGACATAGATAATTCTTCACAAGAAGAAATAGCCAATTTACTTCAAAATTTTGCCATAAACGAAAAAATAAAAAACCAAATTACACCTGAAATCACATCAGATATTTATGTGTTTAACAATAGTAAAATTATAACAGTAATAAAAAATGCCAACGGATATTCTTCAAAAGCCTTAGAAACCTTAATAAAAAAGTGGGGTGTAAACAATGCTTAATGTAGTGCTATATGAACCAGAAATCCCACAAAACACAGGCAACATAATGAGAACATGTGCTGCAACAAACACAAAATTACATTTAATAAAACCATTAGGCTTTAGGTTAGACGAAAAATCAATTAAAAGAAGTGGCGCCAACTACATAAATGAATGTGATTATAAAACATATGAAAATTGGGATGAGTTCATAAAACATAATGAAGGAAAATTTTATTTTCTAACAAGGTATGGTCATAAGCCACATACATCTTTTGACTATAGTAATAATAAAGAAAACATATATTTAGTATTTGGCAAAGAAAGTACAGGAATCCCTAAAGAAATATTAAAAAATCATCTAGAGACTTGCCTTAGAATTCCAATGACAAACAAAGTAAGAGCCCTAAATTTATCAAATACCGTAGCCATTATGGTATACGAAGTATTAAGACAGCAAAATTATAATGACTTGCTTTGTGAAGAGCCATTTAAGGGTAAAGATTTTCTAGAAAAATAATTTCACAAAGTTAGACTTGAAAAGAATAAAAAAAAATGATATTATCTATATAGAATAGGAAGGAGCAATAAACATGGAAATACTAGCAAGCAATCCCATATTATGGATTATAATTGCAACTGTTGCATTTGTTTTAGCACTTATTGGTTTCTTAACAGAAAGTTTAAAAAAGAAAAAAGAAGAACCGGTTAAAGAAGAACCAGTTAAAGAAGAACCAAAAGTAGAAAATAATGTTACTGAAATTGAAAAAGCAGAACCAGTTGAAAGTATAAATGAAACAAAAGTAGATGATTGGTCAACAATGCCAGAAGTAAATGCTCCACTTGAAGAAGTAAAAGTGGATACAATAGAAACTCCAGCTGCACCAGTAGAAACTGAAACATTATCAGTAGAAACTCCGGTTGCACCAGTAGAAACTGAAACACTATCAGTAGAAACTCCAGCTGCACCAGTAGAAACTGAAACATTATCAGTAGAAACTCCAGCTGCACCAGTAGAAACTGAAACATTATCAGCTGACAACAATAATATTTGGAATATGTAAAAGATGAATTTCATCTTTTTTTGTGCCACCTTTTGCTCGTAAAAAAAAATTAAGGGTTTTATCAGACATCTAAGTATGATATAATTAAAATCAGGAGGTTATGACATGACAATAGAAAATTTACTAGAAATAGCAAGAAAAATAATAGACATTTTACTTGTATGGGGATTATTTTATTATATTTTAAGAAGTTTAAGAAGAAATGTAAAAATGATAATGTTATTTAAAGGACTGCTAATTATAGCAATCACAAAAATAGTATCAGACTTACTAGATTTAGTTACAATTGGCTACCTAATCGACTATGTAATTGAATGGGCGCCACTTGCTTTAATCATAATATTTCAACCAGAAATTAGAGATGCTTTAGAACAATTAGGAAGAGCCCAATTATTAGGAAGACATAAAACACTCTCATTAAGTGAATTAGAAAAATCAATAAGTGAAATAACAAGCTCAGTTGATTATATGAGAAAAATGAGAATAGGTGCCTTAATCGTAATAGAAAGAGAAAACAGCCTAGCAAACTATGCAATGAAAGCTCAAAAAATATATGCTGATATCTCAGGGCCATTACTTTCATCAATATTTTTCACTAATAATCCACTTCACGATGGCGGAGTAATTATTCGCGGTGATAAAATTATCTGTGCTGGGGCAGTATTCCCAACTAGTGATAGTATGGCAATTAGTAAAAGACTTGGAACTCGTCATAGAGCCGCATTAGGAATAGCTGAAAGAACTGACTGTATAGCACTAGTCGTATCAGAAGAAACAAGTAGAATTTCAATTGCAATGAATGGTGAATTAATTTATAACTTATCATTAGATGAAGTTAGGATTCGCTTGCTAGAAGCCCTTGCTCCTTCACAAAAAATACTAGCCAGTGCGAAAGAAGGTGGAACAAATGAATAAAAAACAAAACATCTTTAAAAAATTAGCAAATTTTGTCGATAAAAAAATTGTTGTACCAATAACAAAAGTTATTATGAAAATAACAAAAGGAGCTAGTGGTTCAAATCATTCACTAGAAACATGGCTTTCAAGAAGCAACACCTTACTCTTTGTCTCACTTTTTTTAGCTATATTAATATTTATATTATTTGATCAAAAAAAGATTATGTTTAACGACACAAGTGCTGAAGTATTAAAAGATCAAAAAGTCGAAGCAGTATACAATGAAGAAGCATATGTTGTTGAAGGACTACCAGAAAAAGTAGATATTACATTAATGGGAAGCCGTTCAGATCTATTCATTGCAAAACAATCAACAGCATCAAAAGTAACTGTTGATCTAACAGGATTAAAACCAGGAACTCATAAAGTTAACATTGAATATATGAGACCTAACGCATCAGTAGACTATAGTGTTAACCCATCAGTTGCTACAGTCAACGTTTATTCAAAAGTTTCAGAATCAAAAACATTAACAACAGACTTATTAAATCAAGATAGTCTAGATTCAAAACTAGTAATTGATAATGTTAAACCAGCATCAGAAAAAGTTGTAATAAAAGGAACAGACGATGAAAACGCAATTAACAGTCTTAAAAAAGTCGCAACAGTAAAAGCATTAGTGGACGTATCAAGCCTAAATAATCAAGACACAGGTACAGTAACACTAAAAGACGTACCAATCAAAGCTTATGATAAAAATGGTAATATACTAGATGTAGAAATAGTACCAAACAAAGTAAATGTATCTGTTAATATATCATCACCAAGCAAAGTAGTACCTATCAAAGTAGTGCCTAAAGGAACAATAACATTTGGCAAAGCAATAAGTACAATTACAACAAGTGAATCAAACGTAACGGTATATGGCAAACAAAGCGTATTAGACAACATTCAATTTGTCCCAGTAAACGTAGACGTGTCAGGATTAAAAACAGACAGAGAATACAAACTAGAACTTACAAAACCAAGCGGTATTAAATCAATGAGTCTAAACAACATTACAGTAAACCTAACTCTAGGAACATCATCAGATAAAGATATAGAAAACGTCAACATAGATGTAAGAAATTTAAATGATAAATATAGTGTTCAAGGATTATCACAAAACGATATCAAAGTAACAGTTAATGTAAAGGGTGTTGAATCAGTACTTAAAGAATTAACAGCCGATGATATAACTGCATACATTAACCTAAAAAACTATAAACCAGGAGAATACGAAGTTCCAGTAAAAGTAGAAGGCACAGATTCAAGATTACAATACCTATCAAAAACAAAAAAAGTAAAAATAAAAGTGGTTGAAAAATAACCACTTTTTAGATACTATCATGTCAAAGTTCACCTTGACTTAAAAACAAAAAAAGTCTATTATTATTGTAGGAGGAAAGTAAATGATAGATAAAATAAAAAACACATTAATAGCAACCGCAATACTTTACCTAATTTGTGGTTTAACAATGCTTTTTTTTCCAAGTACAATTATAAACATAGGATGCTATATGGTTGGACTCATGTTCTTATTCATCGGTATCTCTGGAATAGTAATGTACATGAAAACAGAAATAAAAACAGCATTTACAAGTTTTACCTTAATAATGTCCATTATATTTGGAACCTTTGGTATATACATATTAATGAGCCCAGAAAACTTTGCAAAATTCATTCCACTAGTTATAGGGATATTCCTAATAGTAGATTCAATCAGCAAACTATCCGCAGCTTTTGATTTAAAAAAATATAACTATACAAACTGGTGGCAAATGTTAATAGTCGCTTTCATAATATTAGCTTGTGGATTATTTTTGGTATTTAATCCATTTGAAGTATTAGCTGTTAGTGTTCAAGTTATGGGAGCAATATTAATAGTAGATTCAATATCAAACATATTTACTATCTATAGTTATTCAAAAATAATAATAAAATAAGTCCATCAAATGGGCTTATTTTTCTAAATTAAATAAAAGGCCAATATTAATTAATCCAGCAAATCCTACTAATATATAAATAACACTAGTAAAAATAGTTTTAACACCAAACAAAGTAGACACCAAATTAAAATCAAAAAGACCAACAAGTCCCCAATTAAGTGCCCCAATAATAGTTAAAACTAAACATATTTTCTGCATTATTTCCACATTATTCACCCCTTAATAATTATAATGCCCATTTTCAAATAAAATATTCATATTTGAAAATAAATTCCATATAATTAATTGAAATTGAAAGGTTGTGAAAAAATGAAAAAACTTGCTTTATTATTTTGTATTTGCTTTTTAATGATAGGATGTGGCAAATATAACATAAAAGAAGCAGAAAAAGATTTAGAAAAGAAAATAAACAATTTAAATAGTTATAAACTAACAGGAGAAATGGAAATAGTAAGCAACGATGATATATATAAATATAATGTAGATGTAGCATTTAGCAAATCAGATAAATTTAGAGTATCCTTAAAAAACAAAACAAATAATCATGAACAAATAATCTTAAAAAACAAAGAAGGCGTATATGTTCTAACCCCAACATTAAATAAAAGTTTCAAATTTCAAAGCGATTGGCCATATAACAACTCACAAGTATATCTACTACAAACATTGCTTTCAGACATTCAAAATGATAGCAAAAAACAATTTAAAGAAACTGCCAACAATTACATATTCATAACAGACGTTAATTATCCTAATAATAGTGATTTAATAAAACAAAAAATATACTTTGATAAAAAACTAAATCCTAAAAAAGTAGAAGTATTAAATAGTGATAACGACACACTAATAAAAATGACATTCAAAACAGTAAAACTAAATCAAAAAATAAAATCAAATTACTTCACATTAAATAGCAATATGCAAACATCAAAAACAACAAGTCAAACAAAAACAGCAAGTAAAATAGAAGAAGAAATATATCCGATGTATATTCCAGAAAACACAAAACTAACAGGAAAAGAAACAATAAATCTAGATAAAGGTCAAAGAGTAATCATGACATTCGAAGGAGAAAATCCATTCATGCTTGTAGAACAAACCGCAAGCATAAGCGATGAAACATCAGTAGTATCAGTATATGGGGAACCATATCAAATAGGCACCAGCGTTGCCGCCGTTTCAGATAATATGGTATCTTGGATAAATAATGGAATTGAATACTATGTAGTTGCTAATAACATGACAGAAAGCGAATTAATAAATGTCGCATCATCAGTTTCAGTACTACCAGTTGGAAAATAAAATAAGCTTAAATTCAAAAGCAAAATTATGATTTTAAAAAAAAATATGTTATAATGTTTCCGAGGGTGATATTATGGCAAAAGAAGAAACAAACAAAAAAAACAACAAAACTAAAAAAGAAACAAATAAAAAAAACTACAAAACCAAAAAAGAAACAAATAAAAAAATAAAAAACCAAACAATTAATAAAGAAAAACAAGAAACAATAACTAAAACAAAAAAACAAAAAACACAATCAGACAAAATAATTGAAAACAAGCAAAAAAAAGAAAAAACAATAAATCAAGCTCGTAAACAATTATATTATACAGAAGAAACAAATACCGATGAGCTTTCAAAATTAATAAAAGTCATTTTAATAGTAACTGGTATAATAGTAATCTTTTATGGCATAACAGTAGTTGTAAACAAAAAAGTAAATGAAGTTACAATGAAAAAAAACAGTACGAAAGCAACAATACAATATGATAGTATAATAATTGGAACAATGCTTAATATGGATGGTTCATACTATGTATTAATAGAAGACGAAAATGATAGCAGACTATCAGAATATACAACCTTATTACAAACAATATCAGCAACAGAAGATGCTCCTAAAATATATACAGCAAATCTTGAAGACATATTTAATAAAAAATATCTAGCAAAAGAAAGTAACTATACAAATAACTTAGAAGAATTCAAAGTAAAATCAACAACACTAATAAAAATAAATAGCCATGAAATAGAAAGTACATATGATACATATGATAGTATCATAAATAAATTAAATGAATTAGAATAAAATGCAGTTAAACTGTATTTTTTTCATTTATAAATTATAATATGATAAGCAAGAAAAAAATAAATTTTTCTAAACTTTAAATTAACAAGAAATTATGTTATACTTATCTAAAATAGAAGGTGACATAAATGAAAAACAAAGAAACACAAACAGCAATAAAATTAGAAAAATTGTCAAAAGCATTAGACTTTAAAATAACCAAACAAAATCAAAAAGAAAAACCAGTATTCAAAACAAGAGAAGTAATCTTTCTCCTCCTACTAACAGCACTAGTAGGACTATTAATGGGTGGATTAGTAACCTATAACATAATATTAAAAGAAAATAATACCGACGAAAACCTAAAACAATTCATAGAAAACTATGAATATATCACAAATAATTACTATGGAAAAGTTGATAAATCAAAACTAATACAATCAGCAATAGAAGGCATGCTAACCGTCCTAGATAAAAACTCTTCATACGTAGGAAATACAAATAGCAGCTTTAGCATATATTTAGAAGGTAAATATAAAGGAACTGGAATACAAGTATATAATGACGAAAAAAATAATATTGTTATATATGATGTAATTCCGAATTCACCAGCCGAAAAAGCAGGACTAAAAAAAGGTGATATAATTACAAAAATAGGAAACAAAGATACAACAAACATGACAATATCAAACTTCTCAAAATTAGTAAAAAAACAAACCAGCATTAAATTAACATATAAAAGACAAGAAAAAGAAAACACAGTTAAACTAAAACTAGAAGAAATAGAGTTAGAATCAGTTTCATCAAAAATAATAGAAAAAGAAAATAAAAAAATAGGATATATAAAAATAACAATATTTGCGAACAACACAGCAAACCAGTTAAAAACACAATTAAAAAATCTAGAAAGCAAAAACATTGATGCACTAATAATAGATCTAAGAGATAATTCAGGAGGCCATCTAACAGCGGCTGAAGATATACTTTCACAATTTCTAGACAGAACACATCCTATATATCAAATAAAATCAAAAGACAGTCAAGAAAAGTATTATTCAACAGGAAACGAAACAAAAAAATATAAAATCGCATTACTAGTTAATGGTAATTCAGCATCAGCTTCAGAAGTAGTAACATCGGCATTAAAAGAACAATATGGTGCATATATAATAGGAGAAAAAACATATGGAAAAGGAACAGTTCAAGAACTTCAAACACTAGCAAATGGTGAACAATACAAACTAACAACAAAATCATGGTTAACATCAAAAGGAAAAAAAGTTGACGGAGTAGGTATAACACCAGACTATGAAATTTCTCTTGATGAAACATACACAAAAAATCCAACAGATGAAAACGACAACCAATTACAAAAAGCAATAAATATATTAAAGTGATACACCAGTATCCTTTTCTTTTTCAAAAAAAATGTTTATAATGAAATAAACAAGGAGGTAATGTGCATGAACAAATTAAAAAAAGGAACGCATCTGCAAATACAATGTTATAAACATAATGGCAAAGTACACAGATGCTGGGATGAAGCAGTATTGATAGATATAAAAAAAGACTACATGGTCTTTGGAAATGAAAAAACATTAGTAACAGAATCCCAAGGCAACACATGGAGAACAAAAGAACCCGCAGTAATGTACTTCTTTAAAAATCGCTGGTATAACATAATAGTTCAATTTAAAAAAGAAGGCATTACATATTATTGCAATATTGCAAGCCCATTTATAATAGAAGATAATACAATAAAGTATATCGATTATGACTTGGATTTAAGAATTTTCCCAAATGGAAGTTTTAAAATACTAGACAAAGGAGAATATAAATATCACAAAAAATTAATGAACTATTCAAAAGATTTGGATATTGCAATAAGAAGTGCTCTAGCAGAATTAATTACCGATTATCAAAATGGTGATATAGCATTCAATAAACAAGAAAACATAAAATACAATAATATATATAAAAAAATAAAAAACATTTAAAAAATATTAGCATATTATTAGCATATAATATAAAAAACAAAAAAAATCAAAAAAAATACATTTTTTTGTTGACCTCACCCGATAAAAGTGTTATATTATTTATGCGTTTGAAGGAAAGCGACAAAAAAATTAACAAAAAAACAAAAAAGTTAAAAAAAATGTTGACTTATATCAAACAATCTGATATATTAAGTGAGTACTTTTGAAAAGGCACAAAAAGTGCTGCAAATTAAGTCAAAAAAGTTAAAAAAGTTTCAAAAAAACTATTGACTTAATCAAAAGTATTTGATATATTGGAAATGCAGCCACGGAAGTGGTTGGAATGTTCTTTGAAAACTGAGCAAAATGTCAATTCATAAATAGTTAGGATTAAAAAAACAATTCAAAACTAAATAAAGTTTTATTTTTATTTGGAGAGTTTGATCCTGGCTCAGGATGAACGCTGGCGGCATGCCTAAGACATGCAAGTCGAACGAAGCGGCCCATTGAAGATTGCGTGCTTGCACAAAATTGGATTTGGATCACCGCTTAGTGGCAGACGGGTGAGTAACACGTGGGTAACCTACCCCTTAGTCTGGGACAACTATTGGAAACGATAGCTAATACCGGATGATTCATAAGAGGATAACCTTTTATGCTAAAAGGAGCTTCGGCTTCGCTTTGGGATGGGCTTGCGGTGTATTAGCTAGTTGGTGAGGTAATGGCCCACCAAGGCAACGATGCATATCCGAGCTGAGAGGCTGATCGGACACATTGGAACTGAGATACGGTCCAAACTCCTACGGGAGGCAGCAGTTAGGAATATTCGTCAATGGGGGAAACCCTGAACGAGCAATGCCGCGTGAGTGATGAAAGTCTATTAGATTGTAAAACTCTGTTGCGAGGGAAGAACGGCTTTTATAGGAAATGATAAAAGTTTGACGGTACCTCGTCAGAAAGCCCCGGCTAACTACGTGCCAGCAGCCGCGGTAATACGTAGGGGGCGAGCGTTATCCGGATTTATTGGGCGTAAAGAGTTCGTAGGCGGTTTGGTAAGTCTAAGATTTAAGGCTGGAGCTCAACTCCAGTTTGTTTTAGAAACTGTCAGACTTGAGTGTGGTAGAGGCAAGTGGAATTTCTAGTGTAGCGGTTAAATGCGTAGATATTAGAAGGAACACCAGTGGCGAAGGCGGCTTGCTGGGCCATCACTGACGCTGAGGAACGAGAGCGTGGGGAGCAAATAGGATTAGATACCCTAGTAGTCCACGCCGTAAACGATGAGTACTAAGTGTCGGGTTACCGGTGCTGAAGTTAACACATTAAGTACTCCGCCTGAGTAGTACGGTCGCAAGGCTGAAACTCAAAGGAATTGACGGGCACCCGCACAAGCGGTGGAGCATGCTGTTTAATTCGAAGATACGCGAAGAACCTTACCTAGACTTGACATCCCCGGCAAAACTATAGAAATATAGCAGAGGTTATCCGGGTGACAGGTGGTGCATGGTTGTCGTCAGCTCGTGTCGTGAGATGTTCGGTTAAGTCCGATAACGAGCGCAACCCCTATTACTAGTTGCTAACATTCAGTTGAGTTCTCTAGTGATACTGCTGGTGATAAACCGGAGGAAGATGGGGATGACGTCAAATCATCATGCCCCTTACGTCTAGGGCCACAGGCGTGCTACAATGGCCGGCACAAAAAGTTGCAATACCGTGAGGTGGAGCTAATCTCAAAAACCGGTCTCAGTTCGGATTGGAGTCTGCAACTCGACTCCATGAAGTTGGAATCGCTAGTAATCCTGAATCAGAATGTCAGGGTGAATACGTTCCCGGGTGTTGTACACACCGCCCGTCACGCTATGGGAGTTTGTAATGCCCGAAGTTGGTAGCCTAACCCGCAAGGGAGGGGGCCGGCGAAGGTAGGACAGATGACTGGAGTGAAGTCGTAACAAGGTATCCCTACCGGAAGGTGGGGATGGATCACCTCCTTTCTATGGAGAAAGATAAAATCGTATCTTAGCTACTTGTATGTTTTGCTTAGTTTTGAGAGATTATTCTCTCAAGAATTAGTTCTTTGAAAACTTGATAATATGGGTGCAATATTGTAACGAGCAATATTGCATTAAGATCTCATTTTTGTTTTAAAAACAAAAGATCTCATCAAATTAGGATGATGGTGGTTAAATTAGTAAGGGCGTACGTGTGGATGACTTGGCATTAGAAGATGATGAAGGACGTGACAAACAACGATATGCTTCGGGGAGACGTAAGTAATCTATGATCCGGAGATTTCCGAATGGGGGAACCCACTAGTGGTAATGCGCTAGTATCATTTAGTGAATCCATAGCTAACTGAGAGTAACCTGGTGAACTGAAACATCTAAGTAACCAGAGGAAGAGAAAGAAAAATCGATTTCCTTAGTAGTGGCGAGCGAAAAGGAAAAAGCCCAAACCAGTCTAAGGACTGGGGTTGTAGGACCTTGTATTAGGAGTTACAAAATTACAATATAGCTGAATAAACTGGAAAGTTTAATCGTAGAAGGTGATAGTCCTGTAAGCGAAATATTGTAATCTCTATGAGGTATCCTGAGTACGGCGGGACACGTGTAATCTTGTCGGAATCTACGGGGACCATCCCGTAAGGCTAAATACTCTCTAATGACCGATAGTGAACAAGTACCGTGAGGGAAAGGTGAAAAGAACCCCGGGAGGGGAGTGAAATAGAATACTGAAACCGTATGCTTACAAGAAGTCAGAGCCCGTTAATGGGTGATGGCGTGCCTTTTGCAGAATGAACCGGCGAGTTACTGTATCGTGCAAGGTTAAGTTGAATAGACGGAGCCGAAGCGAAAGCGAGTCTGAATAGGGCGAGTTAGTACGATGTAGTAGACCCGAAACCAAGTGATCTAGCCATGAGCAGGTTGAAGTGACAGTAACATGTCATGGAGGACCGAACCGATGTACCCGGAAACGTGCCCGGATGACTTGTGGCTAGCGGAGAAATTCCAATCGAACTTGGAGATAGCTGGTTCTCCCCGAAATAGGTTTAGGCCTAGCCTTGAGATTAAGCTTGCTGGAGGTAGAGCACTGAATAAGTGATGGCCCCGTATAGGGGTACTGAACTTAATCAAACTCCGAATGCCAGTGTAGTATGCTCAGGAGTCAGTGTATGGGTGATAACGTCCGTACGCGAGAGAAAAAGAATTCAGACCGCCGATTAAGGTCCCAAAATTTCTACTAAGTGGGAAAGGATGTGGAGTTGTCAAAACAGCTAGGAGGTTGGCTTAGAAGCAGCCATCCTTTAAAGAGTGCGTAATAGCTCACTAGTCGAGTGACACTGCGCCGAAGATGTACCGGGGCTAAACACAATACCGAAGCTGCGGATTTGCACGTAAGTGTAAGTGGTAGGGGAGCGTTCTAAGGGCGTCGAAGGTAGATCGTGAGGACTATTGGAGCGCTTAGAAGTGAGAATGCCGGTGTGAGTAACGAAAATTGGGTGAGAATCCCATTCACCGTTTGACTAAGGGTTCCTGGGTAAAGTTCGTCTTCCCAGGGTAAGTCAGGACCTAAGATGAGGCTGAAAAGCGTAGTCGATGGACAACAGGTTGATATTCCTGTACCACCTATATGACTGAAGGAGTGACGGAGAAAGCTAACGAGGGCCAGTTAATGGATTCTGGTCTAAGTGCGTAGGCTAGTATGTTGGCAAATCCGCAATACTATAAAAGTTGAAACATGATGGGGAAGAGAGCTTTCGGGCAATTGAACTCTCGTGATGCTAAGCTTCCAAGAAAAGCTTCTAGGGCTAATTGTATAGGTGCCTGTACCGACAACCGACACAGGTGGTCAAGGAGAGTATCCTAAGGTGAGCGAGAGAACTATGGTTAAGGAACTCGGCAAAATAACCCCGTAACTTCGGGAGAAGGGGTGGTCTAGCGATAGACCCGCAGTGAAGAGTCCCAGGCAACTGTTTACCAAAAACACAGGTCTCTGCTAAGCCGTAAGGCGATGTATAGGGGCTGACGCCTGCCCAGTGCTGGAAGGTTAAGAGGATGGATTAGCTGACGCAAGTCGATTGCAAAGTCTTGAATTGAAGCCCCAGTGAACGGCGGCCGTAACTATAACGGTCCTAAGGTAGCG
>CAVKAO010000027.1:0-27110 GCA_963654705.1 Oscillospiraceae bacterium
ATTATAGGCAGATACATTTGTTCAAGTAACATTTGCATCGCTTGTGTCAGATACCACGGGTCTTGACCCGGGGTAGTTCATTAGTAGATTGAAGGGTGGAATTTATGGAAGAAAAGATTGAGGAAGTAAGTACAGTAAGTGAAAATAGTACTGTTTTAGAAAACACTGTTGAAACAAAAAAGAAGGTTCCTGTTTTAACAATTTGTTTATTTATTGTGTGTCTTGTTTTAGCTTGCTTGCTTATTTATACAAGTGTAAGTAATAAGCCTCGTACTACTTTCAATTTAGAGGAAGTATATGAATCTTATTTTACGGGTAAAGAGGGTAGTGTTACTTTGCCAGAAAACTATATGGTTTGTAAAAATGGTCAACTTTTATATAACGATAATGGTTTAGTTGATGTAAGGGGTGCTTTAATTGGTGCTGATATGACTAGTGATGAGTTTGATGAAATGGTTGATTCTTATAAGGAGTCATATGAATTAAGTGAGATCACTGATAAGGAATATAGAGGCTATAGCTTTGTCTATGAAAGTGATTCTGGCAACAACTATGTTTATGTTTTATATAAAGATGATATGTTTGTGCAACTTATTACTTTGCAAGAAAGCACTGCACAAAGTATATTAAATAGTATAAAATTCTAGTATTAAGGAGGGGAAAATATGATTTGTCCTAATTGTGGAAAAGAAATTGCAGATGGTTCTAACTTTTGTGTAGAATGTGGTGCGAATATAAACCCTAATGCACAAGCTTATAATCAAACTAAGGTTGATTTAAAAGATCATACTAGTGAGTTTGAGGCGAAAGATATTTCTGACAATAAAGTGTTTGCAGCTTTACCTTATTTAATGGGTGTTGTTGGTTGTATTATTGCAGCTATTGCGGCTAATAAGTCAAAGTATGCAAGATTTAATGTAAGAGAGAGTTTAAAGTTTACAGTATGTCAAACTTTATTAGGTATTATTGCAGCTGTACTTGTGGTGATTGGTACTTTATTTGGTGGTATTTCAACACTTTCAAAAATGGCTAGTGATCCATTCTATGCTTTAAGATATGGCTATAGTGGCTTAGTTGGTGCTAGTGTATTTTCAACTATAGTACTTGTAGCTTTGGGTATTTGTTTATTCATCTTACTTGTATGTCGTATTATTGCGTTTGTAAGAATTTTACAAGGCAAGGCTAAGGAAGCTCCTATTGTTGGCAGCTTTGGTTTCTTAAAATAAGTTAATAAAGAGAGGTATAAATATGATTTGTCCTAATTGTGGAAAAGAAATTGCTGATGGTTCTAACTTTTGTGTAGAATGTGGTGCTAATATTAATCCTAATGTTAAGTCAGCTGCTTATGTTGATTATAAGGATCATACTAGTGAGTTTGACAGCAAAGATATTTCAGAAAACAAGGTATTTGCTATGTTGCCTTATCTTATGAGTGTTTCTGGTACTATTATTGCAGCTATTGCAGCTAATAATTCTCCTTATGCAAGATTTTGTGTAAAGGAAAGCTTGAAGTTTACTGTTTGTGAAGCATTGCTTATAATTGTTGCCTTATTATTCTTCTGGACTTTAGTAATTCCATGTGTAGCTGGTGTTTGTTACTTAATTTTATTCGTTTGCCGTATTATTTCTTTTGTAAGAATTTGTAAGGGCCAAGCTAAGGAAGCTCCTATTGTTGGTGGCTTTGGTTTCTTAAAATAAGCTATGTTTTGTAAACATTGTGGTTGCAAAAACAATGATGGTTCAAAGTTTTGTATCAATTGCGGTAGTCCTCTTGAGGATGTAATTGTTAAGCAAGCTGATACAACCATTGTTGAAAATAAGTTTGCAGATACTAAAGTAGAAGATGTTGAAATTATGCCTGAAAAGCCGGTTCAAGATGTGCAAATACCTAAGAAAAATAAGACTTGGCTTGTGATACTTATCGTTGTTTTAATTATTGGCTTAGTAGGTTTTGGCGTATATTATTTTGTATTTAAAGATAAAGATAATATGTCAGTAATTGATTTATCTGATAATATCGCTTGTAATATTGAAGTAGTAGAGGGTACCTCATCTTGTGGTATTGATTGGGATAAGATTAAGAAAAATTATGGTGGTCGTGTTACTTATGATTATGATGCGATTAAAAAGCTTGCGGATGAAAGAGGCTTAAACTATGATGATATCAAGTCTTATTTCGATAGCACTAATCCAATTGATGATTTAAAACAAAATATCATCTTTGAAGGTGGTATCAATGATAATAGTGAAGTAGAGTATTACATCTCTTGTAAGGATGAGGCGCTACTTAAACTATATGATTTTGCGGTTATCTTAGGTAGCGGTTCTATTAGCCTTAAATAATCTTAATGCCCTGTGCTAGTCATGGGGTTTTTATTTGCATAAAAATACCTCATTTATAAAGTCTTCAAATGATGCCATAGCTTTATCAAGATTGCCACTATCTTTTAGGCCTTTAAACATTGCTAAAGCTTCTGCTTGGCAGTTTGATGATTTATCTGGATTAAACCAAACATCACTAAAGGTATCATAATTATCTATTTCTTCCCATAATTCTTTATTTATCATTAGGGCGCTAATATAAATATAATCATAAAAGGCTGTTCTTGGTATTAGGGGATATTCTTTTTCATCTAATACAAAAGCAACTAAATTTCCAGATCCCTTTAAACGAGGGTCTTTTTTAGCTTGACTTGGGCTTACTTCTAGTAAATCTAAATAAGGGCCACCTTTTTCAAATTTCTTTGATGATTGAAAGACGCATTCTAAAAGACGTCCTTTACTATCTTTTAGATTAAAAGCACTTAGTTTTCTTCCTAATTCACTTTTAGATGCACTAGATACTTCAAAAGGATCTTTATCTACATCATTTAGATATTTATACGCTTCATTTACAGCTTCTACGCCTTTAATTGGTGTTCTAATCCAACCTTTGGGGAAAGATGCTTCTACAAATACTTTCTTAAAATAGGGTTTAGTTAATTTAGTTTCAAATACAATTTTCTTTGCCATGTTTAATTACCTCTCTTTACACATTCTTTATACCTTATTTAATTCATAAAAATTAGGGTACAGTTCTATATTTTCTGTACCATACTAGTACCTTCAATATTTGAATAAACTTATCTTGTTAAAAAATATTGGAGGAAAAATTATGAAGACATTAAACATTTATGCAGCTAACTATAAGGTATTATCAAGTGAGGAAGAAAAGAATCTTATTAAGTCATATAGAGAGAGTTTTGATAGTGAGGTTAAGGAACTTTGTAAGCAAGAGCTTATTTTAAGTAATCTTCGTCTTATTTATTCTGTTATTAATAAAACGACAAGTGATCTTTTGGCTAGAGAAGAGCTTTTATCATATGGTGTAGAGGGTATTATTGATGCGATTGATAAGTATGATTTAAATAGTGAAGCACGTTTTTCGACATATGCTTATAACTGGATTTTAAAGCGTGTTAAAGAGGGCAATAGAAAGGCTAGTTGGGTTTTTGATATTCCTGAGGATGTTTATTATGGTTATGTGAGATTTTGTAAGGCTTTTAATGACTTTAAGGAAAAATATGGTTATGAGCCTACATATTATGCCATAGAGGGTGATGAATCAGAAATGATGGAGATTTTATGTCATGATCAAGCCGATCCAATGAGCTTTGGTTTTTATAAGAGGGTTGTTGCGGCTTATGAGAGTAGATATACCGATTCTTTAGATAAGGAGATTGATAGAGAAGGTAATAACTCTATTACTTTAGCTGATACTATTGCTTGTAAACAAAAAGATGAGCCTTATAAGGACTATCTTTATGAAGTGATTGAGAATATGAAAACTGATTTAAAGGATGGCGAACTTGTTTCACAAGTTATTTTAATGAAGGCTCAAGGTCTATTGGGGCCAGCTATCCAAGAGAAGCTTAATATTAAATCTAGAGCTGTTTATAGAAGACTCGAGAATGCTGGTAAGCAATATCTTTTAAACGATGAAACTTTAAGGGAGCTTTATATGAAGTAGTGTTTTATCGTATTTAAAATAATCTATATTTTTGTCATGAGTAAGCCTTACTTTAACATCTTTTTATCAGATTAAAGATTGTTTTAATCTTTCACTAAAATTACACTATTTTTTCACTATTTTTCACTATTGCATAGTTTCAAAAATACACTAATTACTTATTAATATTAAGTTATTGTACTGATTGTTATTTTTGTATTTTTTTATGATAGTATTCTTAGTTTTTTAAGGCCGTGATAGGCGCAACTATTACACCGTCTTCTCTTTTATAGGCAGCGTTAGATAAACCACATATTACGCATATTGATTTAGGTGATTTACCCCCATTTCTTTCTATTTTAGCTTTCATTTTTAATAGATTTTTACTTGCTTCTTCTATTTGTCCAGCACCTAATTTTATTTCAAAACCACACCAATCACCATTTTCAAGTTCTATTACTGCATCTATTTCATGATTATCATAATCTTGATAATGGTATAGTTGCCCATTAAAACTTTCAGCATATATTTTTAAATCTCTTTCACATAATGATTCAAATAAAAAGCCTAGCGTATTTAAATCGTTTAGTAGCATTTCGGGTGTAGCCTTCAAAAGACTTACGGCTAAGGATGGATCTGCTAAATGTCTTTTCTCTGCTTGTTTAATACGCAAAGATGATCTTAATTTGCATTCAAATGGTCTTTGGTTGTCGATTAAAAATAAGCGTTCTAAAACATTAAGGTAATTTGAAATGGTATCGTAATCTATATCTTCTCTATCAATAGCTTTTATATCGTTTACGATCTTATTGTTTGAAACAGTAGTTGATTCGTTTCTGGCTAAAGATCTAAGAAGTAAATTTATTTTATGTTTATCTCTTTTAATGCCATCTATTCGATAAATATCATCATCTAAGATAGCTTGTATATATTGGCCTGGCAGTAAGGCTGCTTGTTTTAAGGGAATTTCTTGATTAGCTGGCCAGCCGCCTCTAACAATATAGTCAATGATATCTTTTAAGTTTACCTCACCTGTAAATTTAGCGTTTATATTATCGTTGCATATATCCAGTAAAGAAACTTCGCCACTTGACTTTCCACTTTCATACAAAGACATTGGTCTCATTCTTAGCTTTGCGATTCTACCAGCTCCACTATGCATTATTCCCTTGTGGTAAGGTGTGGCAGAACCTGTTAAGATAAACTTGCCTTTTTTAGAGCTTTCATCTACTTTGTATCGCACCGCATCCCAAAGCTCAGGAACTTCTTGCCATTCATCTATTAAACGTGGGTACTCACCATCAAGAATTATATTAGGTTCTATTTGTGCTAATTTTCTATTTTGAAAATTTCCTGCAGGATCGCCTAACATCACTTTACTTTGGCAATGATAAAGTGAGGACCATGTTTTACCACACCATTTAGGTCCTTCTATGCATAATGCTCCAAAAGTATTTAAGTACTCATCTATTTTATTATCAATAAGTCTTCTTTTGTATTCTTTGTTTTCCATAAAAATACCTTTCTTGATTGTATATATTGTAGTATATTCGGTAATATTTGGCAATTTCATTCGGTAATATTCGGGAAATCTATTCGGTAATATTAGGCAATTTCATTCGGTAATTTTAGGTAAAAATTTATTATCGTTCAATTATTGATAAAACATAAAAATGCTTAACTTTTGGGGAAATCGCATAAAAAAACATAGATTTCCCCAAAAGCTCAATATATACACAGGGGGTTAATGGGGAAATCGCATATTTCGTGTTAAAAATAAAAGTGAGAAAAAAACATATGAATAAGATTATTGGTAGAGAAAGAGAACAGAGGATATTAGATGATTGCTTAAAGTCAGATAAATCATGGTTCCTTGTTGTATATGGCAGAAGAATGGGTGGAAGGGCAAGACAATAATGTAAGTCCTACATTTTTTATATCAGCTTTTTCATAAGTGCTTAAAGTCCCTTATTTATAAGGTGGAGAAATCGTTAGTGGTTACAAAAGGCTGATCAATGAGTAATTCATCAATCAACCTTATGCCCTTTTCATATTTACTTTTTGTACATCGCTTAATATTCTGTGCTCAACAGAAAATCTGCAATGTGCATACTCTTGATTCCTTGATAATTGCCCCCAGCGAATTCATCGGCTCTCAAGACATACTTTGGATAATTATCTTTGATTTCTAGGAGCCGTTCATACTCACGTTTTTCAATCTTTTCGGATTTGATCTCCTGAGTTACTTGCACATACAAGCGATCATTCTGTTTCTGCGCCACAAAATCAACTTCACCATTAGGTGTTTTCCCAATCGTCACAGTATATCCTCGTCTGCAAAGTTCCAGATAAACTACATTTTCCAGACTGGAAGCAACGCTGTCTGGTGTATAGCCCAGTACGCTGTAACGTAAAGCGGTATCCGCAATATAAAACTTCTCCTGCGTTTTCAAAATCTCCTTTCCTCTCAAATCGTATCGAGGACAGCGATGAAGAAGATATGCTTTCTCTAGCTTTTCTAGATAGCTGTATACTGTTTCATTGTCGATAGAACGATGTTCCGATTTCAAATAATCCGAAATTGATTTTGCCGAGAATGGATTTCCCACATTTGAAAATGTATACCGAACCACCCGTTCCAACTGGTCGATCTTACGAATCTGATTTCTTTTTACGATATCCGAAAAAATCGTGGAATTATAGATGTCATGGACAATTGTATAAACTTCATCCTGCGAATACTCTTTAAGGTTTGTTGCAGGAAAGCCACCCAAGCGGATATAATCTGCCAGTTCAGCATGTACATCCTTCACCACCGTATATTGCTTTTTGAATTCCAGAAATTCTTTAAAAGAAAGGGTATAGATACGGAAGGAAACATATCGTCCGGTTAGGTAAGTCGCTATTTCTGAAGACATCATTCTAGAATTGGAGCCTGTCACATAAAGGTCAACATCATAATCCGTTGCCAGGGAGTTTACTATTTTCTCCCAGCCTTCAATTTCTTGAACCTCATCCAGAAAAAGATACGTTCTCTCAGTTGGATCAAGTTTTTCTTTGATAGCCTTGAACATATCCTTCGCTGTCATATCTTCATAATCCATGGAATCAAAACGCATACTGACAATCCGCTTAGAGGGGATGCCGTGCTCCTGTTGTAGCTTCTCCATAATCATTTTTAGAATCGTTGATTTTCCACACCGGCGGACACCCGTCAATACTTTTACAAAAGGTGTGTCGGTGTATGCCATAATCTTATCAACGTAGAGTGGTCTGTTTATCATAGTACACCTCCATGGTTAAATAATACCGCAAATACATTAAAAAACAATAGGTTTTGCGATTTAAAACCGCAATTCATATTGGCTTTCATTTACTTTTTAGGATTGTATCTTTTTAAGTTAAGGGTACTATTTATTAAAGAAATTAAAAAATAGTACCCTTAACTGCCAATTATCTAATGTCATCAACCAGAAAAGTTAAGACGATAATGTAAGTAGAGCACTATAAAAATGTAAGATTTCATACATAATTATTTTGTCCTAAAAGTGGCTCACATTTAAATTAACAAATACAATGCGCTCAAATGGCAAGATTAATTTGTTTTATATTTTGTATACTCTAAAGTATACTACTTATAAGTATACAAACTAAAGAAGAGTAAAATTTTATGCTTGGAAGAGAAGAGGAATTGAATCATTTAAAAGAATTGTATAGTATAAGCTTATATTGCATAACGCTTTAGATGCGTGCGATGTGTTAGTCAATATATTCTTTAAATAGATTGTAGTAATTTCTATTGTTGCCAGATAGTCTTTTTACAATGGCCATAGCTAGGCCTTTTTCTTTGTCAAATGAGTCGTTTTCATTGCATTTAACAATACTTTTACTGCCATCATTCCAAATAACAATGGTAGCTGGTCCATTAAATATTACATCTTCTACTTCTAGTTCATTAGAAAACAGTTTACTAAGGTAAATGTCTAGTTTCTCATATGATGTTTTCATATCCTTTCCTTTCTAAGGGGCTTATAACCATACTTCCACCCTTATAAGTTTTTTAAGTATTAAATACCAATCTTTTGTTTTTTACCTTAAACCTGTTGGATAACTAATAACAAGATAATAACGGATAACTAAAAACAATAAACACTAACAGGAATTAAAAAGTGTATTTAATACTTATGGAAAATATTAGACTTTAAAGATTAATTACATATCAATTGTTACCTCCTCTTTGGAATTGCATTCATCAAGGGCTAATTGAGCATTTGAAAGCTTATCACATACTTCTTGATAGTCTTTTTCAACTTGTTCAAGATCGTAGTTGATATATGTATAGTCAATAATAGATGCAGAAAAAACACGGCTGTCGTTCACTCTTTCTTTAAGTGGTCTAGAACGCATTTCTTGTAGCTTGGCTTTGGTTTTAGTAAGTTGAGGAATATATACTAAGATCTCATCGATACTCATATCAAAACCAGGCACGATAGTGCTTGTATTAAAGATATTGATGGCATGCTTTACCACTCTGATTTTCTTTTCAATATCATGAATATTCTTTTGATATGATAGATAGTCATAGGCTGGTCTAGCTGATTCAACATCTTCATTAATGGTTGCCTTAAAAGTAGAAGTTCTAGCTTCCTTATCAAGTAATGTTGCATATTCTTCATTAAGTTGTTTCAATAGTTTGTTAGCTTGCGCTGATGTACATTTCATATCGTGTACCTCCCTTACACAATCTTTTTACCTGTTTTATTTAAAAATGGCTCTTAGCCAAAAAAATTTTTTGTGGGTATAAAGCATATGAGGTATTTATGAATAAGATAAGAAATTTTAGAAATGATGATAAAAAATTGAATGAAGTTATTCTTCCTATATTAAATAAAGAAAGTGAATATAGCTTACTTAGTGATGAAGAGTTAAGACTTAAATCATTAAAGTTAAAGGAAGCTGTTTTAAATGGTGTTTTATTAGATAGCGTATTAATTGAGGCTTTTGCGTTATTTAGGGAAGCTGCTAAAAGGACTATTGGTTTATTTGCATATCCTAGTCAATTAAAGGGTGCTTATGTTTTACATAATGGTGATATCTCTTGGCAAGCTACGGGTTCAGGTAAGACTTTAACAGCCGTTATTGCTGCTTATTTAAATGCATTAAAAGGGAAGGGTGTACATATTATTACGACTAATGAGTATCTAGCAAGAAGAGACTTTAATACAATGAAGCCTGTTTTTGATTTATTGGGGATTAGTGTTGGTTTAAATTTAAGTGGTATGTCTATTTTAGATAAAAAGCAAGCCTATAGGTGTGATATTACTTATACTACAAGTAGTGAACTTGGTTTTGATTATCTTAGGGATAATATGGTCTATAGCAAAGAAGATAAAGTATTAAGGGGTTTAAACTATGCCATTATTGATGAAGTAGATAGTATTTTAGTTGATGATGCATGTACGCCTTTAATTATTTCAGGTAAGACTAATAAGAGTAATGATGATTATTTTAAGGTTGATGGCGTTGTTAAAATGTTAGATAAAAAGTCTGATTTAGAAATTGATGATGATCAAAGATCTTTTGTGCTTACTAGTGTTGGTATTAGTAAACTAGAGAAACTACTTAAGGTAGATAATTTATATGGTATTGAAAATAGTGAACTTAATCATTTAATTAGACAGGCTATAGTAGCTAATTTTATGATGAAAAGGGATGTTGATTATATTATCAAGAATAATGAAGTAATGATTGTTGACCCTAGTACCGGTAGAGTAATGGAAGGCAGAAGGTGGTCTAATGGTTTACATCAAGCTATCGAGGCTAAAGAGGGTGTTAGGATTAACGAGGAAAATAAAACAGTAGCTAGTATTACTTTTCAAAATTTCTTTCGTCAATATAATAAGTTAGCAGGTATGTCAGGAACTTGTTTGAATCTTGATGAAGAGTTTTTAAGTACTTATAATATGCGCATTTATCATATAAAAAGTGCTAATAAAGCAATTAGAGTAGATGATAGGGATATTGTTTTCAAAGATAAAAAGAGTAAGTATGAGGCTATTTTAAGAAATGTTATTTATTATCATATGTCTGGTCGACCTATTTTAATTGGAACGGGTTCTGTTTCTAGTTCAATGGAATTATCTAAGTATTTAAGTAGGGCTAATATTAAGCATAATGTTTTAAATGCCAAGGATGATGAATATGAGGCACAAATTATAGGTAATGCAGGAAAAGAGTATGCAGTGACTATTGCCACTAATATGGCAGGTAGAGGAAGTGATATAAAACTTAGTAAGAAGGCTTTTGAATATGGTGGTTTAGTAGTAATTGGGGCTGAAAGATTTTATAGTAAGAGGGTTGATGATCAATTAAGAGGAAGAAGTGGTAGACAGGGTGATCCTGGGCTTACGGTGTTTTTTTCTAGTTTAGAAGATGATTTATATATTAAATATGGTAATAGTGATTTAAAATGGAAAAACTATAAGAAGACTATTAAGACTATTGATAAAGCTCAAGAATTATGTGAGAGTGAAAAATATGATGCTAGAGCAAGTCTTTTAGAGTATGATAATGTGCTTAGTGAAATAAGAGAGATTGTTTATGCTTATAGGGATGAACTTTTGGATAATGATATACATAAGCATATTTTAAACACGATTGTTTTGACAGTTAATAGAATTGTTAAAGAAAATAAGAATAGGGGCAATAGAATTAATCGTGCTTCATCATACAAGATTAGTGATGAAATTTATAGATTATGTAATATTAGATTTGATAGTAACTTGTTTTATAAAAAGAAAACTTTTGAATGTGTGGGGTATATTGGCAATGTTTTATGTAATATTTATACAAATAAACTTGTTGATTTTGACATGGCCAAAAAGATAGAAAGAAATGTTAGTCTTAAGCTTGTGGATATGTTTTATAGTGAATTTATTGGTGAAATTGAGCAATTAAAAAATGGTATATCGTTAAGATCTTATTCAAATCTGGATATAAAGAAGGAATTTAAAAATGATGTCTATTCTTTATTTGAAAGGATGCTTGATAATATTGATAGAAGCATGGTTAATTTCTTTATAAATATGAATATTGAATATAAATAAAAGGTATTCTTATAGAATACCTTTTAGAAATATTTCAATGCCTATGCCGATTAATATTACACCACCTAGTATTGCAGCTTTATTAGCTAGTTTAGTTCCAAACTTTTTGCCTATTAATAGTCCACTTATACAGATACCAAAGGTAACAATGCCAATAATAAGTGATTCTATTAGGGCAAGTGGGAAATTTAGTTCCGCTATTGTAAAGCCTACTGATAAGGCGTCAATTGATGTGGCAATACCTTGTATTAATAAATCAGAGAAGCTTAGTGCTGCTTTTTCATCGCCTTCTTCATTTTTAATTCCTTCAATTAGCATTTTGCCACCAATATATAGCAATAATATAAGAGCGATCCATGGTATAAACTTTTCAAATTGTTTAAATTTTTCAACTAGTGTATGTACACATAGCCAGCCAATTAAAGGCATTGCAATTTGAAATAAGGCGAATGTACCAGCAATTGATACACTTTTGGACTTTTTCATGTGTGGTTCATTTAGCCCGTTGGCTAGTGAGACCGAGAAGGCGTCCATAGCTAAACCAACGCCAAGTAAGATGGCGTTTAAGAAAAATAAGAAATTCATAACTTTACCCCATATATAAAAAAACTTGTGCTATACACAAGATAAAGTACTCATGTATAGACTACATGAGTCTCGCAATTTAATGTAAGCCAGGTTTTAACCAGAATGTTGACTTACAACCTATTGGTTTGCTACTCCCTCAGTAAGTCTATACTAACAAATTATGGGTTCTGTTTCAAGATTTGTGTGTAATTACTGATTAGATTAAACTTAAAAGTTGCATTATCATCTTTACATAAGCCCGTTTATATCGACCTTATATATAGGATTTTCTAATTGTTTCTTTTTAATAAACATCAACATATAAATTGGTAAATATATTTTTTTACCGTCTATTTCAACATTGCTATCACACAATATATACGCCTTATTAATTTTATAGGCTTCAATATTTAAAACATTATTTAAAGCACTATGTTTCTTATAAGCTTTTCCTGATTTAACTTCAATAGGCAAGATGTTAAAACCATCCTCAATCACAAAATCTAACTCGCCATATTTTTTACTATTGAAATAATATATATCATAGCCCTCATAAAGAAGCTCTTGAGCAACACAATTTTCAAAAATTGCCCCATTATTTATATCTTTATCTTTATTTAAAATAGCTAATTTTGTTTCATTAGAATAAGAACTTGTCAAAAGCCCAATATCAGCATTAAATAATTTAAACAAACTTCTTTTTTCGTTTAAAATAAGCGGTAACTTAGGTTCTGTAATATTATAAACAGGAATAACCACACCAGCATTTTTAAGCCAAATGAAACTATCTGCCTTTCTTTCATACAAAGCATTTTTACCAATTTCGTTTATTTTAAAACGCTTATTTATGTTATTTAATTGCCCTGGCAATGCATTATATATTTCAATAAGCGACAATTTATTATTTTTCTCATACTTTGAAAAATCAACCTTATATGCTTCGATTATCTTATGATGAACATCTTCAACACTTTTTAGGTTATTGGTCTTTAGATATGTATCAACAACTTCAGGCATACCGCCAATAATTAAATATAAATAAAAGAGATCCATCATTTTTTCATGAATATAATCATCCACCTTGCACTGTTTTTCAAAGCACTTGTTTAAATTAGAGATAATTTCTTTACTCACCCCTAAAGCAGTAACAAACTCTTCAAAACACATTGGATACATTTGCCATATTTCTAAATAGCCAACAGGGGATGATCTTATATCGCTTAACTCTACACCTAAAAGCGATCCTGACATAATATAACGATAAGAATTATCATCAACTAAAAATTTTATTCTTGTAATAATATCCTTAAACTCTTGTATTTCATCAAAGAAAATAATTGTTTTAGGAGTTAAAGGTTTTCCACAAACCAAAGATAAACGTAGTAATAAATCTTTGGCATTTTTTGAATTCTCAAAAATACTTACAAGTTCAGGCTTATCAATAAAATTAAGTTCTACATAATCTTGATTTAATTCCTTTAAGCACTCTCTAATGATATAGGTTTTGCCCACTTGTCTGGCACCGGTTAAAAGGAAGGCATCTTTACCATTTAATATCCAATTTTTAATGTTTTCACTTATTTTTCTATACATCATGTAGTTTTTCCAAACTTATTTTATATAAAAAATGTAGTTTTTCCAACCTAATTTGCATATAAAATTGTAGTTTTTCCAACTATGATTACTTCCAAAATAATCAAAACTCGTAATAATAGTGTAAAGTTTGGTTAAATTGGCCAACCATTTAGGGGTATATTAGTTTAACGCTCTATATATAAAAGAGCCACAATTTAAGTGACTCGATTACTTTGCTCTTCTAAATTATTTGATTTATTTAACACTAGTATTAGTTACTTTATATACACAAGCACCCTTACTAGTAGACCATACCCAGTTAGTACTATTCATCTCTTCATCACAAGTAACAATACCATCGCCATTTATATCTTTAGGATTACGTGATTTAGTAGAAATTATTGTTGAATCTTTAGTTATTTCATTAGTGGCATTTGCGTCGCTATAATACTTTTTACATCCATCACAATACCAATATTCAATATTACCTAAACTTGTAATAGTAGAATCTTTTGCCTCTACATGTATTAGATGTGAATGATTGCTTGGATTTGTTTCTCCATATTCTTTATTACATGTTTCACAGATTTTGCCCTTAACACAAGTGGCAGTGCCTCCTGAGTGAACACCTAAATCTAATATTTTTGAACATTGAGTATTTGTGCATTTATGCCAATGATTAGTTCCATTACTAGTCCATGTAGTTTCAAAATTGTGTTCATGTATATTAGAAGCACTAAAAGTCTTACTTACAATTTGTGGGTTATTATAACCAGATGTTGCACTATTACCATTTTCGTCATATAGCCAATTACCATTTTCATCAATTGGTGAATATTCAGTTACGTAATCAGCTGTACTAAATGCTCCTTGCGTTAAGGCATCTTTTGTTAAGTCGTCCCAAACTGACGAAGATGCTTGTCCCATAAAAATCGCAAAGCCCGGAGCATCAGAGCTAGCATTTGGTTCACCTCTATTCCAATATTCGCCATCAGGAAGAACATTATTTGTTTGATCTACTTTATCACCTTCTGGTGTACCCCAAATCCATTTATAACCAGTTCCTTTTCCAGCTGTAGTAGATGTTGTTCCTTCTCCTCCTGGCGTTTGATTAAGAGTACCGTTTTCATAAGAATTATCTATAGTGGCTGTATCTGTAATTCCACCAACCCATATACGGCGAGTGTAGCTACTTTTCCAAATATCTTTAATGTTATTATTTTCTTCAGTTGTAGTAATAGTAACAGGATGTCCTTTAAAGCCCTTATATGATTCCGTATCACCCTCTAACATTTCACTCATAGCTGTTTGCCATGTTACTTCATTTTTGGTTAATTTGTAATAGTGACCATTGTAATAAATGGTGTTCTCATCTTTTAACACAGAAATAGTAAGAGTGCCGGAACTTTTGTATTTTATTGAGGATAAATCTGATTCAACTTGTTCAACTGTTGCAGTGTCATTTGCTGTATATTTTACTGTACAAGCATAAGAGCTGCATGATTTACCTGTGAATGTCCCACCCATTAGCGTTGTTGGAATTTCAAAATCAACAGATCCAGTGCCAACAAAGCTAATATCATAAACCTTATATGGTTTAACTATATCTCCATCTTTGTAAGTAGGAACAGTAATATCCGTTGTATAGCCACTCTCAATGTTTCCTACAATGGCTTGATTTATGCTTAGAGCATCACTTTCTGTATTATTTTCTTGCGCAAAAGTGCCTTTTGTGAATAAACACGTAAAGACTAATAGACAAAGTATAAATGACAAACTTTTTTTCATTTTCATAAGAACTCCTCTTCTTTATATTTAGTAATTATACCAAAGATTTATATTGCCGATACTTTATTAGTGGCAAAAGATTCATATGTAATTATTGGTTTCAAGTAAAATTAATTTAAGTATTATACTAGAGAACTAAAATATTTTCATGTAATATGCTTGTGAAATATTGAAAAGTTGGTCATTTTCTTGATAAAATTATTAAGCAAATAAGAAGAATGCTTTCTTCGTAATACGGGGGGGGTATTTATTGAATACTCCTTATGCATTGGAAGATGATAATACATAATGAGGGATTTCAATGATTATTTGAAATTCTTTTATTTTTTATGACTTATATTTTGGATTAGTTATTAAAGTATAAGAAGCCTCTAGTTATTTATTCTTGAATTATTAGAATTTACGTTTGTTGCTTATTTATAAACATAGTGCGCAAATGCTTATAATAGTCAATATTAGTAAGATAACTGGTTGTAACTTAGAAATAATAATTAATACAGAGTGTATTTTGTAAGAATATGAGTAATCTCCATTTTTCTTTGATAGACAATTTACTTGTTTTAGTTAAATGTTTTCTGTTATTAGAGATTCGAATAAATATGATAATAGTAAATAAAATAAACCAAGAACATTAAAAATATTTTTTAAATATAGAAAGGGAAAAGATATGAAAAAAATATTAACAATGTTACTATCTTTCTTGATGGTAGCAACCTTGGGTGTTGTTAATGTTAGTGCTGAAAATAAATCAAGTTCATATGTGTTTAATATAACTAAATCAGATAATTTAGATTATGATGGTGGTCTTCAAACATTATTTGAGTTTAGTGGTCTAAATACAAATTCTGGCAAAGAACTTGAAGATGATTACAAAGTATATTATGCTGTACGAGAAGGTTCGGATTTTAATTACTGTACGATTAATTGGATTGAATACACTGGACATACTGTAACTATTAAAAATGTTGATAACGAAACCACAACTCCTGTTGGCCATTATTTTTTTGTTGCAGCAGTTTTGAAAAGTGATGAACTTGAAAAACAATTACATCAAATCGATAATAAAAATAAAAGCTCAGTAGCAGATATCTATGTAACCCAAAAGAATGTAAAGGTCACTATTAAAGCTCCTATGACTGCAAAAGAAGATGGCAAAAATGTAGAATACTTCGATGTAGGTAGCGAAAAAGTTGAATTGCCATTTTCTGCTACAACTGATGTAACAGGTGTTGAGCTTAAATGGACGTTAAATGAGGGTTTAGATTCTAATATCTCTTATGATTCAACAAGTGGTAAATTAACAATTGATAGTGGTTTATCTGCTGGTGTACATGAAGTAACCTTAATCGCAAGTGTAAATGATGAGACTAATTATACAGGTAAAGCTTCAGTATCATTTAAAGTTATTAAGGCCACTACAGCAGGATATGTTATTGCGTTTGATGGAAGCGAATATGATCAAACAAGCCAAAAAAATGAATTAGTATTTGGCAAAAAAGTTAACGAAATTAGCAATGGTGTAAGTTCTATAAGCTATAGAGATAGTACCTATAACGTATGGACTAAAGATTCAACTACTACTTCTATAACAAGTAAAACACTATCTGATCGTGATGGTAATGTATTAAGTAAAGGTAAACTAAATGTAGGTAAAGACTATCAGATTAAGGCAACTGTAAAAACTACATACTACTATGATGGCGTAGAACAATCTTACTCTTTCGATGTAAGTGATAAATTTGATGTTGTTGCTAAAGAAGCATCAGCTGCTGTTAAAGCTAAAGAAGATTTAGTGTATAACGGTGCACAACAAAAACTACTTGATGTAAGTGGTAAAGAACCATCAAATACCACAATTTACTGCAAAGTAAGTAATACTAAGGTTGAAGGAACCGCTGAAGAAGCTTATAATTCACTTTCAACTGTAAAACCAGTTAAAGCAGTGAATCTTAAAGGCACAGATGCAGGAACATATTATGTTTATTACCTTGTAGATCCAAACGATACACAAAACTATAAAGATAGTTATGGCATGGTAGAAGTAACAATTGCTCCTAAATCAATTGAAGAATTCACTGTAACTGCATTAGATAGCGATAACAAGGAACTAAAAGAACTAACTTATAATGGTTCTGAACAAAAACCTGCTACAATTGTTGTTAAAGATGGTGATACAACATTAAGTGAAAATGATTATAAAGTTGAATACTATAGAGATGGAGTAAAAACTGATGATTTAACAAGTGTTGGTACTATTACTGTTGTAGTAACTGGTGCGAATAACTATGAAAAAACAGCTTCAACTTCTTATAAGATTGCTAAAAAATCTATCAAAGATGACACAATCGTAGTAACACCTGCAGATGATGTAACTTACAATGGTAAATCACAACAACAAAAACCAGTAATTAAAGATACTGAGACTGGCGAAACTTTAGTAGAAGGAAATGATTATACATTAGAATATCCAGATGATACTACTAATGCTGGTGAAATTACCGTTACAGTACAAGGAGCAGGCAACTATAAGCATAATTTCGAAATTACTTATAAGATTGCTAGAAAGTCTATTGAAGATTTAACAATCGCAGTGACAGCTCCAGAAGATGTAACTTACAATGGTAAATCACAACAACAAAAACCAGTAATCAAGGATGCTGATACAACTTTAAAAGAAGGAACTGATTACACATTAACATATTCAGAAGATACTACTAACACTGGTAATGTAACCGTTACTATTAAAGGCATTGGCAACTACAAAGATGAAACTTCAACTATTTACAAGATTGCTAGAAAATCTATCAAAGATAATACAATCACAGTAACACCTCCAGAAGATGTAACTTACAATGGTAAATCACAACAACAAAAACCAGTAATTAAGGATACTGAGACTGGCAAAACTTTAGTAGAAGGAAGTGATTACACATTAACATATCCAGATGATACTACTAATGCTGGTGAAGTTACTGTTACAGTACAAGGTGCAGGTAACTATAAGCATAGTTTTGATTTTACTTATACAATAAGTCCAGCTACTGCTAATATGGTTTGGGCTACTACTAAGACTACTTATTACAAGAATACTGAAACTACTGCTGTATTAACTTGTGATGGTGTATATGGTGATTTTCTAGATTTACAAATCAAGACTGGTGAAAATGAATGGAAAGAAGTATCTAAAAGTAACTATGATGCGCATTCAGGTTCAACTGTTATTGTTTTAAAGAAGGATTACTTACAAACATTAGAAGTTGGTAAGGATTATACTTTCAGGTTAGTTTATGGTGCTAACTATATTAATTATCCTACAACAGTTCTTGCTGTAAGAGAGTATACTGCTCCTTCTAATAGTTCTAGTAGTTCAAGTTCAACTACAACAACTACTACTGCTAAGAAGGTAGTTAATACTTCAGCACACTAATTAATTTGAGATTAGGCATGAATATCGTGCCTAATTTCTTTATTGAGCTAAACAATTATTTGTTTGGTTCAATAAGGAATTTGGAGATTATATGAATAAGAGTGTTATAAGAAAGATTATTGTTGTTTCTGTTTTAATATTGTTGTGTATACCTTGTCTTTTTTTAGTTACTAGGGGTAATAATAAAGTTGATAATAACGATAATAGTAGTGTTAAGGAAGAAGTAGAGATTATTTCTAAAGAGGATATTGCTTGTATTGAGGAATATGATGAATATAGTGTTTATAGTCGTTCTTTTAAGGGAATAATTAAGTTTGATTCTGGTTTAATTGATTTGCCTTTTGTACAGAGTGTTGATAATGATTTTTATTTAAGAAGAGATTGGCTTACTAATGAGTATTCAGAATTGGGTTCTGTTTTTATGGATTATGAGTGTAATCTTGATTCTAAGAATATTATCCTTTATGGTCATTATGTTTATTCTAGTTTAGAGGTTTTGGATGATGATGGTAATAGAGCAGATAATAGTAAGTTAATGTTTACACCATTATCTACACTTGTTGATAAGGCTAATTATGATAAGAATAAGTATGTTTCTTTAATTCTTGAGGATGAGGTTAGATCTTATCAGATTGTTTCAGTGTTTTATTGTAATCTTGTTGGTGAGGGTGAGAATGTTTATCCTGAGGAGTATTTAGAGTATTATCTTCCAGAATATAGCGATGATTATTTTAGCTTATATAAGGATAAGATAGAGTCTATTGAGTTCTATGATACGGGTGTTGATTTTAATAATGATGATAATTTATTGACTTTGCAAACGTGTGTTGAAAACAATGAGATGAAAAGAGAAATTGTTTTGTGTAAGGAAGTATCTAGTAGAAAACTTGATAGGGATGCTTATAATGAATATTTAAATAGTTTATCTAGTGATAATAAATAATAGTTTTAGACTATACCTATGCCAAGTTTCCGATTGAAAGTTCGCCAAACTTCCGATTAAAACTTCGCCAAGTTTCCGATTGAAATTCCGCCAAGTTTCCGATTTGGACTTGTTTGTGGTATACTTTTCTTGTCAAAGGCGGGAAAGTTAATGAAAAATTATCGAAAAAGAATAGCTGATGAAATATTATTTAAGAAGCTTGAGGGGAAGGGCGCTGTTCTTATTGAGGGGCCTAAATGGTGTGGCAAAACCACTACAGCAGAACAATTAGCTAATAGTATTTTATATATGGATGATCCAGAAAGGATTAAGCAGAATATTAGCTTATCTGAATTAAATCCTAAGCTTTTATTAACTGGTCAAGCTCCTAGACTTATTGATGAGTGGCAAATTGCGCCAAAACTTTGGGATGCGATTAGATTTGAGGTTGACCATCGTGGGGAACTGGGTCAATTTATTTTAACTGGTTCTGCAGTGCCTGCTGATACAAAGGAAATAACGCATTCTGGTACAGGACGTTTTTCTTGGTTGACCATGAGACCAATGAGCTTATTTGAATCAGGCGATTCAACTGGCGATGTAAGTCTAGGCGCTTTATTTAAATCTGGTGAAGTTGAGGGTTTTTCAAATATCACATTTGATCATCTAGCATTTTTGACTTGTCGTGGGGGTTGGCCAATGGCTATTGACATGAGAGATGAGATTGCCCTTAATCAAGCTATAGACTACTATGATGCGGTTATTCATTATGATATAAATAGGGCAGATGGTATAGATAAAGATATAGAAAAAGTTAAAAAGCTTATGCGTTCTTTAGGTAGAAACCAAGGTGGCCAAGTCAGCAATACAGCTTTAGCTAATGATGTATCTGGTTTTAATGAAACAAAGATAAGTGATGAAACTGTTGCTTCTTATATAAGCGCACTTTCTAAGATATTTGTTGTTGAAGATATGCCAGCGTGGAATCCAAATTTGCGTTCTAAAAGTGCAATTAGGACTTCAAATACAAGATATTTTGTTGATCCTTCTATCGCTACAGCTTCTCTTGGTTTAGGTCCAAGTGATTTAATAAATGATTTAAATACTTTTGGTTTTATATTTGAAACGCTTTGTGTTCGAGATTTAAGAGTATATGCAGATGCCCTAGATGGGCAGGTTTATCATTATCGTGATAAAGATGGTCAAGAGTGTGATGCGGTAGTTCATTTAAGAAATGGCAAATATGGTTTAATCGAAATCAAACTTGGTGGCGATAGATTGATTGAAGAGGGCGTTAAAAGTTTAAAGGCAATGGAAGCTAAGATTGATACAGATAAGATGCAAAAGCCTTCTTTCTTAATGGTTTTAACTGGAACTGGCGACTATGCTTATAAAAGAAAAGATGGCATTTGTGTTGTGCCTATTGGCTGTTTAAAGAACTAGAAAAAGATAATGTAAAATTCAACATAATACTATTTGAGGAGATTATCCTTATAAAACATGGGGATAATCTCTTCAGATTATATAAAAAGTATAATTGGCAAGAAATTATCTCAAGTTTTATATTTTTTCGAAGATAATGTTGAGGTTAGATAATGATTGCAAGAAAAAAAGAGATTTAAAAACTTTAGAAATTATATGCTAGTGATAAGGCAGAATTTGTGGCTATATATGGTAGAAGAAGAGATTGGCTTACTAATGAGTATTCAGAATTGGGTTCTGTTTTTATGGATTATGAGTGTAATCTTGATTCTAAGAATATTATCCTTTATGGTCATTATGTTTATTCTAGTTTAGAGGTTTTGGATGATGATGGTAATAGAGCAGATAATAGTAAGTTAATGTTTACACCATTATCTACACTTGTTGATAAGGCTAATTATGATAAGAATAAGTATGTTTCTTTAATTCTTGAGGATGAGGTTAGATCTTATCAGATTGTTTCAGTGTTTTATTGTAATCTTGTTGGTGAGGGTGAGAATGTTTATCCTGAGGAGTATTTAGAGTATTATCTTCCAGAATATAGCGATGATTATTTTAGCTTATATAAGGATAAGATAGAGTCTATTGAGTTCTATGATACGGGTGTTGATTTTAATAATGATGATAATTTATTGACTTTGCAAACGTGTGTTGAAAACAATGAGATGAAAAGAGAAATTGTTTTGTGTAAGGAAGTATCTAGTAGAAAACTTGATAGGGATGCTTATAATGAATATTTAAATAGTTTATCTAGTGATAATAAATAATAGTTTTAGACTATACCTATGCCAAGTTTCCGATTGAAATTCTGTTTTTGATTGCATTTGATGGCATTTGCTGTTAGAATACCTCTAAAAGGAGATGATAACAATGGCAAATACAACACCACTTACATATCGAATCGATTCAGATCTTAAGACAGGAGCCGAATCAATAATTTATAACCTCGGAATGACTCCAACGGTCGCTATTCAAATGTTTTATAAACAGATAATTCTTAATAATGGACTGCCATTTAGCGCTAAGTTGCAGTCATATCCAACACCAGTAGCAATCGGAGCACTTTCTACCGATGAGATGAATGCTGAATTAATGAAAGGTTATGAATCAATCAAGCATGAGAGAAAATACAGTCCTGATGAAGTTGATAACATTTTCACAAAGGAATTCGGCATCTGATGGAGAAATACAAAATAACCTATTCAACTCAGGCCATTAATGACCTTAGAGGAATCTATGCATACATCTGCTATGACCTTGCTTCTTTAACAAACGCCAAGAATCAAACAAGTCGAATTAGAAATGCAATCCGCAAGTTGGGTACATTTCCAAATGGGCACCCCATTGTCGATTTTGAGCCTTGGCACAAAATGGGAATGCATAAACTCCCTGTGGATAATTATGTTGTCTTCTACTTTGTAGATGATAATGCCCTCACCGTTGATATCTCAAGAATTTTCTATGGTGGAAGAAACATCGAAGCTATTGCAAAAGAACTATAAAATCAAATACCAGGAGGAACTAGATAAAGGTTTCTCTTTTTTAGTCCTGTTGACTATCAAAAAGTCTAGAATTATCATGCAACTAGAGTCCAAAAAAACGTCCGCAAGCCCTATTTATGGGTGTACATATTTTTGTACCAGTGGTGCTGTTATAATTATAGCGAGGTAAGATATGAAGAAGATAGCTGTTACGTGTAGGTTTATTAAACAGGATTTTGGTGGTGGTTATTATTATGTTAATAACGCTAATGCTAGGATGTTTAATGATAATAATGTTATTTTGGTTCCTATTACTAGTATTATTGAAAAAGATTTTATATTAGATACTTGTGATGGCTTATTTGTGCCTGGTGGGTGTGATGTTGATCCGATAAATTATGGGGAAAAGATGAATGGCTCAATTGAACCGTTTGCTTGTATTGATGAATTGGATTTGTTTTATATCAAGGAATTCTATAAGGCTAAAAAGCCAATTCTAGGTATATGTAGGGGTATTCAAATTATCAATGTATGTTTTGGTGGTACTTTATATCAAGATATTAAAAATCATAATAGAGTGTTTCATGATGTAAAAGTTTCTAAAGATAGTTTTGTTTTTGATTTATATAAGAAAGAAACAATAAGTGTTAATAGTTATCATCATCAAGCTATTAAAGTATTGGGTGATGGACTAAGGCCTATAGCTTATAGTAATGATGGTTACATTGAGGCGATAGAGGGTAATAACATTTATGCTGTGCAATGGCATCCAGAAATATATGATGCGCATAATTTCATAAAGTATTTTATAGAAAGGGTTTTTTAAGATGGAAGAGATTAAGTGCCCACATTGTGGCCAGGTTTTTACAATTGATGAGTCAAACTATAATTCAATCGTTAAGCAAATTAGAGATCATGAATTTTTAGGTGAACTTAAACAAAGAGAAGTGGAACTTTCTAAGAAGTTGGATTTGGAGAAGGAAATAGCTAAAAATGAAGCTAATAAGGAAATTGAGAAGCTTAAGAATGATTTAAGACTTAAGGATAGTGAGTATCAAAGTAAGCTTAAGGAAGAGACTAGTAAGTTAAGTCAAGAGATTGCATCTTTAAAAGAGAGAGAAAGAAACTTTGTTAGTCAAAAGGATAGTGCTTTAAAGGAGCTTGAGGCAAAGAAGAATGTTGAAAAAGTTAATTCTTTAAATGAGGCAAATGAGAAGATTAATGAGCTTAAAAGACAACTTGAATTAAGTAAGTCTAATAAGGAAAATGAGTTAGCTTTGCTAAGACAAGAGATTAAAAACAAGGATACAGAAAAGGATTTGGCAGTATCTAATGCCTTATCTAAGGCAAAAGATGATAAGGAGAAGGAAGTTTCTGATATAAGAAGTAAGTATGAAGCTTATAAGGTGGAGGCTCAATCTAAGATTGATAATCTAAATAGTCTTTATCAAGAAAAGTTAAATAATAAGGATAAGGAACTTGCGGATAAACAAGAGCAGGTTGATTACTATAAGGATTTAAAGACGCGCATGTCTACTAAGATGATTGGTGAGACACTTGAACAGCATTGTTTTAATGAATTTAATCGTTTAAGATCTTTGTTTCCAAATGCAACATTTGATAAGGATAATGATGCAAGTAGTGGTTCTAAGGGTGATTTCATTTATAGAGAATGTGATGAAGATGGTGTTGAAGTTTTATCCATTATGTTTGAGATGAAAAATGAGGCTGATACTACATCTACAAAGCATAAGAATGAGGATTTCTTTAAGGAACTTGATAAAGACCGTAAAGAGAAAAAATGTGAATATGCAGTGCTTTGTTCACTTCTTGAGGCTGATAGTGAATACTATAATGCAGGCATTGTGGATGTTTCTTATAAGTATGAAAAGATGTATGTTATTAGACCACAATCTTTTATTACTTTAATTACTATTTTAAGAAGTGCAGCTTTAAATAGCGTTTCTTATAAAAAACAACTTGTTATAGAGCGTAATAATAACTTAGATGTTACACATTTCGAGGAGAACATGAATAAGTTTAAGGAGGCCTTTGGTAAAAACTATGAGGCGGCTAGTAAGAAATTTAATGATGCGATTGATGAGATAGATAAGTCAATATCACATTTAAATAAGATTAAGGATGCCTTACTTTCAAGTGATAGACAATTAAGATTAGCTAATGATAAGGCTCAGGATTTAACTATCAAAAAGCTTACGAAGAATGCTCCTTCGGTTGAGGCGAAATTTAAAGAAATTGGTTAATAATAATCATAAGCAATTATTAATAGAATACGATTTCAGGTGCAAAAAATTAAAGATATTACATATGAAAACAGAAAAGGGACATAATGAGGTCTTTTTAAGCTAAAAAGTACTCAAAATGTCCCTTTTTGTTTATAATAGTGTTATGAAATACGCAATTAGAAGTGAAATTAGTGGTAATGAGATAAAAGAATTTAGAAAGAAAAATAAGTTAACTCAAGCTGAACTTGCAGATATTTGCAATGTTTCAAAGAAAACTATTCAAAGATGGGAAACTAGTGATGAGGTTAATGGAACGATGGCTTCAATAATTGATTTGTTAAATGCGAGCGATGGTGTACTTGATAAATTGCTTGTTCCTAAAAGAGATGAAAATTATCCTTTAAGACTAAATTATTATAATGGTAATAAATTATGTACAACTATCGATGTAGATAATGTGCATCAAAAAGTTAAAATCAAGAATTATGCTGATTTTTATTTGGATAGAGCTTTTGGCAATAATAAAAAGCCTACTTATGATGATTATGAAGAATTTTTAAGCAGTAGATGTTTTCCAAACAGTAGAGATAAGATGAAACTTATTTTAAGGGATTTAAATTTACCTTTTTATGATCCTTTTATGATAATTGAAAAGACAAAAGGTAGAATGGCAGAAGATAATTTTTGGATTGATATTATAGGAGTTAATGATGATAGAGTTATTTAGTAAGGATATTTATGTTAATCAAAGACAATCTTCTAAGGGTAATCAGCTTAAATGGGAAAATAATGGCATTTGGTATAAGGCTGATTATGCAGGTTATGAAGGCTTAGCGGAGTATGTAGTTTCTCATTTGTTGAAATTATCTACTTTAAATGACAGTGAGTATGTGCTCTACGAACCTGAAACCATTTGTTATAATGAGCAAATCTATAATGGGTGCAAGAGTGAATCTTTCTTGAAAAAAGATGAGAATCTTATTACATTAGAAAGATTATTTAAAGAAAGATATGGTATTAGTTTCTATCAAAGTGTTTTCAAGATTGAAGAAATAAATGAGAGATTAAAGTTTATTGTAGAGAGCGTTAACAATATTACTGGTATAAAAGGATTTAGCGAATATTTTGCTAAATTGATTACTATTGATGCTTTATTTTTGAATGAAGATAGGCATATGCATAATATCGCGTTAATAAAGGATTCTAGTAATGATTTTAAACTATGTCCTATATTTGATAATGGAGCATGTCTATTATCGGATACCACAATGGATTATCCAATTGGTGGTGATACATATAAGCTGATAAATAGGGTTAAGTCTAAGACTTTTGCGTTTGATTTTTTAGAACAATTAGAAGAAGTTGAAAGACATTTTGGCGATACTATAAAGTTTAACTGGAATAGTAATGATGTGATTGATATATTAGATAAAGTTGATAATTATAGTAATGAAATTAAAACAAGAGTCTATGATGTTTTGATGTCTCAAAGAAGCAAATATAATTATTTATTTAGGTAAATTATCATGTTGTTTTAAAAGAAGTATGTTATTAGACCACAATCTTTTATTACTTTAATTACTATTTTAAGAAGTGCGGCTTTAAATATTTGTTTCTTATAAAAACAACTTATTATAGAGCGTAACAATAACTTAGATGTTACTCATTTTGAAAAGAACATGAATAAGATTAAGGGTGCTTTACTTTCTAGTGTAGACAATTAAGATTGGCTAATGATAAGGCACAAATTTAACTATTAAAAAGTTTACGAAGAACGCTCCTTGGTTGAGGCAAAATTTAAAGAAATTGGTTAATAATAAGCAATTATTAATAGAATAAAATTGACGCGAAACAGTGGAAAAACATGTACGCGAAAAGGGGGAAAAATGTGTACGCGAAACAGGAGGAAATGTCAAAAAGAGCGATAATGATGCTATAATTCGAATGATGTGATGGGATGACATATTATAAGCGTTTAATCGAGAAGAAAATAAATACCGCATTGAAAGGTACGGACACATTAGTTATTGTAGGTCCTAAGTTTTGTGGTAAAACAACTACGGTTAAAGAGTTGTCTATTTATGCTGATTACTTAAATGGTGAAGTTAGACATTATAGAGATAATAATGGGCTAGAATGTGATAGTGTTATTCATTTGGAAAATGGGGATTATGCACTAATTGAGATTAAATTAGGTGGGGAAAGACTAATTGAAGAAGGAATCAAAAACTTACATAGTTTAAAAAATAAATTAGAAAAAGATAATAAACATCTTCCAAGTTTTATGGCGATAGTAACGGCTACAGGTCCTGCGTATACAAAAGATGGAGTTCATATAATTCCAATAAATCTATTGGGAATATAAAACGCTTTATAAGATGTTATTGCTTGATGGTAAATCAATATTTGTGGTGTTATTAAGATATAATTGTGGTAAGTAAGGAGGTTTAAGTATATGAATAGATTAAAGAGATTGCCTGTTGGCTATGAAGACTTTAGTGAAATAATAGAAAAAGACTTTTATTATG
>CAVKAO010000028.1:0-26891 GCA_963654705.1 Oscillospiraceae bacterium
ATTTGTTAAATTATGATTTATAATATCTTTCATGGACAATATCAGATTTTTAAGGGAACATTTAAAGGGACAAAGAATTCGTTTGTTTTTTACGATTATTTTTGTCATCTTATCTTCAATAATATCCTTACTATCAAGTCTTGTAATAAGTTATACGATAGATAGCGTTATTGATAATAAGGAAACAACTAATGGTTTATTACTACTTTTAGAGAATAGTCTTGGTGGTAAAGCCTATATCAAAGATCATTTGTATCTATTGGCGATAGTAATGATTGTGATTGCTTTTTTGAGTGCATTATTTATGTTTCTTAGATATTATAATCAAACGATTGTGGCAGAGAATTTAAATCGCAATATTAAGAATCACTTATTCGCTCATATTGAGCATCTTCCTTTTAGCTATCATAAGAAAGTTAAGACTGGTGACTTAGTACAAAGATGTACTAGTGATGTTGATAAGATTAGAACATTCTTTTCAGGTCAATTAGAGGAAATTGTAGCTACCTTAAGTAGTGCTATTTTTGCCCTTGTGATTATGTTTTCTTTAAATAAGCATCTTTCAATTATTGTTTTGATCACTTTTCCGATAATATTTGGAATTTGTTACTACTTTTTTAAAGTTATCCAAAAACAATTTCTTGCTTCTGATGAAAAAGAGGCTGTATTAACGGTTGAAATTGGTGAAGCTTTAAATGGTGTTAGAGTTATTAAGGCTTTTAATAGAGAAAGATATGAATTAGATAAGTTTTTAAAGTCAAGCGAAGATTATAAGAAGGTTACAAGTAAGATGATTGTATCTTTAGGTTATAATTGGGGCTTTAGCTATATGGCTTGTATGCTTGGTGTATTACTTGTGGTAATTGTTGGCATTAGACTTGTCTCAAGTGGTGAGATTACAACAGGAAACTTTCTAGTTTTTATTACTTATGAGACAACTATTTTGGCGCAAATTAGAAACTTGGGTAGAATCTTATCAGACTTTGGTAAGGTAATGGTATCTTGTGGGCGTTTGATTGAGGTTTTAGATGAAAAGGCTGAGGACTTAGAAAGTGGTATTAAACCAGATTTAAATGGCGATATTGTTTTTGATCATGTTTATTTTAAGTATGATGATTCTGATGAATATATATTAAGTGACATTAATTTGTATATTAAAAAGAGTCAGACAATTGCGATTGTTGGCCCTACAGGCTGTGGTAAGTCTAGTCTTATTCATTTATTAGATCGTTTATATGATTGTAACAAGGGCAAAATTACTATTAATGGCTATGATATTAATGATATTTCTAAGGGATATTTAAGAAAGAATGTAGGTGTAGTTTTACAAGAATCTTTCTTATATTCAAAGACTATCTATGACAATATTAAAACTTCTAATCGCGATATTGATTTTAAGGCTGTTGAGAAGGCTTGTAAGATTGCCTCAGTTGATGAGGTAATAAAGGAATTTGATAATGGTTATAAGACAATTGTTGGTGAAAAGGGTGTTACTTTATCAGGCGGCCAAAAACAGCGTATTGCGATTGCTAGAACGATTATCAATGATACACCGATTTTAGTATTTGATGATTCCTTAAGTGCAGTTGACGCTAAAACAGATAGTGATATTAGAAAGTCTTTAAAAGTATTTAATGAAAACAATACGATGATTATTATTACTCAAAGAATTGCTAGTGCCAAGGATGCGGATTTAATTGTTGTGCTTGAAGAGGGTAAAATTACAAGTGTTGGTAAGCATGCTGATTTAATTAATCAAGAGGGCTTATATAAGCGTATTTATGATATACAAAACATGAATGTAAAGGAGAGTTTAAATGTCTGAGCGTTTTAAGGAACAAGACTTTTCAAATGAAGGCTTAAATCTTTCGATGTGGAAGAAGATTTTTGGGATATTTAAACCATATTTCAAATATATTCTTATTTTAATGTTTTTAAATACTTTAATTGCCTTATCGGATGTAATTTTGCCAATATTAAATAAGAATGCTTTGGATAATTTTGTTGGCAATACAAATGAAAATGAGATTATTAATTTTGCTTTAATTTATCTTTTGATTATTGTGCTTACAACATTATGTCATATCTTTTATTTTAAGGTGGCAGCTAAAACGGAAATGGGTTTTTCTTATGATCTTAGAAAAGAATTGTTTATAAAACTACAAAATCTTTCTTTTTCCTATTATGATGTTACTCCATCTGGTTGGCTTATGTCGCGTATGACATCAGATATATTTAGATTATCAGAGATTATTACATGGTCTTTTGCGGAATTATTCTGGGGACTTCCTTTAATGATTTTCTTGACTATTGTTATGTTTAGATATTCGGTAAAACTTACTTGGTTAGTTTTAATTGTCGTACCCATTTTAGCTTTGGTAGTCTTTTATTTTCAAAAGCGTATTATGCGCAATTATCGTGAAGTTAGAAAGAGTAATTCAATTATTACAAATGCTTTTAATGAGAGTATTAATGGGGCTAAAACAAGTAAGACTTTAGTTTTAGAAGATAGTAATTATGCGGAATTTAAAAAGGACACGGATAATTTTTATGATGTATCTTTTAAGGCTGGTCGATTATCAAGTATCTTTAGACCACTTGTTGTCTTTATTAGTTCTATTTCCCTAGCTTTTGTAATATGGCTTGGTGGCAAACAAGTCTTTGATAAGAGTATTAGTTTTGGTGTTTTATATATGTTTATTACTTATTCTCAACAATTCTTTGAGCCCCTTAGGACGATTGCTATCTTATTCCAGGATTTTCAAATGGCACAAGCAAGTGGTGAGCGTATTGTTTCTTTACTGGAAAGTGAAGTAGAAATTAAAGACAAGGATGAGGTAATAGAAAAATATGGTACTATCTTAGAACCTAAAACTCAAAATTATGAGGATATAAGGGGCGATGTGGAGTTTAAGCACATTGATTTTAAATATAAAAATGGCCAAGAGGTATTAAAGGACTTCAATCTAAAGGTGCAAGCGGGTCAAACAGTGGCTATAGTTGGTGAAACAGGTGCTGGTAAAAGTACTATTGTTAATTTATTATGTCGTTTTTATGAGCCAACAAATGGTGAGCTTTTAATTGATGGAGTTGATTATCGTGAAAGATCTTTAGGCTGGTTACATTCAAAGCTTGGCTATGTCTTACAAGCTCCTCACTTATTTGAAGGTACAATTGAAGATAATATTCGTTATGGTAATTTAAGTGCTAGTAAAGAAGAAATTGTGAAGGCGGCAAAGCTAGTTAATGCGCATGACTTTATTATGTCTTTTAAAGATGGCTATGATACCTTTGTTGGTGAGGGTGGTAGTAGGCTTTCTACTGGTCAAAAGCAACTTATCTCTTTTGCTAGAGCGGTATTAGCTAAGCCTTCCATTTTTATATTAGATGAGGCTACAGCTTCTATTGATACAGAAACGGAGAAGATTATTCAATTTGGTATTGAAAATATCATGAAGGGCAAGACTTCTTTTGTTATAGCACATAGATTAAGTACAATTGTAAATGCTGATAGAATACTAGTTATTAGTAAGGGTAAAATCATTGAAGATGGTGACTTTAAGAAGTTAATGGAGCAAAAGGGAACTTTCCATAAATTGTATACAAATCAATTTAATGAGAGTTTAGAGAGGATGAATTTTTAATGTTTAGAAAAATGCGTCGTTTTAAACAAGAGATTGATAAAGATACTTGTAAAAAGATTCTAAAAGAAGGAAAAAGAGGTATTTTATCTTTAAATACTGGTGATTATCCTTATGGTGTACCTTTAAGCTATTACTATAAGGATGATTGTATTTATTTCCATGGAGCTAAACAAGGTTATAAACTTGATTGTATTAAAAATAATCCAAAAGCTTGTTTTACGCTAATTAGTGAAGATAAAAGTAAGAAAGATTCTTGGATTAATTACTATGATAGTGTTATGGCTTTTGGTATTATTGAAATCATTGAAGATAAACAAGAATGTTATAAGATTTGCAAAGATATAGCTTTACATTTTACGGACGATATTGATTATATTGAGACAGAACTTAAAAATGGTGTTGATAGAGTTACTTGTTTAAGACTTAAGATTGAGCATTTGAGTGGTAAACATATCAAGGAATCTTAAAAAAAGTTGTTGAATTTAAAAAATATTGTAGTAAGATTATTTTATAAACGTTAAGGATGAACTAGTAAATAGGCTACTTCATATTAAAGAGAGGCTGTGGGTGCTGAAAACAGCTATATGAAATCTATTGAATTCCTCATCTCATGTTAGACATTGAACTTAAAGTAGATGTTCTCGGTTGTCTCCGTTATAGGACTAGACCATGTTGGTGGTTAAAGAGGTTGATATAGTAATATATTGACAAATAAAGGTGGTAACGCGAAGACTCACTCGTCCTTTGACTGGTGAGTCTTTTTTGTTGGAGGAAATATAAAATGAAAAAAATTGTAGCAATGTTGTTGAGCGTGTTGATGGTTCTTACTCTAGGTGCTTGTTCATCTAGTGGCAGTGATTCTAGTGGTGATAGTAGTGAGAAGACTTATAAGGTAGGTATTTTACAACTTATGACTCATGGTTCTTTAGATGAAGCTAGAGAGGGTATGAAGGATTATTTGAAGGAACATGGTTATGTTGAGGGTGAGAATGTTGAATATATTTATCAAAATCCTGAGGGTGATCAATCCAATCTTTCTACTATGGCTGATAGCTTGATTAATAGTGATTGTGATGTAATTGTAGCTATTGCAACTTCTCCTGCTCAAGTTTTGATGCAGACAAATGTTGATACACCAATTGTTGGTACAGCTATTACTGATTATGTTGGATCAGGTTTAGTTGAATCTGATGAAAATCCTGGAGGTTATCTAACTGGTGTTAGTGATTATTTTTCTAGTGATAAACAAGTTGAACTTATTAAGGAACTTGTAGATGGTGTTAAGAAAGTTGGTGTTTTATATACATCAAGTGAAACTAATTCAGAGATTCAAGCTAATGAAATGGCTGGTGCACTAGAAAATGCTGGTATTGAGGCTGTTGTAAAGACGACACCTGATAAAAATTCAACTAGCGAATCAATTAGTGCTTTAGCAAGTGAAAATGTAGAGGCTATATATATTCCTACTGATAATAACTTAGCTGCTTCTATGGGCAGTGTACTTCAATCGGTTGAAGAATATGGCTTGCCTGTTGTAGTTGGTGCTACAGCTATGGTTAGTGATGGTGGCTTAGCTAATGTTGGTGTTGACTATTACAATATTGGCCAATTAACTGGTGAGCTTGTTGTTAAGATTTTACAAGGTAGTAATCCTGGTGAGCTTCCAATTGTTTATCAAGGTGAGGGTGCTATAAATTATAACTCTAAGGTAGCTGAAAGAATTGGCTATGAAATTCCTGCTTCAATTATTGAAAAGGGTACTGATTTAGGAGCTTAATAATGTCGATTATTGTTTCTGCTTTATCGCAAGGCTTGCTTTGGGCAATACTAGCGATCGGTGTTTATTTATCTTATCGATTCTTGAATATATCTGATCTTACAAGTGAAGGTTCTTTCACCTTGGGTGCTGCGGTTTGTGCAGCATCCATAGTTGGTGGACTAAGCCCTGTTGTTTCTACTTTACTCGCTTTATTGGCAGGTAGTTTAGCTGGATTTGTAACAGGCGTTTTACATACAAAGTTTAAAATGCCAAGTCTTATTGCCGGTATTCTTTCAATGACGGGTTTATACTCAATCAATTTAAGAATTATGGGTAAGGCTAATATCCCTTTAACAAATAGTGATACTTTACTTACAAATTTAAAGAATCTATTTGGCTTAGCAAGGGATAGACAAGCAGCTATCATTTTAGGAATCATCGTTTGTGTAATTGTTATTTTGACTTTGGTATGGTTTTTTAATACTGAGTTTGGCTTTTCCGTTGTTGCGACAGGCAATAACGATAAAATGATTAGAGCTAATGGTGTTGATTCTGATAAGACTATTATTGCTGGCCTTATGTTATCAAATGCTTTGATTGCCTTAAGTGGTAGTTTAATAGCGCAATACAATGGTTATGCCGATGTTACCATGGGCATTGGTGCTATTGTTGTAGGGCTTGCTAGTGTAATAATTGGTGATGTCTTGTTTAAAAAAAGTAGCAAGTTTGTTGTTTGCTTGACAGGTGTTATGATTGGTTCAATCATTTATCGTTTAATTGTTACTTTTGTCGTAAATTCTAATTTTATTTCCGCTAATGATATGAAACTATTTACGGCTGTTGTGGTTGCGATAGCTATCATTGTGGCTAACAAGGGAGGTAAGAAAGTTGTTTAAGGTAGAGAACTTATATAAGACTTTTGAGGCGAAGAGTGCTAATGAGATTCATGCTATAAATGGTGTTAATCTTACAATTAATGATGGTGATTTTATTACTGTAATTGGTTCAAATGGTGCTGGCAAGTCTACTTTATTAAATCTTTTATCAGGTAGTACAATTTCGGACTCTGGTAAGATTTATTTAGATGATTTGGATATCACTAAGCTTCCAGAATATAAAAGAGCTAAGTATGTTGGTAGAGTCTTCCAAGATCCTCGTTATGGTACTTGTCCTGATTTATCAATTGTTGAAAATATGTCGATTGCTAAAAGAAGGGGTCAAAAGCGCACTTTAAGGATGGGCATGAAGAAAAGTGAAAAAGAAGAATATATCAATGAATTAAAGTCCTTAAATCTAGGTCTAGAAGAAAGACCTAATGCTAAGGCTGGCTTATTATCTGGTGGTCAAAGACAAGCTTTAACTTTATTGATGGCTACCCTTGTTAAGCCAAAACTTCTTTTGCTTGATGAGCATACGGCAGCTTTAGATCCCAAAACGGCAAGTGTTGTTTTATCAAAGACTGAGGAAATTATTGCTAAGCATAATCTAACAGCTTTTATGGTTACGCATAATATGAAGGATGCCTTAAGATATGGCAATCGTCTTATTATGATGGATAAAGGTAAGATTGTTTTGGATATATCTGGTGAAGAAAAAAAGAAGTTAACAGTTAGTGATTTACTTAAGCAATTTGAAAAAGTTACGGGTAGTGAAATTGTTAATGATAGCGTTTTATTAGCTTAATTGTAGAGAGAAATCTCTACTTTTTTATTATTTTTAATTGATATAATTCATGTTATGAGTAAATTAAGTTTGTTCTTATTTAAAGATGAAGCCTTATTATCTATTACTTTACTTGTGATATTGGCTTTTACTATTTATTTTATATTATATAAATTAGTTAAAAAAGATAAATCAAAGGAAATTATTAGTGTTTTATTTCTTACTTTAGCTTACAGTATTGTTTCTTTATATGCCTTAGCTAATACCACTATTCCCTTAACTACTTGGCAACCCTCTAGCGATTATGATGAAATCATTTTCAAGCTTGATGAGAGTGATTTTGATAAGGTGCTTGTTTTCTTTAATGAGGGAGATAATAATAGTAATTTAGTTACTTATCAAAATGGGCTTAAGGATATTTCTTTATATGGCAGTAATGATCTAAATGAGTGGTATGAGATTAAGACTTTTGATAAGGGCAGCATTTATGCATATAACTGTGTTGAAGGCAACTTTTCTTATAAGTATGTAAGACTTACTTGTCCTAATCCAAATGCTTCATTAAGTGAGATTGCGTTTAAGAAAACGGGTGAAAATCGTTTGCTTTCTTTAAGTATTTATAAGGATATGGGTGATGTTACATATCCTAGCTATTTATTAATAGATGAACAAGACCGTGTAGTTATTAATCCAACTTATCTAGATCAAAGTTATTTTGATGAGGTATATCATGTAAGAAATGCTAATGAGATCGTAAATGGTCAATATATGTATGCTAGTGTGCATCCTTTGTTGGGCACTTGTTTTATTGCCTTGGGAATAAAGATATGTGGCAATAATCCTTTAGGATGGCGTTTATCAGGGGCTTTGTTTGGTATTATGATGGTTCCTTTATTTTATTTAATCTTAAAGGAATCATTTAAAAGTAAGAAGGCTGCTTTATTTGGAACATTCTTATTAGATATTGAGTTTATGCATCTTACAACCAGCAGAATTGCGACCTTAGAACCATTTAGTGTTTTCTTTATCTTGTTGATGTATTATTTTATGATTCGTTATCTAAATTCTTTAGTATATAAAAAGAAAATTATTAATTTATTGTTGTGTGGCATTGCAATGGGTTTGGGTGTAGCAACTAAGTGGACAGCTTGTTATTCAGCAGTTGGTTTAGCTATATTATTTTTTACACATTTATTTATTGAATATAGACATAATAAAAATATTAGAGAAGTTATTTTTACTCTATTATGGTGTCTTTTGTTTTTTGTACTAATTCCAATCATAATCTATCTATTAGCTTATTTACCATGTCATATAAGTAGAGATCCTTATAGTATAGGGGGTGTAATCAAGCAAATTGAGTACATGTATAACTATCATGTTAATTTAACTGCTACCCATCCTTATCAAAGTGAATGGTACCAATGGCTACTAGATTTAAGGCCTATTTGGTATTATGTTGGCTATGATGTTAATGGCACATATCATACTATTGCTTGTTTTAGTAATCCAATTATTACTTGGGTTGGACTAATTGCTATTGTATATACTATCTTTGATTTATTTAAAAGTAAAAGTAAACTAGCATATGTGATTGTGGTAGGCTATTTGAGTGCTTTACTACCTTGGGTATCATTTGTTAAAAGATGTGTTTTTGCTTATCACTTTTATCCAACAAGTATGTTTATGCTTATGAGTATTGTTTATTTGTGTAAAAAAATATATAAACACAATAAATTTGTTGTGTATGTCTTTGCGTTGTTATCTTTTATGGCCTTTATCATTTATTTACCATCTATAAGTGGTTTTGGTACTAGCAAAGAGTATATATCATTAATTGAAATTATTCCTTCTTGGAATCTTGGTTAGGTGAACTTAAATAGTTCATCTTTTTTTATTTTGGGTAGGAATTTTTATCTTTTTTCGTAATAAAGGTATAGGAGGAAAAAAGATGAATAACTTAATTAATGTTGACCCTAGTAGTCTTGAGCAAACGGCTTCTAGGGTAGAGAGTGCTGATGGCGACTATCAAAGGCTTTATCAATCTTTATATTCGGAAGTTGATAAGTTATCTGGTAGTTGGGGTGGTAAGGATAATACGGCCTTTAATGCTCGTATTAAGTCTTATGAGGAGGATTTTAGGCAATTGTCGATTATTATAAGGCAATATGCAGAATTTTTAAGGGCTAGTGCTAGGGCGTATAGAGAAACTCAAGATGAGTTAACTAGTGCAGCTAATCGTTTGAAAGGATAATTCATGGAAGATATTAGAATTACATTACCTGAGGTATCTAGTAGTGCAAGTGCCCTTCGTTCTATCAATGCTAGTTTAGATGATACTTTAAATAGCATTTCTAAAATGATGAATGATTTAAGTTCTGTATGGAAGGGAACTGCTGGAGAAGCTATTGTGCAACGTTTTAAGACTTTTTCGTCAAGGTTTATTGATGAAAGTGAGACTATTGAAGAATATGCTAAATTTTTAGACTACACCGTATCTTCATATGACTCATTAGAATCTACTTTGACCAATAACGCTTCAACTTTTGATTAAAAAAATTATTAATTGCCTTGTATTATGTTGTATATGTCTTACGTGCACATCATGCAAGGCAATTAATCCTTATTTAACAAGTGACTATTTAAATATATTGGCCATTAAATCGGGTATTGATATCCAAGGAGAAGATAGTTTAAATAGTCTAATTAATTACGGTGTAGTAAGTGATGATAATTTTGATGAATATTTAGATTATGAATTTTTAAAAGATACTATTTGTAAGCTAGTGGAGGATGAATATTTTTTTGATAATCAAAAGCTTATAAAAAGAAGAGTCAATGATAATACTTATATTAGTGAAGATGAGGCTATTACAGTTATTGATAGAGCACTTAAGGTCATCAACAATAAGCAATTTGAAAGTAAATATGAGATAAAAGAAAAAGAGAATGTTAATTATCTTAACAATTATCTTTATAAAGATAATTTAATAACTACTAATGGCAAGTATAAGTGTGGTGATTATCTTTATTTGGAAAACGATAATCTATATAAAAAAGTAGTAGGCCAAAATGCATTAGGTGAATATATATTGGTTGATGTTTCTTTTGATGAGATAGTAGAAAATTTATATATTCAAGATAGTTTTGAACTGGATATGGACAAGGCTATTGATATACCTGGTGGGACTATTGAAGATAGTGTTTATTCAAACAATGGTCGTGAATTGTTGGCTTCTAATAAGACTAAATCATTTAAGGCTAAAGGATATAATGTTTCCTATAGTTTTTCTAAGTCTAATATTAATGCCCGTATTTCGAAGAATACTAATGGCGTAAATATGTTTTTTGATATTGCGATAAGTGGTATTAAGCCAAGCTATAAGTGGAACTATAAAAATGGTAAATTAGATGATGCTTATTTTAAAGTAAGCTATAAAACAGTAGAAGAGGTTGGTGTTTCTATTGGCCGTTATAAAAATTATTATTTGGATTTAAAAGATAGGGATGCTTCTTCTTTTTTAAGTAGTGTTAAATCTATTACTAATAAATATGATGATGAAATAGAGGCTAGTATTAAGATATGTGAGATTAAAACACCAATTGCTGGTGTTCCAGCACTTTATTTTAATATTGATGTATTAGCCAAAATTTATACATCTGGTAAAGTGGAGATTGTTTTCTCCAATAATAAAGTAAGTGGTTTTGAAATAAAGGACGGAAGTCTTCGTATAATCAATGAAAATGATCGCGATATTGACTTTAAGATTGGTAGTACCAGTAAGGCGGTATTGGGTCTTAATTTTAATATTCAGGCTTTAGGCAAATACTTAATGGATGTTGAACTTGATGCCGGTATTAAGGGTAAGGTATCAACTACTTTGCATTTGTATGATAGCGATGATAATCATGTAGTAGAAGAAAGTGATTTGGTATATAGTACCGTTGATGAATTATCTTATGAAAATAATGATGTGAAGGCCTGTGGAGATATTTCTTTAAACTGGTTATTGGAATTTAGAATCAATACTTCTAAGACTTTGTTATATAAGCTGGGCTTTTGGTATAAGAAAGAAATATTAAATGAGAAGAATCAGCTCTTTGGCAATAAGACACATATTGAAAACTTTGTCTTAGTTGATAAGTGTACAAGAAAAGATCGTTTAAAGAAAACTAAAAATAATACAATTATTAATTCTGATAAGATTTTGCTTGAAAGATATTCTAAGGTCATTGTTTTAAATGAAAGCTATAACATTGAGATAAAGGCTTTACCAAATGGCTATAGTACCAGTGATTTACTTTATACAAGTAAGGATAACTCAATTGTTTCGATAAGCAATGGAATTGTTAGCGCACTAGCGATTGGGGCATGTCAGATAGTGGTTAGCACAAGTGATGGTAAGTATTCTACTTCCCTAAATATATTAGTGAGTACGGGATAAGATGTTTGTTTTAATTAAAGATAATAATAGTTTTACTGGTGTTGATTTAAATAAAATCGATAGCTATTTATATAAGGGCATTGAGTTTTATAAGGATAAGGATGATTATTTCATTTCTTTAAGAAAAGGCTTTTATTTTAAAGAAAAGGACAAACTAAGAAAACTAGAAATAAAAAAATATATTATTAAAAATCAGGATGTTTTTAGTGATTACGAGATCTATGTTTATAAAAATAACTATGGAATTGATGAATACTGTTTATATGAAAATAGCCCTTTTGTCTTATCTTGTAGTAATAAGGGCAATATTATTTGTCATGATAGCTATTTAAAAGAATATTATTTAGCTTATAAGGATAAGATACTTAAAACTAATAGTGATTTTTTACTTTTAAATAAGCATTTATATAACAATGAAGTATTAAAGGATGGTGATGAGATAAGTTTCTTTAATTTTTGTTTTATCTACCATGATGATTATCTTTATATGAATCATTTTAATGTTGATATAAGACTTAATAAAAAGATGGTAGATGAAAAGATTATTCGTTACCAGAACAATAAAGTACCTATTAAAAATTATTATATATGTGATGTTAAGAAGTTAGATATAGGAGAGATAGAACCCTATAAAGAAATAAAAGTTTTAAATCAAAAGAAACTAATTTTTCAAATTGGGCCATCATTAACTATGACTTTAGCCATGTGTTGTATTGCAGGTATTAATGTTTATAACAACTACTTAAATGGACTAAGTATTAATGATAGTTTAGTTTATATTTTAATGCCTGCAAGTATGCTTATAAGTGGACTATTTTGGCCAATTATGGCTAGAGCTTTCGAGAAGTCTAATAATAAAAAAGAGATTAAAGCTAATAAGGATAAGTATTTAGAGTATTTGAATAACTATTGTTTAAATTTAAATAAGGATATTGATGATTATTTAAAAGATTTGAATTCTTATTTTTTTGATGGTACTGTTGATGAAAATAAATTATTCTATTTAACAGCTAAAAGTAGCCAATTTCTAAATATTAGTATTGGTCATATAACCCTAAGCAAAGAATTTAAATGTCCTTGTTTTGAAGATGATGAGGTAAAAGAGAAATTAAATGGCATAAAATATCGTTTAAAGCATATTGAAAATTATCCTTATTTTTTAGATTTAAAGAAATATCATACTATATCAATTATTTCCAATAATAATACGTATCTTGTCAAAAGGTTTCTTTTAGAATTGTCTAGCAAATATCATTTTGAAGATTTTAATATTGCCTTATATAGTGAAGACTTAAATGTTTTTGAAAAGTTTTTTGGATTACCACAACTAATATTAAATAATAGACGTTTAACTTTTAATAAACAAAGACAACTACAAGAATTAGATAGTATGAAATTGGATTTACCATTAGTATTGCTTTGCTTTGGTAAGGTTGATTTTAATATAAAAAACAAGATGATTACTACTTTATATTTTGTAAAAAGTATGGAGGATATTTTAAAAAATAGTGATTTAGTAATCGAATATAAAGATGATGGGGGAATTATTTATGATGATGAACTAATTAATTTTAAGTATCATTTTGAAGCAATAGACTTTAACTTGGCATGTGAACTATTGGGTGGTTTTCAAAAGGTAGATTTTTTAAACAAGACAATTTCTTTTTTGGATGTTTACCCTAATTTGTCGATAAAAGATTTCTATAGCGGTAAACAAAGTGGCTTAAGAGCGGATTTTGCTTTAGTTGGCAATGAAGTTTTAAACTTTGATCTTCATGAAAGCAAAAATGGCCCTCATGGTTTAATAGGTGGTTCTACAGGTTCAGGTAAAAGCGAACTTATTGTGTCCTTACTTTTATCTTTAGCGATTAGATATCGGCCAGATTATTTAAACATCATTCTTATTGATTATAAGGGTGGTGGTATAGAAGAATCGCTTTCCTATAAAGGTAAACGTTTACCCCATATTATTGCTTCCATTAATAATTTAGAAAATGATGTCTTAAAGCGCTTGATGGTAGCTATTGATTTTGAATGCAAGAGAAGACAAAGGCTATTTAAGGAATTATCTAATAAGGCTTTAGTTTCGATTATGAATCTAGATGATTATTTAGAATGTGATTTAAATAAATATGGTATGGAAAAGATAGCTCACTTAATTATTGTGGTGGATGAGTTTGCTCAACTTAAAAAAGAAAATCCAGAAATAATTAAAGAACTAATTGCTTTTTCCCGTATTGGTAGAAGTCTAGGCGTTCATTTAATACTGGCTACGCAAAGACCAAGTGGTGTTATTGATGATGAAATATGGTCTAATAGTCGTTTTAAGATTGCTTTAAAGGTGCTAAGTGAAAAGGATTCAAATGACATTATTAAAAGTAATAAAGCCTTTTATTTAAGTGATCCTGGGCAGTTTTACTTGTGCTTTGATGATTCTTTAATCAAGGGTAAAAGCCTTTATAGTAAATTAGATATAAATAATAGTGATCCTTATAAGGTGGCTCTTTTGGATAATACTTTAAGGATTTTGGATAAAAAACAAATAAAACAAGAAAATATAACACCTTTTTCAAGTTTTGCGATTAGAGAAATATTAAAGTGTAAAGAATTATTTAAGATTGATAATGTGCCACTGGATTTTAAAAGATCACCTTGTAAAACCATTGATGAGATATCTAAATATTACGATGTGAAAGATTTCATATATGGCGAAAAAGATGACTATTTAAAAGCCTATAAGGGTCCACTTGTTTTAAATAGAGAAGATAATGTTTTTATTTATTCTTCTAGAAATAAAGAAGTTAACAATATCCTTAATCATTTAAATAGAAGAAGCATTGTTATTGGCAAATGTAGATATAAAAATAAGTATATAAGCGATACTTTACTATATGAAGATCAAGATGATTTGTTATATTTGTTTAATAAATTATTAGATTATAATGGTGGCTTAACTTTAGTAATTGAGGATATTAATTGCTTGTTTGCTTATAATGATGAATATTTAAATTATCTTTATCAAATTATTAGAAGAAGTAAGTTTTCAGGTATTAATATAATAGCTATCTCAAGTAGTTCTAATATGAATTTTAAATTACTTAATAGTTTTAAAAATAAATTAGTTATTGAAATAAATGACCGTCAAGACTTGCTGAATATCTTTTCTACTTCTACTAATTATGTAGGTAAATCATTTTATTTTGATGAAGAGATTATTAGTTTTGTTCCTTGTAAAATAGAAGAATTTAAAGAAAATGAGCCAATGTATGAATCATTTATTACAAAGATTCCAAGTACTATCATATTTGAATCTAACTATAATAAATGTTTATTGGGTATCGATTTAAAAAATAGGGTGAAGCTATATTTGGAAAGTAATGAAGAAGTGCTAATTAGTTCTTATGATGAAGATTTAATTATTAAGTATCAAAAATTGTATAGAGATTTTGCTAATGTAAGTGTTACCTTATATAACAATGATTTGGCTAAAAAAGACTATGTTAGGTATATTTGGCTTGGTGAAGGCTTATTTAATCAAAGGTTATTTTATGTAAATAGAAAGGAAGATTTAAAAAGTGATGAGGCTTATTACTATAAGGGTAATAAGGGTTGTTTAATTAGGATGTGTGATGAATAGTGTGATTTTAAGGTTTAAGATAGCTAAAAGTAAAAAGGTATTTGAGGTAATTTTTGATACACGTCTTTCTTTTATTGATAATTTTAGTTTGTTTAAAAGTATTGAAAACTTAGATATTAAGGATAAAGTAATCTATGATGAAGGCAAGAATATAGCTTTAAGAAGGGATGTGCCCATAAGTAATTTCCACTTCTATAATTTCATAACTCTTTCCATTTATTGAAAAAATAGTACAATTTAACATGTGAAAAAGATTATTGAGATATTTTTTAGTTTTATATTTATTAGTGTTATCTTTTCAATTAGCGTATATGGTGAAGATGATTACTATGTTATAAATGATGGCGATGATGACCGTATAGAAAGTTTTGATTCATATAGTAGTGCCAATAATTTTTATAATGAACATATTGATGAATATGATAATTTAGTTCTTTATAATGGCGATACTGTATTGAAGATGGAGTATGGAGTAGTAGAATTTAAAAGTAATGATACTTGTAGCTTAAATATCGAATATACTTCCTCTATTAGAAAGTCTAGTTCAACAATTAATTCTTGTTATATGAAGGACGGCGCCTATTTAAGATCTAGTAGTGATGGTAGTAGGGTATATTTTAAGATATCTAACGATATAGGCTATACAAGTAGTGATGATGTGATATTGCATCCGTTTAATAGCTTAAATTTACGTATTTCTAGTTATATTAATACAAACGGAACTTTTAATCATTTGGTAAAAACGCAATTTGATAGTGATTTTCTAAATATTTATCCAATTGATGATAAGTTAGATTATTTAAATGATGATACTTACTATTATAGTTATGATGGTCATTATTTTTATGATGATTTTAAAAAGATGATTGATGATTATAACAATGAATCTTATGATAATGCCGTAAATGTGGATAATCCTTATTACAATTATTATCAATATTTAAGTTATCGTAGTCTTACTAATTACAATTTAAGTGAGATAGAAGATTATTACTACAATACTTTGAATATTAGTTCTAGACTATTGTCTTATGAAGATAAGTCTCATGATGGCGCTAATGATGTGGTTAATGCATCACAATACTTTGGGATATTAGATAGTTTCTTTATAAATCAAAACCTTTATGGGGCTAATGCACTAATGTTATTGTCAAGTGCTAACTTAGAAAGCTCTTCTGGTAAATCTTATAATAGTTTTGTTTCTAATAACTTGTTTGCTTTAGCTGCTTATGATAATGATGATGAAAGAGATAGTAAACGTTATAATCAAGTTTCTAATAGTATTACAAGTTTTGCTAAATATTATGTTTCAGATCGCTTTGGCAATTATCATAATAATCTATATGGTGGCGATTACTTGGGTGATAAGGCAGGTGGCGTTAATTTAAACTATTCTAATGATCCAAATTATGGTGAAAAAGTAGCTTCAAATTATTACATTTTAGATAAGGCTTTGGGTTATAAAGATAAAAATAGTTATTGCCTTGGCATTAGTGATAATAGTTCAATTAGTTTTTATAAAGATGAAGGTTTAACAGATACACTTTATACAATTAGTGGCTTAAATGAGTTTTCTTTAATTATTATTGAAGAAAATGATAACTCCTATAAGGTACAACTAGACTATAGTTTTTCTGATGACTATAAGTATGATTTTGATAATTACGTTGGCTATATTGAAAAAGATGTGATTAAGTATCTTTTAAATAGTGATAAGATACATGAAAATAATATTGAAACGATTACTTATTACACTAATATTGATAATGGAATTTATACTACAAATGTTTTAAGTGGCAGCCAACAGGTCTTGTATATTCCTGAATTTAATGGCTATGAGTATAAGGGTACATATAGTCAAGAGGATAAATTATATTTAGAATATATAGGTATTGATGCGATAAGTATGGAAGATGATATGTGTGCTTATGATGATTATAATAGTTGCGCAATCAGAGTTTCTTATAGTGATAATTCTAGTAAAATTGTTCAAGTCAACACTGACATGGTTTCTTTAAATGATGATAAATTAAAGATTAACTATCATGGAGTTAGTATAGAGACAGATATTTATAATGATAATAATGATGATTTGTCTTCTTTAATTAGAAGAAATATTGAATCTTATCAAAAGGATGGTTCTTATAATATTGATGAACTTAAAAAGATTAAAGAAAGTGATATTGATTTAGGCTTTGATACAATCAGAACATTAGATAAGATATTACTTAATTCTTACCATAATAAGTATAAGTATCATATATATGATAATGATTATGACTTAGCCATTTCAGGACTAGGTCTTTCTTTGGTAAGTGATAAGAGTTTGCATAGTTTTTTAGATACCTACTACGTAAAAATTAAACATGCCAATATATCAAATAGTATCAAGGAGTTAATTGATGGCTATGATTTAAATTTTGAGGATAGCTTTAAAGTTAACTTTTATTTAAACTATAAAAGAATAAATAATGCTGGGCAAATGGTTTATTCAATTTCGCCAAGCTATAAAAGTCTTAACAAGATTTATAGCGTTTATAAGATAGATGGTGACAACATTATAAAATGTCGCACTATTCAAAGTGAGGATAATATTATGTTTATTAGCGATTATTCTTCTTCTAGCACCTTTGTTTTGTTAAGTAAGGATAGCGTTAATACTTATAATCTAGAAAATGTTGAGGAGAATTTGACTGTTAATAATAGTGATCCAGATACTAATGTCATTTTTGTTCAAGGTATTTTATTATTTGGTTTAATTATTATTGGTTTTATTAATATTATTTTTAATAAGCTAATTATTAGAAAACAAAAAGAAATATCTAAAGCTAGATTGAAATCACTTTGATTTCTTTGTCTAATATAGGATCAATATAGATAGTCTTGTAGTTTTTAATTGATACAAAGCCAGGTTTTGCACCCTTAATTTTCTTAACGTTTTTAGCTAGTGTATAGTTAACAGGAACACTAGATGAATATCTTCCTTTAGAAAAGTAGGCTGCCAAATTAGCACATTCCCTTAATACTTCTTCACTTGGATTATCACTATCAACGACTAAATGAGAACCATGATAGTCTTTGGCATGAAACCATGTATAATTACTTTTGGCATATTCAAAGGTTAGATAATCATTTTGGGTATTATTTTTACCAAAAGTTATGGTATTATCACCAACTTTAACTTGATATAAATTAATCTTTTTGTGTTTCTTTAATTTAGTATTCTTTTTTCTTAAATAGCCATACTTAATTAACTCGTTTTTTATTTCTAAGGCATCATTATAAGAAGCTATTTCAAGTTGTTCGCTTAAGGCATTAAAATATTCTAACTCGTTTTTGGCAATATCAATTTGTTCTTCAATATAGACTTTACCTTTTCTTTTCTTAGTATAACTATTGTAGTATTTATTGGCATTTTGTTTGATGGTTAATTTAGGATCTAATTTAATCATCTTTTTATTATCATCATAATCAATTACTTCAATCTTATCTAAGCCTTTTTTATCTAAATTAGAGTAAGTGTATAGTAAATCACCGTTTTCTTTATCTTGTTCAAGATTTAATGAATCTTCTAGTGATTGCTTGAGCTTTAATAATTTGACATCAAAGTGTTTTATTTGCCTTTTAATAAACTTATTAATGTCTTCAGTAACAGTCTTGATTCTTTCTTTTTCATTTACTTGATAATAAAGAACATCAAAGCCTTCATTTATTTCATATTCTTTATAACTTAAATTTAAATAAGTAAGCGGAATGATGTGATAATCACCATTTTCCGATATATATAATTTATCGGCATCTTTTATCTTTTGAATGATGTCCTTATATTCCAATGTTTGATTTAGATATCTAATTTCATTTTCTAATTGCTTAGAAAAGCCTGCCACTTGTTTAACTAGCGATTCATTAAAATCTACGTCTAAATCTAAATAAGGATCTTTCTTATTTTGTTTATCGGGCAAAGTAAAGTTTGCCCCTTGTAAGATAGTGCGTTTATTGTTTAGATAAGGTGGTATCTTTTTTAGGGCATCAATTATCTTGTTAGTTTCTTTATCAATTAGAATCAAATTAGCGTATTTTCCCATTAATTCAACACTTAATAAATAATCTTTTTCATCATAGATATCGTTTAGGGCTCTAATATGTAATAAAAGATAGCGATCATAATTAAATTGTTCAATCTTAGTAATGATGCCATTTGTGATATGTTTTCTTAAAACCATTACAAAAGTAGAAGGTTCTTCAAAGTCACTATAAATTTTATTTGATAAAGAAATATGATTATAGATACTATGTAACGATATTACTAAATTGGTTCTAATATTATTAGAGTGTACGTTAAAAATAACTTCTGTATCAGAAGTAGAGTTTATTTTATTAATTCTAATTGGTAAATGAGAACTTAAATCCTCTTTTACTTTGTTTAAGATAATTCCATCGATTGCCATGTTTCAATTATACAAAGTTTGTATTAACTTAAACAGTTTTAGTAGTAAAATAGTCATAATATGAAAAAAGGATTACTTGTAGTATATAGTGGGCCAAGTGGTGTTGGAAAAAGTACAGTATTACATAAAGTGCTTGAAAATAAGGATTTAAACCTTGTTTTCTCGGTTTCCATGACTACTAGGTCACCAAGAGATGGGGAAGTTGATGGTAAGGACTATTTCTTTGTAAGCAAGGAAGAATTTGAGAAGGCCATTGATGAGGATAAGTTTTTAGAGCATGCCAAATATGTGGAAAACTATTATGGCACACCAAAAGATTATGTTGAACATATGCGTAACAAGGGGTTTAATGTAGTATTAGAAATAGATGTTCAAGGTGGTCTTCAGGTAATGGAGAAATGTGATGATGCGGTTAGCATTTTTGTGCTTCCTCCAAGCATTGATGATTTAAAAGATCGATTAAATGGCCGAGGTACCGAGAAGGAAGAAACCATTAAAAAGCGTGTAGATGAGGCTAAAAGAGAAATAGCTTCAGGTGAGGTCTATAAGTATCATGTCGTTAATGATGATATCGATAAGACTACCAAAGATATTGAAAATATTATAAAGGGGGAAATGAATGCGTAGTCATTCATTTTTTAAAGGTATGCAAATTAAAGAAGAAACAATTAAAGAAATTTTAAAGTTTAGTGATGATCGTAATTGGAAACAATTCCATAATCCTAAGGATTTAGCTATTTCTATTAGTTTGGAGGCTAATGAACTTTTGGAGATATTCCAATGGAGTGGAAGTGATGTTGGCGCTGATGGCAAGATGGATAAGGTTAAAGAAGAGTTGGCTGATGTATTAAGCTATTGTATATTGATGGCGGATACTTGCAATCTAGATTTAGATGAGATTCTTTTAAAGAAAAATGAAGTCAATAATAAGAAATATCCTGTTGATAAGGCCTATAACAATAACACCAAGTACGATAAATTATAGGCATCGATAGAAAACATTTCCTTTATATTTTGCTATATCACCATGGTGATATAATAATGTAGGAGGAGACGATTGATGAACAAGAAAATAACTTTATATCATGGTTCGGATAAAATAATTAAAGAACCTATTTTTGACTTTGGCAGAAAAAACAATGATTATGGACTTGGCTTTTATTGTACTGAAAGTGAAGAATTAGCTAAAGAGTGGGCCGTTTCTTCAAATCAAGATGGCTTTTCAAATTGTTATACACTTAACAGTGAGCATCTTAATATATTAAATCTAAATGATTCTAAGTATACTGTCTTAAATTGGATGGCTATTTTATTGAAACATCGCTATTTCACAATAAAGACACCTATTGCAAATAAGGCTAGACGCTATTTAATAGATAATTTTTACATTAATGTGAATGCTTATGATGTCGTTATTGGCTATAGAGCTGATGATTCTTATTTTGATTATGCGCAATCATTTGTAAACAATATGATAACCGTTAATCAATTAGATTTAGCTTTAAAGTTAGGGGATTTAGGCAGGCAAATTGTTTTAAAATCGGAATATGCTTTTTCTTGTTTAAAGTACGAAGGTTTTGACTATGCTTCTAAAAACAAATATTTCATCATAAAAAAAGCAAGAAGTGATAGTGCTTATGATGCATTTATGGAAATACTTGATAAAGATGATGATGGTCTTACGATAAGAGATATCGTAAATGGAGGAATTAAAAATGATGATTCACGCATACCAAGAAAAATATTTGAGTAATGTAGAAACAATTTTGGCTGAAGCGTTTGACTATGCCATTAACAACTGTGATATTGATGATGAACATTTTATAAAATTATTTATAAGTAGCAAATTGTGTAAATGTATTGAAGAAGGAAATACTTCATATTTAATTGGTAAAAGCGGTATTGAATTAGTATTGGATTTTTTAAGTGATGCTAATTATGATGTTAGTTTTAATAAATCTCAAATATCATATAGAAGATCATGTGAGTATTGGATCGGCTATGTTTTAGCTTACTATCAATGGTATTCAAATAGAAGCTTTGAGGATATATTTACTGTTATGTCACTGAGTGATTTAAGAGTAATGTATAACACATTACATGAAAGCGATATAAGTAAGTTTGTTTTGATAGCTGATAAAAAAATAAAAGAAACATTCACTGATACAAATTTAAAGAGAATACGTTTACTATATGGGATTTCTCAAAGTCAATTAGCTAAACAATCAGGGGTTAGTCTACGTTCAATTCAAATGTATGAACAAAGAAATAAGAATATTAATAAGGCGAGTGGTGAAACACTATATCGTTTATCAAAAACACTTGGTTGTTTGGTGGAGTCATTGCTAGAGTTTTGATATGTCTTTAGCGTATTTTGCGTTATTTATGCATTAAAAAAAGAGCTTTCGCTCTTTTTGTTTAGATCAAGTAAGTTATCTATTATCTTGAGTAGTATTCGACAACTAGTAGTTCGTTTACTTCTTGGTTTAATTCTTTTCTTTCAGGAAGTCTAACGAATGTACCCTTCTTGTTTTCTTTATCTACTTCAACATAATCCTTAAATGAAACGCTAGCTTCTAATGCATCAGCAATGCTTGCCATATTTCTAGATGATTCTTTTACTTCGATAGTAGAACCAGGTAGAACCTTTGCACTAGCGATATCTACTTTCTTACCATTTACTAGGATATGACCATGGTTAACTAATTGTCTAGCACCACGTCTAGTTCTAGCAAAGCCCATACGGTATACTAAGTTATCAAGTCTAGATTCTAATAGGATTAATAAGTTAGTACCTGTAACGCCTTCCATCTTACTAGCTCTTAAATAAGTGTTGTAGAATTGCTTTTCATTTAGACCATATAAGTTTCTGATCTTTTGCTTTTCAGCTTGTTGTAAACCGTAGTTACTAAGTTTGATTCTCTTAGATGCACTACCATGTTGACCTGGGATATATGCTCTCTTGCTTAATTCTTTTCCTGTTTCTAGGATAGAGAAGTTAAGACGACGAGATATACGCCATACTGGTCCAGTATTTCTTGCCATATTTTTTCCTCCTGTAGCAATCAGTTAGAGGTGTAAATCATTTTTTAGAGGTGTTAATATACTATTTTCATCCATTACGCTAGACTACTAATATACCCTTAGGTTATTAACGCATTTCTAGAAAACTTTACATGCGCACTAAACTGCCCTCTAATATTACCAAATCCTATGCTTGCAGTCAATTGAAATAATGCCTTTTTAATAGTAAAATTAAACTAGTTTTGTGGTAGTAAAGGGGGCATTATGTCTGATCAATATAAAATTTTAATAATTGCTGGCCTGGCACTTGTTGCCTTGATTATAGTATGCATTCTTATAAGTAATACTAAGAAATCTAATTTAAAAAAGGATATTGATGATTTAAATATTCGTTTTAATGCGGTTAAAACAATTCCGTTGGCTTTTAAACTTTCAAAGGCCCAAGCTATGGCTAAAAGAAATAATGATACAGCTGAAGAAGTTAAGGAATATTATGAAAAGTATGAACAGGCTCAAAAACATATTGATCAAATAAGTGATATACTTGAGGACATTGATGATAATTTCTCTTCTCGCCATTATAAAGATTGTCGCAAGGCCATTAGTATGGTAGTTGATAATATTGATGAGAGTGAAAAAGAGGTTGCTGATATCGATAAGTTCTTGGAAAAATTTCAAGAAGAGGAAAATGATCAAAGAGATACAAGCTCTCGTTTAAAGGAACAATTTAGAGATTTAAAGCTTTATATTAATCAAAATTCCAATAGTCTTTCTATTGGCTATGATGGTATTAAAAGAAAAGTTGAAAAAGTTGAGGATTTATTTTCTAGTAGTGAAGAATACATGTATATCAATGACTATGTTGATTCTTGGGATTGCCTTTTAAAGATTAAGGACTACATGGTTGATATAAGAGATTGTGTATTAAAAATACCTTCTTTGATTAAGGATACTAAAGGTGTTATTCCTACTTTAATTGATGAAGCTAATCGTAAATATGCCCTTACTCGTCAAAGAGGCGTTTATACAAAGCACTTAAACATTGATGAGCGTCTTGAGGAAGTAACAAATAGTGTAAGTGAAGATGTTAAGGTATTAAGTGATGGTGACTTAGGAAATGTTGAGGTTAATGCGATTGCTCAAAAGGAAAAGCTTAATACAATACTTGAACAGCTTGATTATGAAAACAAGTGTTATGGTCAAGCTAAATCAATTGGCGATACGATTACTAAGAGTTTAAATGAACTTTCAACTTTACATAATTATGTTTCTGGTGCTTATAAAAAGGACAAAGAACGTTTTGGTATTGAGAATATTGACACCTATATTAAGGAAAGTGAAGAACATCTTGCAAGTTTAAAGGCTGATTATATTGTGTTTAACCAAGATCTTGCGGAAAATGATAAGCCAAGTAGTGAACTATTAAAACAAGGTAATGAAATCCTTGATAAGGCTAACTTAGATATTGATAAGTTAAGTTCTTACAAGGCTAGTTTTGATAAGAATATCAGTGATGAAAAGCGTGCTAAAGCCCAACTTATGAAGCTACAGGTTGTATTAAATGAAGTAGAAGTGAAGGTCTTAGAATACCATTTACCTACTATTGCCAATTCTTATCATGATGATTTAACAGCTAGTAAAAAGCGTATTGAAAAAATAAAGAATTTGCTTAATGCTGTTCCAATTGATATTGATGAATTAAATAGTACATTAGATGAGGCAATTGACTTTATCTATAAGTTTTATAACAATGTCAATAATATTGTTGGCATGGCTATTATGGTTGAAAATGCCATCGTCTTTGGTAATAAGTATCGTTCTACTTATCCTGAAGTTGAGCGTGATTTATCTAGGGCTGAATTTTCTTATTTAAATGGAGAGTATACAAAGGCTTTAACAATGGCTATTGCTTGCATGGAAAAGCTATTCCCTAATAAAAAGGACAGTGCATATTTGGAGAATGTCTAGTGAATAAAATATATTTTGATAATGTTTCTACTACCTCTTTAAACAAAGAGGTATTAAATACTTATAAGGATCTTTTGGATAAATATTATTGTAATAGTGATGCTTTATATGATGATGGTGTTACAGTCTACAATATGCAAGAAAAGGCTCGCTTAAATATTGCCAAGATGCTTAATGTCGAAAAGGATGAAGTAATTTTTACAAGTGGTGCTTCGGAAGCTAATAGTTTAGCTATTAAAGGCCTTTGTTTAAATAAGCAAACAAAAAAACATGTCATCACATCTGTTTATGAGCATTCTAGTGCTTATAACAGTTTTAAGCAATTAGAGGATGTATTTGGTTTTGATGTGACTTATTTATATCCAAATGCTGATGGGGTTATTGAAGCAAGTGATGTGGCTAAGGCTTTAAGAGAAGATACTTTGCTTGTAAGCATTATGCTTGTGAATAATGAAATTGGTTCTATCAATGATATTGATGCAATAAAACAAATAGTTAAAAAACATTCTGGTACTTATTTTCATTGCGATATTACCCAAGGCTTAGGGAAAGTTGATATTGATTTAAAAGATATTGATATGGCATCTTTTTCAGCTCATAAGATTCATGGTTTAAAGGGCAGTGGTTGTCTTATTAAGAAAAAACATGTTTCTTTATTGTCTTTAATATCTGGTGGTCAACAAGAATATGGCATTAGAGGTGGCACTAGTAATGCTTTAAGTAACATTGTTTTGGCCAAAACATTAAGAATTGCTTTAGAGAATATGAATAAGGAAATAAAGTATATTCAAGAATTGAAGGATTATTTCTGTTTAAAGGCTAATGAAATTGATGGTGTAAGTATCAATTCACCTTATAATGGTGTGGCAAATCTTGTTAATATTAGTACACCTATTTTCTCAGAAGTAGAACTAAATGCTTTAAATGCTCGTGATATTATGATTTCTAGTAAGTCTACATGTGGTTCTAGAAAAAATGATAATAATCGCACTTTAAAGAGCTTGAATATAGATGAAGACAAGGCTCTTAGAATTTCTTTTGATTATAGTAATACTAAACAAGAGATTGATTATTTTATAGATTGTTTAAAGGAGGATATAAAAAAATATGGCTGATTTATTATATGATCATATTGTTGTTAGATATGGTGAATTATCAACCAAGGGTAAAAATCGCAAGGATTTTACTAAGGCTCTTACCCATAATATAAAAAGAAGACTAAAGGCTTATGATAAGCTTGAATATAAGACTTTACATGATGGCTTATTTATTAAACTAAATGGTGAAGATTATGATTTAATCAAAGAAGATTTAAAACAAGTATTTGGTTATGCTTATTTTTCAGGTGCTTTGATTGTAAATAGAGATATAGAACAAATCTGTGATATGGCCTTAACTTTAGCTAAGAAAAAAGATTATAAGACTTTTAAGGTTGTAAGCAAAAGAAGTGATAAAAATTATCCTTTAAGAAGTGATGATATTAATCGTAAAGTGGCAAGTCATATCTTGAAAAACATGGAAATTGGTGTTGATGTGCACAATCCTGATTTGAAGTTATATATTGTCATTGAACAAAATGATGCCCTAATCATGGATGAAAAGGTAAGGGGTATTGGTGGTTATCCAACGGGTGTAAATGGTAAGGCTTTACTTATGATGTCTGGTGGTATTGATTCACCTGTTGCTGGATATCTAACAATGAAAAGAGGCTTAAAGATTGAGTGCATTCATTTTGCTAGCGAGCCTTATACTAGTACTCAAGCTAAACAAAAGGTTATGGATTTATGTCGTATATTAAGCGTTTATCAAGGTGATGTGTTAATTCATATGATTCCTTTTACGGACTTGCAATTAGCTATCTATAAAAATGCGAGTGAATCTTATGCAATTACTTTAATGCGTCGTATGATGTATAGAATTGCTGATAGAATCGCAAGTGAAAGAAAGATTAAACTTATTACAAATGGTGAAAGTGTGGGCCAAGTTGCCAGCCAAACGCCAGAGAGTATCTCGGTGATTGGTAAGGTGTGTGATACCCTAATTATGCGTCCACTTTGTATGATGGATAAGATTGAGAGTATTGATTTAGCGAAAAAGATTGGTACTTATGAGACTTCTATTTTGCCTTATGAGGATTGTTGTACAATCTTTGATCCTAAAAATCCAGTTACTAAGCCAAAGGAAAAAGAGTGTTTGTTTTTTGAATCAAAGTTTGATTATGAATCTTTAATTGAAGAATGTATTAAAAATGATCAAATTGTAAAAGTGTCATATTTAGACCAAAAAGAGGAAGATATTTTTTAG
>CAVKAO010000029.1:0-26116 GCA_963654705.1 Oscillospiraceae bacterium
ATTTCTTACATTTTTACGTTGTCCTAATTCCTACATTTTTATATTAGCTTTTCCAAATTATACAGATTTGTGAAAGTTAAGGTAATACAGGCTTTAAAAGAAGTTTCTCTAAAGCTAGAATGCTTAATTATTCACCCTTTAATAGTGAGTATCAAATTTTGCTTGTGAGGAAAAATGTGTAAATTTCACAAAGTTTTTCCGGAAAAATGTGCATTATTTATATAAAATAGTGGGAAAAATGTGTTAAATTATCATTAAGGAAGAAATTATTCATGAAAAGAAGCGCTACATTAGATTTGCTTAATTGGAAAAATGACAACAATCGTAAGCCCCTTGTACTAAAAGGCGCAAGGCAAGTAGGCAAAACCTGGCTTATGAAAGATTTTGGCAAAGAATATTATAAAAACTATGTTTATTTTAACTTTGATGAAGAAGAAGAACTTAAGTCTATTTTTGAGGCGAACAAAGATCCCAAACGTATTGTTGAATTGTTATCTATGATAAGTGGTACAAAAATAGCACCAAACAATACCTTAATTATCTTAGATGAAATACAAGAATGTCCATCTGCACTAAACGCCCTTAAATATTTCAAAGAAAATGCCAATGAATATCATGTAATTGCAGCTGGAAGTTTACTTGGTACCTTGCTTGCAAAACCAAAATCATATCCAGTAGGCATGGTAAATCTTCTTAATATTTATCCCTTGATGTTTGATGAATTTCTAGAAGCTAGTGATCCTTCTTTATATGATTATTACAATAGTATTCAAAAAGATACCGTAATAGAAGAAATATTTCACAATCGCTTACTAGATGCCTATAATAACTACTTAATTATAGGCGGTATGCCTGAATGTGTTGATTCTTGGGTTAAATATAAAGACCCCGAAAAACTATCAAAAATTCAAAATGAACTTATTGAAATCTATGAAAATGATTTCTCTAAATACAATGGGATAGTAAATAGTGGGCGAATATTAATGGTTTTTCGCAGCATTGTAACTCAACTTACTAAATCTAATGAAAAATTTATCTATGGTGCTATAAGGCAAGGAGCACGAGCTAGAGACTTTGAAGAAGCTATCGAATGGCTTGTTTCAGCCGGCATGCTAAATCGTATCTATAATGTTTCTAAAATGGAACACCCTCTAAAAGCCTTTGATAAATTAGATCAATTTAAACTATTTATGTTTGATACTGGGCTTTTAAAAAACATGGCTGGCGTAAACAATAGTGCTATTTTACTTAAAACCAATTATCAATTCAAAGGCCCTTTAACTGAAAACTATGTTTTGCAACAACTTAAGGGACTATTTGATATCGAGCCTAGATACTATTGTGATAAGAAGGGCGAAATAGATTTTGTAATACAAAACAAGATGGAAATTATCCCCATTGAAGTAAAAGGCGGTGAAGATAAATCAGCGCCATCTTTCAAAAACTATATTGCCAATAACAAACCTAAACATGCTATTAGATTTTCTAAAAGAAATTATCGTAAAGATGGAGATTTTATCAATATTCCACTATATCTAGTTAGAAAAACCAAAGATTTATTATAAAAGGTCCTTATTTATACAAGGACCTTTATTAATCAAACAAGTTCAATTAAGCTATAAACGTTTTCACTTTTAACTTCTATATAAACAATAAAGTCATAACCTTCAACTTCGCTTTGAAGCGTAGTTCTGGCAGCTGTACCCTCTAATTGTTCAATAGGTTTATTGCCCTTTAATAATGAATCAAAACTTACAAGTGGGCTATTTCCACCAAATTTATAAGCCTTTACATCTAAAGAAACTGCTCCACCTTTAGAACATAACGATGGAACATTGTAGCCCAATACAAGCACTATAGTCTAATGTTTTTATCTGTAATATTTATGATATTTTGTCGGAGTTGTGAAAAATTGGCATCTAGAAAGTGTCGGAGTTGTGAAAAATCAGCTTATAAAATGTGTCGGAGTTGTGAAAATACAAATCCTTAAGTGTAATTTAAAGGGTTATCCATTACGATAACCCCTTCATATTTTTATATCCTACTATATTAATATTCTAAATTCTTCTCATCTTCCTTAGAGAATAAGTTGGCAACATTACCAGAGAAAGTTAAACAAATATCCTTGCCCGCAAGCTCAACAACCTTGCCCTCAGTTGGTACAATAACAATTACATCTCTACCAAGTGCTGTAACATGAAGATGAACTGAACTACCCATAAGCTCACTTACATCAACCTTAGCCTTAATACCCTTATCAGATAAAACCATGTGATCTGGTCTTACACCTAATACGATATCTTGTTCCTTAACGTCCTTAGCCTTTAGACGATCTTGTTTTTCCTTAGAAAGTTCAAACTCTTGATCATCAACCAAAACCGAATATTTACCATCTTTGTTAACTAACTTGGCATCAAAGTAATTCATTTGTGGAGTACCAATAAAACCAGAAACAAATAGATTAGCTGGATGATTAAACACTTCTTGAGGAGTGCCAATTTGTTGAACAAAACCATCCTTCATAACGACAATTCTATCGCCCAAAGTCATAGCCTCAACTTGGTCATGGGTTACATATATGAAAGTAGTATCAATTTTCTTTCTAAGCTTAATGATTTCAGCTCTCATTTGATTTCTAAGTTTAGCATCCAAGTTACTTAATGGCTCATCCATTAAAAGCACCTTAGGATTTCTAACAATAGCTCTACCAATCGCAACTCTTTGTCTTTGACCACCAGATAAATTTTTAGGCTTACGATCTAAGTATTGGGTAATATCTAATGTCTCAGCTGCTTCCCTAACCTTCTTATCAATTTCCTCTTTAGGCATCTTCTTTATTTTTAATGGGAAGGCAATATTATCATAAACACTTAAATGTGGATATAAGGCATAAGATTGGAAAACCATGGCAATATCTCTATCTTTTGGCTCTACATCATTACATAATTTGCCATCAATATAAAGTTGCCCATCACTTATATCCTCAAGACCCGCTACCATTCTAAGAGTAGTAGACTTACCACAACCTGAAGGACCAACCAAGACAATAAACTCTTTATCCTTGATATCAATATTGAAATCTTGGACAGCTACAACACCCTCATCCGTAATTTGAAGATTATTAGGTTTATTTGTTGCCTTCTTTTTCTTGCCAAACAAACCCTTCTTTTGTTCTTGAAGAGGATAAATCTTCTTAATATTTTTTAAAACTACATTTGCCATAAATTATGCCCTTCCATATAAATGCGTTAACTCTTTTAAACGTTCACCAATCTCTTTAGTGAAACAACCCTCGCTTGCCATCCACTTCCAGTTTTTACCACAAGTGCTAGGCTCATTCATTCTAGCTTTCTCATCTAAACCCAATAAATCCTGAGCTTGAACAATAGCTGTATCACATACTGTAGACATTAATTCTCTAATCATAGACCAATTAAATTCATCACTGCCTCTATGGTTTATATAATCTTTACAAAATTCTAGAGCCTCAGGTGAAATTTCCTTAGTCCAACCCATTACTGTTTGATTATCATGAGTACCAATATAAGCTATCTGATTCTTCTTTAGATTATAAGGAATATTATCATTGCCACCAGAATCTCTTGAATCAAAGGCAAACTCAAGTACACCCATTCCTGGATACTTACTATAAGCTAACAAGTCCTTTACATCATCATCCATATAGCCCAAGTCTTCCGCAATTACATTATCACCAACATTTTCTCTAATTGCCTTAACAAAAGCCTTACCAGGGCCCTTTACCCACTTACCATCTTTGGCAGTAGTAGCACCATAATCAATTGTGTAATATGCACTAAGCCCTCTAAAGTGATCAATACGCACATAATCATAAATACTACATAAGTGTTTTACACGCTTTACCCACCAAGCGAAATTTGTATCTAGGTGATAATCCCAATCATAAATAGGATTACCCCATAATTGGCCATCAGCCGCAAAACCATCAGGTGGACAACCCGCAACCTTTTTAGGAACAAGCTCCTCATCCACTAAAAATAGTTTTGGATCAGAGAAAACATCACATGAATCAGCTGCCACATATAATGGACAATCACCAATTATCTTTAGCCCCTTAGTATTTGCATATTCTTTTAAATCAAACCATTGTTTTGTAAATAAATATTGAACAACTTTCCAGAAATTATATGTATCACCATATTCTTCCTTTAGGGCATCAATAGTCTCTTTATCCTTAAGCTTGTATTCTTTATCCCAATTAATCAAAGAAATATTATTAAACTTCTCCTTAATGGTTAGAAATAAAGCATAATCCTCAAGCCAATCATTTTCCTCTTCAAATTTATAAAAGTCAGCTAAATCACCTTTTTCTAAGAAATTCTTACAAGCCTTTCTTAAGATTGGATAACGCTTATTATATAAAGCACCATAGTTGATACCACCATCAAACCCCCAATCAACATACTTATAATCATCTTCTTCAATTAGGCCATCTCTACACAAATAATCTAAATCAATTAGATAAGGATTACCCGCAAAAGCCGAAAATGATTGATAAGGTGAATCACCAAATCCTGTTTGTGATAAAGGAAGAATTTGCCAATAAGTTTGATGCGCATCACTTAAGAAATCCACAAACTTTCTAGCCTCATCTCCCATTGTTCCAATGCCTGTTTGAGAAGGCAAAGAACTTATATGCATTAAAACGCCAGCTTTTCTATCCATATTATCCCTTTACTGCACCAGCAGCCACTCCTTTTATAATATATTTTTGACAGAAGATATAAATAAGCACCACTGGAAGTAAAGCCAAAATAATTAAAGCCATACTAGCACCCATATCAACCTGTCCATATGATCCCCTTAAATATTGTATATGAATTGGAATAGTACGATACTTATTAATATCCAAAACAAGATAAGGTAACAAATAATCATTCCAAACCCACATGGCCTCTAATATGCCAACAGAAATTAAAGAAGGAGACAACATTGGAAGTACTACCTTAAAGAAAGTCTTAACTGGAGTACAACCATCCATTACAGCCGCCTCTTCTATCTCAAGAGGAATTTGCTTTACAAAACCTGTAAACATAAAGATCGCAAGACCAGCACCAAAACCTAAATATACAATAGGAATAGTATATGGTGTATTTAAATGAAGCATACTAGCTGTATTAGATAAAGTAAATTGAACCATTTGGAAAGGCACAATCATTGAGAATGTACATAAAGCATAGACAATCTTGGCAAATCTTGAATTAACACGTGAAATATACCAAGCTGCCATTGATGTACAAATAAGAATTAGGGCAACGGATAATACCGTAATAATTACTGAATATTTTACACAATCCCAGAAACTATAATTACCAGATGTAATACCATTTGTATAGTTTTGTAAACCCACAAAGTTTTCACTTGTAGGAAGTTTAAATGTTTCAAGTGCAATTGAACCCTTATTCTTAAACGAATTCATCAAAACAATGACAATAGGCATTACCCAAGCCAAGCTTGTTAAAGTAAGGATAATTGTAATAATCCAAGCCTTTGTCTTTTCCCTTTTTAAAGAAGAATCCTTTTTCATTATTGTTGTACCTCCTTACTTCTTGTAGCCTTAAGTTGTAGTAGTGATATACATGCAACAAGAATAAAGAAGATAACAGCCTTAGCTTGTGCTGTACCCTTAGCCCATGTATTAATCTTGCCAAATGAATTAGAAATATTTAAGGCCAACATTTCTGTCATCTTGATTTGACCATCAGCTGTTGTAATAACTGGAGCACCACCTGTAAGTGCTAAGTTTTGATCATACAACTTAAATGAATTAGTTAAAGATAAAAACATACAAATACTAACAGTTGTCATCATATTAGGCACAATTACCTTAAATAAGATTTTCCACTTACCAGCCCCATCAATTCTAGCTGCCTCAAGTATATCTTCAGAAACTGATTGGAAACCCGCAATATAGATAATCATCATATAACCAATTTGTTGCCAAGCCATAAGGATAACAAGACCCCAGAAACCAAAAGTTGCATTAGCTGTAAGATAAGTATTATATCTAATTAAAACACCATTGAAGATTAATTGCCAAATATAACTAAGGACAATACCACCAATTAAATTAGGCATAAAAAAGGTTGCCCTAAAAATATTGCTACCCTTAATCTTTAAAGTTAATAAATAGCCCAAGAAAAAGGCAAACACATTAATAACCACAACACTAACAACCGCATACTCAGCTGTATAAATAAACGCTTGTTTAAATGATGGATCAGCTAGTGCTCTAGCATAATTAGATAAGCCAACCCAAACATCCTTTACTTTATCTAATGGAATAAATAAAGCTTCTCTAATTAGTCTAAACTGACAAAACGACAAATAGACGCCACTAAGAAAAGGCCAAACAAAACCAATCACAAAACAAATGAAAGTTGGTATTAAAAATAACCAAACCTTTCTTTTAATGGGCTTGATGATCAGTTCACTACTTAGTGCGTTGCTATCATGAGCAGTGTACTTTTTCTTCTTTTTCATAAAACTCCCCTTTTATCCTCTTTTAAATAATCATTAATCACTTAAAACAAGACAGAAGAAGGGGGCTATAATAGCCCCCTATTAGTTTGAAATTATTATTCAGCTTCTTGAGCTAATAAAGTATTCCAGCCATCAACAAATGCGCTTTCAACAGGTTCCCAATTACCATCAACAGCATATTGTTTTAAAGCACTAACAAGTCCAGCTCTAAAATCATCTACAGATGGAGTATAGTTAAATGCCCAGCTAACATTATATTTACCTTCAGCAAGTAATTCATTAGCTTGTGCAAAGAATACGTTTTCAGGTTCCTTGGCACTCTTGAAAGGAATAGGACCAAATTGTTCAGCCATCATTGTAGTACCTTCATCAGAAGTAACAACCCACTTCATGAAGTCTAATGTAGCCTGTTGATCTTCTTTACTAGCTAAATTAGAAACTGCCCAATGTGATTCAGTACCAGAACATAATGCAGCATTTTCTTCACCCTCATGACCAACATAAATTGGAATCATTTGAAGATCATCAGCATTTAAGCCATAAGTACCAGTTAAAGCAGAATATTCCCAAGAACCATTTTGATAGAATACAGCCTTACCTTCACCAAATTCAGCTTCAGCACCATCGCCAGCTTCATTATTAGCTACAGGATCAGTTGCCGAATTATTTAAATACAAGTCCCAAATATTCTTATATTCATCTAAGTAAGTACCCTTAATTTCAGTCTTAGAAGTAATGCCTTCATAGTATAGAGGAACAGTAATTAAGTGACCAGAGAATCTCCAAGAAGAAGAATCAGCTAAACCAGCATTAGTGAATGCATCAAAACCAAGTTCACTAGCTCTAGCATGAATATCTTCCGCAACAGCCTTTAAAGTCTTAAAATTAGTGATTTCGCTAATATCATGACCAGCTTCTTTTAAAAGAGCCTTGTTTACGATAATACCGAAACATTCATAACAATAACCAATACCAATTGTTGCACCACTTAATGTCAAATCGAAATCATGAGTAGTCATTTCGTTATAAACGTCAGTGCCTGCTAAATCGATACAATAGTCACCATAAGAAGCTACAGCGCCATCATTAGTAAGTTGGAACATTGTAAGTTCTGGAGTAGCCTTACCTAATTCATTTTGTAAGCTAGTATCGTAGTTACCACTTGCAGCAGTAACAACCTTTACTTCTACGCCAGTCTCTTCAGTATATTTCTTAGCTAATTCTTGCCAAGCTTCATCAGCCTCAGGTTTGAAGTTAAGGTAATATACCTTACCAGTACTAGTAGTACTACCAGAATCAGTAGAACCACCATCAGAGCTACTACATGCACCCAATGTAAGAATCATTGCGACTGCAAGTAGTACAGTTAAAAGTTTTTTCATCATCTTTCTCCTTTTTCTATTGATGATAGATTTTTCATCTAGCCTTATTCTAACACCAATATTTGCTAAAAACTTAACTTTTTTAAGCGCTTACATTCTACATAAGAAACCAATATGAAAAATAAGCCTCAACAAAGGCCTATTTTTATCATTAGTAGAAAATGTAAAATTACTACTATTTACAATGAATTCAATATATCACAAAGTCTAGCACTATCAATTGGCTTAGCTAAAAAATCATTAGCCCCTGCATAAAGACAAGCCATTCTATCACTATTAGAAGCATTAGCGGTTATCACAACAATATTCACACTACTTCCACCTTTTCTAATTTCCTTGATTGTTGTTAAACCATCCATATTAGGCATTTGCACATCCATCAAAACACAATCAAAACTATCATCTAAAAGCTTAAGACACTCAAGGCCATCCCTTGCCCTAGTAATAGTTGCTTTATCATAATTGACCTTAATTAAACCAGCTAATATCTCATAGTTTAAATCATTATCTTCCGCAATAAGTAACTTAAGTGGCTTATTTGCATTATTGTCAACAACCTGCTCATCCTTTATTTCATCAATCCATCTCACAGGTATTTCCACCCTAAAACAAGAACCTTCATTCTTTTTACTACTAACAGAAACGCTTCCCTTTAAAAGTTCAACATACTTCTTAACAATATTAAGACCCATGCCCAATCCCCTAACCTGGGAAATTCTAGTATCAACTTCTCTAGAATACTTATCAAACATAACCTTTTGAAAATCATCAGACATACCAACGCCAGTATCCTTTACTTCAATACATAAGGTTACACTATCATCTATTAAATCCTTTTGATAAATATTCACGCTTACTTCACCATCTTCAGGTGTATAAATACAAGCATTATTAAATAAATTAAAGATAATTTGCTCAAGCTTAACGACATCAGTACAAATTTGATTGCGAATAATATCATGAACCAAAACATGACGACTTTGTTTATTAGAATTAATTATCACACTATCAATCATCTTATTAACATCACTAGTTAACTTAGAAATAGTAATGCAATCCTTCTTCAAAGATATGATACTCTTTTCAAGAGTATTAGAACCCAAAACATTATTAACAATCGTTGTTAAATAATTACTAGCTGACTTAATCTTCTTAAAACTGGCAATATCTTCTTGATTATTAGACCTTTTAATACCAAGCTCACTAAAACCAGCTATGGCATTAATAGGTGTTCTAATATCATGAGAAACAATAGACAAAAAATCACTTTTAGCCTCATTAGCCCTTCTTTGATTATCGGCCTCTATTGCCCAAAATTCTTCCTTACGCTTTTGATCAGAAATGTTTCTTGTAACATATAAGACATTAGTAGGAACATTATTTTCATCCCTTTTCTTGACAATAAAACGTGATAAAAACCAAGAATCATCAACTGTCTTAAATTCTATACCAATACTTTCTTCATCCATTAGACGACTCTTTAAAGTATTTAAATCAAAAAACTTTAATACTTCATCTTTATATCCATCCTTGGCAAAAGAATTACATATTTCCACAAGCTTTAAAGAAGCCACACCACTTACACCTGTTAAATAATGCATATCACCAATACTTGATACTTCTTCATAGTGGTCTTTATTTAAATCAATACGATAAATAGAAATATATACTTTACTTAAGGCCGAGATGATTTCATTAGATAAGTTAGCCTCATCTAAAGCTTTTTGAAGTTGTTCCTGAATCTTTTTTTCCTTTAAAACTATATCATCTATATATCTAAAAGCCAAAAGACAACCCATCATCTCTTCTTTATTATCAACACGAATTAATCTACCCTCAAAATAATGCTTACCACTCTTATTTTTTACACCCTCATAATTAAATAAGAAACACTTTTGTTTTGTAAGCTCTCTTTTAATATTGTCGATATCAAGTAAATTAAGAAGATATTCTTTATCTATATCTTGTACAAAATTAGTACAATAGTCCTTGCATAAATCACTAAATAAACGATAATGCCTATTATCAATTAAAGTTGTTGCATTAGAATCTTCCCACTTTTTCAAGATTTCAAATTCGCCTGAATTAAAGTCAATATAGTACATATTGGTATAATCAAAACACAAACTATCTAAATAATTCTTTTCCCTTTCAGCACTCAATAAAGCACTCTCTAGTTTTTGTTGATGCCTTAGTCTTTCAAGAGTTTGATCTTTTATATCCCTTAACATACAAACACAATAGCCATCCTTATTAGTGGGAATAACCGAAATATGCATGAAAAGATTTAGAATATTAGAAACATCATCAAATTCTATTACTTCCTTTTTATAAGCCGCATCATAATAATACTTTAGCCACTTACTATTACCATTTGGAAACAACGTAAAAAAACTATTATTAACTAGCTCTTCTAAAGGTTTGTTTATTAGCTTGCTGAAGATTTTATTGACATGTACATAGGTAAAATCAAAAGGTTCGCCCTTTTCATTTAAATTTACATAGATAATACAAGTAGCCCATGGACAATAATCAATAATGCCTTTTGTAAAGTCCAAATCCTCCATATAACTACCTATTTAACGATATTAGCTTGTTTTAAATTGGCCCTAATACCATCGCAGCATTCATGGAATTTAGCCTTTTCATCATCATTTAAATCAAGCTCAATAACCCTTTCAACGCCATCTTTACCAATAAGGCAAGGAACACCCGCAAAGATTCCCTCTTCGCCATATTCTCCCTTTAATTTACAACTAGCCGCCATCACAATCTTCTCATCATGAAGTACAGCCTTTACCATTCTAGCAGCAATTGAGCCAATGCCATATTCAGTACAATGCTTACCGGCAAAAGTTACCCAACCACCTTTAATAACCTCATCGCTAATTTGCTTTAAGTCTAAATCGGTATCAAGTTTGCCACCCCCAACACTAACTGTTGACCAAGGACAAAATTGCATATTGCCATGTTCACCAATCATATAAGCGTTAATAGAATTATGATCAATATTAGTACGCTTACTAATAGCTGACAAAAGTCTAGAGGTATCAAGTCCAGTACCTGTACCAAAGACATGTCCATCATTTAACTCTAGTATTTCATCAATCTTTTTAGTAATGACATCACATGGATTAGTAATATTAATTAAAACACCATCAAATCCACTATTTTTAATCTTAATAATAGTATTATCCGTAATATCCAAGGTGTAACCCATCTCCCCATTACGGTCTTCCTTACTATTCACTAGCACCCCAACATTGCCAGCTGTATGCACAATGACATCACAATCCTTTAAATCAGCATAATCACCCGCATAAATAAGACATCTATGAGGCGCAAAAGCCACCGCATCATTTAAATCTTGCACTTCACTTTTAAGCTTCTCTTCATCCTTATTGATAAGTACTAACTCATCAACAATACCCTGTATTAATAAAGCATATGCCACATGTGCCCCCACATGTCCAACGCCAATAATTCCAACTTTTCTTGTTTTCATAAAATTACCTTCTTTTATACACAAAATCATACCATCCTAATATAATAATGTCATGAATAAAGAAGAATTATCTAATTTAAAAGTTAGCGAATTAAAACAATTAGCTAAGGAAAAAGAAATTGACGTAACAGGTCTTAAAAAAGATGAAATAATCTATAAACTTACCCAAATTGAAGAACCTAAAAAAGAAAAAGAAACAAGCTATCCAGTATCTGGTATTCTTACCATACTTGAAGATGGCTTTGGCTTTATTAGGACCAATAATTTCGGCAATGATGAAGAAAATGTTTATGTTTCACCAACTTTTATTAAAAAGTTCAGACTAAGACAAGGCGATCATATTATCGGTAAAAAAAGAGATCCTAGGGATAATGAAAGGTACTATTCTTTAATCTATATCGAAAAGATTAACTATCAAAATACCGATATGATTAGAAATAGAGTTAATTTTGAAGATTTAACACCCATTTTCCCTAATGTTAGAGTAAAACTAGAAAGACAAGGTGAATCTTTGGCCATGCGTGTTGTTGATTTGATTGCCCCTGTAGGTAAAGGACAAAGAGGCCTAATTGTATCGCCTCCCAAGGCTGGCAAAACAACTATCTTAAAAGATATTGCCTTATCTATTTTAAAATCATGTCCAAAAGCTCATCTAATAGTTCTATTAATTGATGAAAGACCAGAAGAAGTAACAGATATTAAAGAAGTAATACATGGTGATAATGTTGAAATATTCTATTCAACCTTTGATGAACAACCCGCAAGACATAAGTATGTATCGGAAATGACTATTGAACATGCCAAAAGACTAGTTGAAGTAGGACAAGATGTCTTCATACTACTAGACTCTATCACAAGACTTTCAAGAGCCTACAACTTAACTGAACCATCAAGTGGCAAGACACTATCAGGCGGGCTTGATCCAAATGCTCTATATATGCCAAAAAGATTCTTTGGTGCAGCTAGAAATACTAAAGAAAAGGGCTCTCTTACCATACTTGCGACAGCTCTTGTTGATACGGGCAGTAAGATGGATGATGTCATCTTTGAAGAATTTAAGGGAACAGGTAATATGGAACTAATATTATCAAGAAAACTTCAAGAAAGAAGATTATTCCCAGCTATTGATATTGCCAAATCAGGCACAAGAAGAGATGATTTATTATTATCCCAAAAGGAACAAACAGCTTCTAGTATTATTCATAAGGATTTATTAAACTATAGGGATGAGTCATTTGATTCTTTAATTAATCTATTTATTAGAACCAAAAATAATGAACAATTGGTTGATACCATTATTCAAAATAAAGGTTTTTAAAAAATAAGTTATATTAAACCGTAATTATCAACTTTGATATTACGGTTTTTTATTATGCTTAAGGCGTTACAATAATTAAGTGAAAGATATTCTACCTTATATAAAAAAAGAAAAGAAAGCCCTAATAATTGTTACCATAACTGGACTTATTTATAATATCGGACTAATTGCCAACCCCTATTTTGAAGGAAGATTAGTAGGTATTGTAGCTTCTATTTTAGACCATAAAGCCTCGTATAATGATGTCTTAAAAATAGTAACTGCCTATTGTCTGATCATTAGCTTTGTCCAAGTAAATAGATACTATAAAAGGGAATATGTAAGGATTTTTGCAAATAACATTAATAAATCAATGAAAGAAAAAATCTTTCATAATCTTATAAATACTAATGCCCTTAAATTAAAAAATGAAGGAACAGGAAACATTCTAACTAAAGCTATAAAAGATGTAGACGATTGTTCAGAAGGCATAAGAAAGTTTACTACGGAAATATTTGATACTGGCATAGCCTTTTTAGCCTACTATGTAATGATGTTAATAATTGATATAAAGATTACTCTATTGTGTTTTATCTTTATTATATTCTCCTTTTATCTTGCCCAAAAGATGAAGGTTATCATCTTAAAAAATAGCACTGAAGCTAAAATCGCCTCAGCTAAATTAAGTGATGCGACACTTGATAATGGCACCAATCATCTTACATATATAGTATCGGGCAATATAGATAGACAACTAAGCCATTACAAAAGCTATTTAAATAACTACGAAACATGTAGTGTCAAGGCATCTTTGCCAGCCAATGTTCTTCCACCAATCTATAAATCTATATCTTATCTAGGTATTATCTTTATTATGTATTTGGGTATCAACAATATTCAAAACAATATTTGGACCATCGCTACTCTTACTACTTATATTTCTTCTTTTATGAAAATGGCCGAGAAAGTAGGTAAGTCGGCTGCCTTATTTAATTCTGTCCATAAAGCCGAGGTATCTTATGAAAGAATAAAGGAATATCTAAATGATGATAATAAAATTAAGGTATTAACAACAATCTATGTCGATAATTTAAAAATTGAAAACTTAGGCTTTCATTACCCAGGCAAAGAATATTTATTTAAAGACATATCAATAAATATTAAAAAAGGGGAGATTATAGGACTAACAGGTGAAGTCGCATGTGGTAAAAGTACTTTTGGTAAGTTGTTTTTAAACGAATATAACTATGATGGAAAAATATTAATAAATAATAGTGATTTAAAATCTTTAAAAGATCAAAGCTTTGTAACCTATTTAGGGCATGATAGTGAACTATTTAATGACACTATAAGCGAAAATATATGTCTTGGAGAAGATGTGGATGTTGATTATTATCTAAAACTAGTTTGTTTAGATAAAGAAGTAGATAAAGATACAATAATTAACGCTAGTGGCTCATCCCTGTCAGGTGGCCAAGAAAAAAGAGTAGCTATAGCTAGAAGTCTTGCGCACTGTAAATCAATTCTAATATTGGATGATCCTTTTTCGGCTTTAGATAAGAAAGTTGAACAAGAAATTTTTAACAATCTATTAAAATACTACAACGATAAAATTATCATCTTGATAACCCATCGCTTAACAATGTTTGATAAGTGTAAACAAATTATCTTTATGGGCAAGGATAGAGTATATATTGATACCCACTGCAATTTATTAGAAAACAATAGTGAATATAAAAAACTATACAATCTACAAAAGGATGATAGCCATGAAAAGTAAAAATATCATTTTAGAAACAACATTTAAGCATCTTTTATTATCATTGACGATATTTTTCACCATATTGCTAGCTATATTATCAGCGCTTTTACCACCTTATTATCTAGCTAAAATAATTGATTCTTTAAATGACCAAACATATCAAATAAAAGCCGTTGTTATTATCTATTTTCTTACTCTTATATTAAGTAATTTATTTATTTCCCTAAGAGATGGTCTACTTGTAGTATATGGTCAAAAGATAACCAAGGCCTTAAGAAACACTTTGATGCAAAAATACTATAGACTAGATTGTCAAACAATGGCTAACTATGAACCAGGCAATATCGTATCTTCATTTATTAATGATGTAGATAGCGTTGAAACACTATTCACAAGTGGCATTATCTCTCTTATTGCCGATCTTATTAGTTTAATAAGCATCCTAATTATCACCTTTAATAAGGCTAAAGGACTTTTTGTAATACTACTTATAATTATTCCCTTAATCTATTTATTTACCCGCTATATTCAAAAAAATACCCTAAAAAGTGAAATTGAAAACAAGGTTGCTGTATCTAAGGCCAACGCCTTTATTCCTGAATCTATTCATAATATCTTTACTATTCATAATCTAAATAAAGAAAAACATATTGAACAAAAATATGGTGAATATATCACAAAAGGGTACAACGCCTTAAATAAAACCAATTTCTATGATGCCATCTATTCACCAATTATTAAAGTAGTCTATAGTCTAATAATATCAATTGTTATCTTGCTCGCTAGTGGTAGTAATCAAACTTTATTAACACTATTTGCACTAAGTGCAGGTGACACCATTATGATAATTAACTATATTTCCCAAATATTTGGTCCTATTGAATCCATTGGTATGGAAATCACCACCATTCAATCAGCTATGTCAGGCATCAAACGAATCGATGATTTTCTTTCTTTAAAAGAAAAAGAAATATCTAGAAATGAATCAATTTGTAATACCAAGCAAAACATTGTTATAAATATCGAAAACATTGATTTTTCATATACCGATAAAAAGATATTTGATAAATATTCATTACAAATTTCAAATGGACAAAAAGTAACTTTTGTTGGTAGAACAGGATGTGGAAAATCAACCTTATTTAAGCTAATACTTGGTTTATATAAACCAACAAAAGGTAAGATTACTATTTTTGGTGTAGAACCATATCATCTAGATAATAAACAAAGAAGGAAAATCTTTGGCTATGTTGAACAATCTTTTAAACCAATAATTGGAAGTATTAAAGATAATATTACTTTATATGATGAAACAATAAGTGATGATGAAGTAATTGAAGCACTTAAGAAATGTAATTTATATAATACGGTAAATAATTTTGAAAAGGGCATATATACAGATTGTAAAGAAGAGCTATTTTCGAAAGGGCAGTGGCAACTATTATCTATTGCCAGGGCAATTGTATGCGATCCCTTTATCCTAATGTTAGATGAAATCAGTGCTAATCTAGACTCTGAAACAGAAAAAGAAATCTTTGAAACCTTCAATAATATCGCCAAAAACAAAACAGTTATTTCGATATCACATCGAGCTAATGCCAATATTGGGACTTGCATTAAAATCAATTAAAAAGCTACACCGAAATATAAGTAACTAGAAAGGAACCGGTGTAGCAATTTCATTATATAAAACAAAGACAAGATGTGCTTACTATATCAAAATATTTTAATCACTTTTAGATTGTTTTTCTTGCTTTATAAGCGCTAGTAAAACACAAAACCATAAAACAACTAGATTTTAAGAGCGTTTTGATCTAATAAGAAATCATAAAAATTAATTGTAAGGATGCCATACTCATCATAATATGGTTTAACAATATCTTTGGTTATAACAATCTTTTTAAAAGAATCATCAATCTTTCTAAATGGTCTTATTTCTTGGGTACGTTTTGCCATGTCAGGCAATGAATAAGCCGATTGTACATAATACCTTAATGAACCTAAATTGCATACAAAATCAACCTCTAGCTGTTTACGAGAAACTTTGCCATCTTCATCTTTTTCAACAATTGGTACAATACCTATATCAACGTTATAACCACGCATCTTAAGTTCGTTATATATAACATTCTCCATAGAATGAGTTTCCTCAAATTGGCGAAAATTGATTCTGGCATTACGTAAACCTAAATCAGAAAAATAATACTTCTTTAAAGACTCGATATAAGCTTTGCCCTTAATATCATAACGATTAGCCGCTTCAATTAAGAAAGAATCTTCAAAATAGCCTAAATATTTGTTTATAGTATTAGCCGTAATATTTGATTTCTTTACAGATTTAAAAGTATTTTTTAATTTTTCAGGATTAGTAAAAGAACCAATTGCCGATGAAAGAATATTAAGTAAATCTTCCAATTCATCGATATTTTTTACTCTATTTCGCATTGTTATATCTTTAATATAAATCTCTTTAAAAAGACTTTGCAAAGTGGCTACTTTATCATTTACATCATCCCGAAGAACAACCATAGGAATACCACCATAAAGCATATATTCAGATAAACCAGTATATTTATCGCCATTATAGATACTCATAAATTCATAGAAACTTAAAGGATATACATGCACTTGATCACCACGACCTGCAAATTCTGTCACAATATCCTTAGACAATAGTTTTGCATTACTTCCGCTTACATATACATCTAAATTTTCTTTTCTTAGATAACCATTTAAAACAGCTTCAAAACAATCTAACATTTGAATTTCATCAAGCAACAAATAATACATTCCATCATCAATTATTTTAGATTGTATGTAAGCTACAAACTTTTCTGGATCAACGCCTCGCTTTTCTTTTTGAATCTGAATTAAACTTTCTTTTATAAGAAATAAATCATCGGCAGAATCAAACGCAAAACGAATAATGTGATTATCATCCACTCCACTCTCTAATAAATGATGATAAAAAAGATTATTTAATAAGTATGATTTCCCGCATCTTCTTATACCCGTAATAACCTTAATTAAGCCATTATTTTTTCTTTTAATAAGTTTATCTAAATAAAAGTCTCGGCGAATTTCCATGTTTGAACCTCCATCTAGGAATGATTTTTGTAATAATTAACATTTTTCATCTCTATTATACCTAATAAATATCCTCATTTTAATATTTAAGAAGAAAATATAAAGGATTTTTGTAATAATTAACAGTTTTCATCACTAGAAATTACATTATTAAATCATATATTGCTAGGCTTTCATCTTTTTAAATACCCAAGTCAACAACATATCGTCAAATTTTCTTTATTTTTGACGATATGTTGTTACATCAAAAATCATTTTTGGAGCTTTTTCGCTTTTTTGATGCATTAATAAACAACAATCCTATTAGCGTAACACCACTTATCCCAATAGAAATATTACGCAAAAGGGTATTCTCATACTTTAAAGTATAGTTGCCACTTTCTAGACAATTAAAGCTAACTAGTCCATTAAATCTATCGATAGATACTTCTTTATCATTAAGATATAACTTATATCCCTTGTAAATGGTAATAGGCAAGACAATCCTTTTATTTACATATTCATCTGAAATAGTAAAAGTTAAAGTTGTACCATCTTTAAGATATGTAATATCAGTATCTAAGCCATCACTTGTTTTAATAGTATTGCTATAAGATCTAAAATCCACACTATCTAAAGGTAAATAATCCCCACCACAAAGTTCAACTCTTTTATAGGTGGCAGAATAATAGGGGTCACATAGCTTACCATCAATGATATCGCTATAAGTATTTTTACTAGTTATACCAAAAGTACGTGTATAGACTGGCAATAAATGATAGATGCCTTCAATACATATAAACAATATCGATACTATACCAAAGGCTTTAGAATAATTTATATTAGCTACTACATATGCTACAACAACACTTAATAAACTCATAGCTATTATTTCTAATCGCCAAGGAAATTGAATAATTCTAAAGATACTTAGATATTGCCAAGGAATTATTTCGCTAGGCAATAATAAGAAAATATAACCAACTATTAAAAGACTAGTAATATATTTATCTTTCTTTTTAATAAAGATATAAAGCAAGGGAATAAAACTTAGATACCAGCCTACATTTACAAGCATCGCCTTTTCAGCCGTTTTCTCACCATAGCCAAAAATTGTCTTATTTAAAAAGAATTTACTTAAAGGTAATGTATAAGATTCTAAAGAGCTATGCTTTCCATAATAATGAAGATACATCTTTTGAAAGAAGGTTTCCTCAAGCATTGGCAAACTATAAAAACATGTTAACAAAAAGGCAATAAAGCACCCTTTAAATAGGTTAATAAATACTTGTTTATTAATGTTTTTAAGATTAATCAAAACAAATATCAACAATATAGCTAAGCCAAATAAGAAACTAATATTATGAGATAATATCAAACCAACTAACGATAGGGTAAGTAAATAATATTTGTTACTCTTTAAATATAAAAGCTCATATATACCATTTAGTAAAAGGGGTATAAACATCATCGCACTAACCTCGCCCAAAGCACCCCTAACATAGACATCCGATATATGATAATTACTAAAGGTGTAAGATAGAGTACCAACAATAATAGCTAATTTACTTTTACTAAGCTTATTTAAGAATTGATTCATATTAAAACAAGACACAAAAGTAAATAAGAAGATACAAAGCTTATAACTATTGGCTAAAGATAGTCCAAGTAAGTAAAAAAGCGATGGGATATATAAAAAGAAATCACTATAAAATAGGGGACTTGCATATCCAAAACCATTATTTTTATAAGGATAGATAGCTGGTAAGAAATCACCTCTTTTTAAAGCATCTGCTAAACCCTCAATTCTTGCCAAATGAAAGAAAGTATCATGTTCAATACCCAAAAAGTCTTTAGTTAAATAGGGCCCATTAAACAAAAGCGCTATTACTAGCGCCAATATAATATTAAAGATAATATCATTCTTACTTTGTTTCACTCTTTAATTCTCTTTGAAATAATTTACTAACGGCAATACTAGGATCTAATCCATCATACACCACCTTAGCAAGCATATCTGTAATCGGCATTTCAACCTTGTATTTCTCTTTTAACTCTATAGCTGCAGGTAAAGCATTTAAGCCCTCTACCACCATGCCAATTTGCTCCTTTGCTTCCTTAACACTTGCCCCTTGTCCTAAAAGATAGCCACAACGATTATTACGACTATGTTTTGATGTACAAGTAACAATCAAATCACCAACCCCAGCTAAACCAAAGAAAGTCTCTTCTTTACAACCCATCTTTGAACCAAGTCTTTTAATTTCTTGTAAGCCTCTTGTGATTAATACAGCCTTACCATTATCACCATAACCTAAACCATCACAAATACCAGCAGAGATTGCCATGATATTTTTAAGGGCACCACATATTTCAATACCCTTAACATCATTATTGGTATATACTCTAAAAAAGTTTGAGGCAAAAGTCTCTTGAACAATTTTAGCTACATCTCTATCTTCACTAGCTGAAACAATAGCTGTAGGCATATCCTTAATTACCTCTTCAGCATGTGTAGGCCCGCTTAGCACCACATAAGAAAGATTTAAGCCATTAAACTCATCTTTAATTACTTCACTTAAAGTAAGTAAACTATCTTTTTCAATACCCTTAGATACATCGACAATAATTTGCCCATCTTTCATATAATTTTTTGCTTGCCTAGCAACTTGCCTTATCGAAGTAGAAGGTAAGGCAAAAACGATCATCTGTTTATCATATAGCGCATCAGCCAATATACTTGTATATTTGATATTACTAGGAAGTAAGACATCTGAAAAATGTTCATGTCTATTAGTTTCCCTTAGCTTTATAACTTTATCTTCACTATGTGAATAAACAGTCACATCAAGATCTTTTAAAGCCAAAAGTCTAGCTAAAGCGATACCAAAGGTACCAGCCCCTAATACACCAATCTTATTTATCATTTTTATGTTCCTTTACATAAACAGCCAACACGTTAATATCAGCAGGATTAATACCTGAAATTCTACTTGCTTGACCAAGGGTGAAAGGTTTTATTTGATTAAGCTTTTGTCTTGCCTCAAGTCTTAGGTTATCCACAAAATTATAATCAATATCCAAAGGCAGTTTAAGACTATCCATCTTAAGCATCTTATTAGCCTCTTTACGAGCCTTTAAAATATAACCCTCATATCTTATTTCAATTTGTGTATTTAAGATAGTCTCATCATCATATTTACTATTACCAAGGAAATTTAAGACCTCTTTTAATTCCACATTAGGCCTTTTTACAAGTTCATAGGCATTATGAGACATATTAGGATTTTCTTCATAACCCAAAGAATTTAAATAATCATTAATACCACAAGTATAATCAACCTTAGTTTCCTTTAAATAATTAATCAAGTCATTCTTATTAGCTTGATCATTTAAATATCTTTGATATCTTTCTTCACTAATCAAACCATCATCATAACCATATTTGATAAGTCTATCTTCCGCATTATCATGTCTCATCAATAAACGATATTCTGCTCTACTTGTAAGTAAACGATAAGGCTCTTTAGTACCCTTAGTAACCAAATCATCAATCATTACGCCAATATAGGCTTCATCTCTTTTTAAAATTAAAGGTTCCTTATGATTAAGCTTTCTTAAAGCATTAATACCAGCCATTATCCCAAGTCCAGCCGCCTCTTCATATCCTGAAGTACCAAGAATTTGACCACCAATAAACAAGCCATCAACCTCTTTCATCTCCAAAGAAGCCTTAACTTGTAAAGGATCTATCGCATCATATTCTATAGCATAGGCATACTTAACAATTTCAGCATTCTCAAGCCCAATTACTGAATGTACCATCTTTTCTTGTACATCATAGGGCATAGAAGTTGAAAAACCCTGCACATAAGTAAGATCATTATCAATTGTTAGTGGTTCTAAGAATAATTGATGTCTTTCTTTATCCGAAAAACGCACAATCTTATCTTCAAAAGAAGGGCAATATCTTGGTCCAACACCCTTTACAACACCTGAATACATGCTTGATTTATTAAGATTTTTCAAAACAATCTCTTTTGTTTTTTCGGTTGTGTAAGTTAGATAACAAGGAACCTGCATATCAAAGCTTCTAATATCTTCTTTTCTAGTATCTTGGCAAAATCTAATAAAACGATTAGTACCAGGCTCTTTAGAAGTCTTTGAAAAATCAATTGAACTTGTTTTAACCCTAGGAGGCGTACCTGTTTTAAGTCTAAATAACTTAATGCCTAAATTTCTAAGTGATTCACTTAAATTTTTTGTAGTAGGCTCATTATCTGGACCACCTGGGGTAACGTTAGCTGAAACCATACGGCAAGAATCCATATAAGTACCAGTAGTTAAAACTACAACATTACTTTCTAGTACACCATTTTTTAATAATCTAACGCCCTTAATCTTCTTATTATCATCAGTCAAAACTTCTTCAACAATATCCTCAAATAACGTTAAGTTTTCTGTATGCATGCAAAGATCTTGCATCATTTTAGAATAGGCATCCTTATCTGATTGAACACGCATACTCCAAACACCAGGCCCCTTAGTAGTATTAAGCATCTTAAATTGAAGAGCTGTTTTATCAGCCACCTTAGGCATAACACCACCCAGGGCATCCACCTCTCTTACTACAATACCCTTAGCTGGTCCACCAACCGAAGGATTACATGGCATATTGGCGATATGATTAAAAGATATGGTTACTAAGGCTGTCTTCTTACCACCATGGGCCAAGGCCATAGCAGCTTCAACACCCGCATGCCCTGCACCAACTACAATTGCTTCAAACATTAAAAAGCTCCTCTAAACTTATCATAAACAAGTTTCATTTCCTCATAATGTTTTAAAACATTATCATAAGTCTTGTCTTCCAAGTCCTCATAAACTTCCATTAGGGCAATATATAAAGGATATAAATATAAATCTTGAGCCAAAATAAATAAGCCCTTGCATGCATCCTTAGCTAAAGCATAGTCTTCATTTTCTAAGTATTCCTTCATACCTAAAAAGAATTCATCATTAAGATAAAATCTTACTATATTCTTATATTCTTCAATATCTGCATATTTTGAAGCAATCAAATCATAATTTAAACCCAATTCTCTAAAACTATTTTCCATCTATTCCTCCTATTGTTTAAGAAGTACTACTTCATTAATTCCATCAACTTCCATTAAACGAACCTTAACATTCTCAGCTTTACTAGTAGGCACATTTTTGCCAACATAATCAGCCTTAATAGGAAGTTCTCTATGTCCTCTATCAACTAAAATAGCCAAAGAAATACGCTTTGGACGTCCAATCTTAAAGATAGCCTCAATAGCCGCCCTAATAGTTCTACCAGTATAGATTACATCATCCACAAGTACTACTTCTTTATTTGTAATATCAATATTTGGTAAATCATTATTTACAGTAGGCATCTCCGATAGCTTACTTAAATCATCACGATAGAAAGTAATATCAAGATTACACACCTTAGGTCTAATACCATTGTGCTCATTAATTTTATCCGCAATTCTATTAGCCATCGGTACACCCCTTGTTTTAATTCCCACTAAAACAATATCGTCAATATCCTTGCATTTTTCACATATTTCAAAAGAGATACGTGTTAAAGCTCTATTTATAGCTGTTTCATCTAATAGTTGAACATTTTTTTCCATATAAAAACCTCATTAACATTATAATGTATTAGAGGAAAACTATATGCATGAAATGAATTATAAACGTAATGAGTTACTAGCTAATTCTTTAATTAAGGAACTAAGTTCTCGAAATATGGGAGCTTTTTATTGTGCAAACAAAAAAGAAGCTTTAGATAAAGTCTTAAGCATTATTGATAAAGGCAGCTCTATAACAATGGGTGGTTGTCAAAGTGCCATCGATATAGGCCTTTTAGACATCTTAAAAAGTAAGGAATATAACTTTATAGATAGAGATAAAATGGATCAAAGAGAAGCTTTAATTAAAGGCTATGATGCCGACTATTTTATATCAAGCGTTAATGCCATAAGTGAAGATGGCATCTTAGTAAATATTGATGGCTATGCCAATAGAGTATCCTATATTTGTAATGGGCCAAAACATGTTTTATTTATTGTTGGTATGAATAAAGTATGCAAAGACTTAGATAGCGCCATGAAAAGAGCTAGAAATGTTGCAGCACCAATAAATGCCCAAAGATTTGATGTTAAAACACCATGTAAATCAACAGGAAAATGCTTTGATTGTAAATCGATGGACACCATCTGTTGTCAATTTCTAATCACCAGATTTTCAAGACATAAAGATCGCATAAAAGTAATATTAGTAAATGAAGAGTTAGGCTTTTAATGAAAATAATTGCGATTGACGGTAGATGTGGTTCAGGTAAAACAACATTTTCAAATTACTTAAGTAAAAATGTGGTTCATATCGATGACTTTTATTTGCCATTTAAAAAAAGAAGTAAAGAAATAATGGACAGTTTAGGTGGAAATATTGACTTTGATAGATTAATTAATGAAATATTAAAACCATATAAACAAGGTGAAGAAGTAATCTATAGAAAATATAATCCCCATAAAGATGAATATATTGAAACCACTATATTAGACAACCATCAAGATTTAATACTTGAGGGATCATATTCTCATCATCCTAAATTAAGTGCATATATTGACTATAAAGTCTTTATTACCATAGATGAAGAAACCCAAAGAAAAAGAATTCTTAAAAGAAATCCTGATAACGCCAATGATTTCTTTAATATCTGGATTAAAAGAGAAGAAGCTTATTTTAATAAATTAAATATAAAAGAAGGTGCAGATTTAATAATGACTAGAACAATCAAACTTAAAAGTATCTATAAACACTTTAAGGGCAATCTTTATTATATTGAAGATTTAGCCAAAAACAGCGAAGATGAAAAATTATATGTAGTATATAGACAACTATATGGTGATAATTCCTTATGGATTAGACCACTAGATATGTTTTTAAGTGAAGTAGATCATGATAAGTATCCTGATATAAAACAAAAATATCGTTTTGAGCTAGTGGAAGAATAATTGATTATAATAGACATAGAAAGTTGAGACAAATATGCGCGTATTTCTAATTGATACTGAAAATGTTGGCTGGAAGGCAATAGATGGGGCTAGCAAGCTAAATGCAGAAGATATGATTTATATATTAGTAGGAAGTAAAAACCCTAATAGTGAAAATATAAAAAGCCCCATAATCATCGAAGCCTTAAGGAGTCCAGCAAAATATGTAATAGAAGAAACTGGCCACACTGGCAAGAATTATTTAGATTTTCAATTATCTTTAATGATAGGGGAAATAATAGCTAAATATGAAAATGCTGAAATAATTATTTTATCTAATGACCATGGCTATAAAGCGGTACTTGATTATCTAAAGAAACATAATCGTAAAGGCTATCTAGCTAGTTCTATTAACAATTTCTTAAACCCAACTAAGAAAGTTAACTTAATTGAAAATAATGTGATTGATGTAGAAGTTAAGGCTGTTAAAAAAATTAAGAATCAAAAGATGGTTGTTAATAATGAAGAAGATTTAAAGGCTTATCAAGAACAATTAGCTATCATCATTAAAGAAGTCTTCCCAAATAAAAAGAAAGCCGCTCTAACTTTACAAGCTAGTGCCGCTTCTAAAAAGAAAACAAAGAAAGAATTAAGGGAATATTGTCAAAATAATTTAAATGATGTTAAATTAAGAGCCTATTGCAAGATGTGCCAAATTTTCCCTTATTAATCAATCCATTTATCACTAATATCTACCTTTATTCATTAGATAAGCCATCTAATTTTTTAATAGGCTCACCAAATAATACGATAATTAAAAACGATAGTTAAAAGCGGCTAAAAGGCTTTAAAATAGGACTTTTAACCGCTTATTTATTAATTTAGCTGTCAAACATATTATCTAAATATTAGATAAATAAAATACTAGCGTTTCTATATAAATCTTCATATTCATACTTATAGCCATGATTATCTAAACAATTAAGAAAATAAGTATCAATATCCATATCAAAATCATTAGCTTTCCAATTATCACGTGCTTGCTCAATCAGATCTTTGATTTCATCTACATCATCATTAGTCTTAAGAATACCAATTGGCTTGTTATATTCCAAATCAACCAAAACAATAGTGCTTGCGTATATCATAATTTCCTCCTTTAAGCTTAGTGATAACCCGACATATCACTAGTGATGACTACCAGTCCCAAGTAGTCATCAAGTAGAAGTTTTCTTCTACATCTTTATTTTATCTATTTGCTTGTACAAAAAAATTCCATCTACCTATAAAATAGCACTTTTTCATAAACTGTTTTGTAAAATTTATCAGTTATATTCACTTTGCCTATTGTAAAAAATAATCTTTTTAAATATTATTTAATTAACAAATATATGTCGCTAGCATGTCAAGCAAATGCTTGGCTTAAATACTAGTAGGCTTGGTACTTGGCACTGATTTTTTATATAAAGTGTAGTCCCCACTCCGATTTCAGTGCCAACCTAAGTCTAATAATTGACGCAATAGAAATATTGCGTTTTTATTTGCTAATAA
>CAVKAO010000030.1:0-24035 GCA_963654705.1 Oscillospiraceae bacterium
CATCTACCATATTTAACATCATTGGTAGGTGGCTCATTTTTCGTTTGAGATTTCAATCAAAAGTGGCTCACATTTAAATTAACAAATACACTATTTTTCTTTGTGCTATATTTTCAAATAAGCAATCTTAATACTTATGATTATAAATAGGCGCTACAACATTTTTATGTCTATATAGGCATAAATGATACATTATTACTTCAAGTATTGCGCCAATTACCATTAAAGCTTTAATAGAGATAACTTCACCCAAGGCTCCAAATATAAGCTTAAATAACATTGATGCCAAAGTCACAAAAACATTCATACAAGCATTTAATTTAGCACGCTTATCATCAGGAATATAATTTTGTACACTAGATAATCTAAGGATTGCTGAATTGGTTCCACAAAAACCGACAATAGCTCTATTTATCAACATAAGTGGATAAGATATAAATAGTAGTAAGCCATCCATTAAGGCATAAAAGATATAAACAAAGTAACAAATAGAAAACCTTTTATCCTCTGGATAATCTACTTTATAGTTAATAAAACCACCAATTGATCTACCAATAAATTCCGCAATCGTAAATAAAGAATAAAGTGTTAAACCCAAAGTTGGACTACTTGCAAAATATGCCATCACAAGGGGAGTAGTACCTTCAGAAAAACCTTGAGAAAAAGGAACAGCTAAATAAATATAACCGATACCTTTTTCCTTCTTTAAATATGTAAAAGTAGATTTCATATCTTCTATATATTGTTTAAAATCAAAGTTTTTAATATTAGTTACTTCATTTACCTCAATAAAATGTTCAAAGAAACTAGCTATTAACAAAAGTATTCCATAACCAATGATAACAGGTGGTAAACCAAGTTTAGTATACATAACACTGCCTAAAGGTGAGGCAATAACGGTTACTGTTGGATAAATCAAACCCGAAACGGCATAGCCTTTATTAGACATTCCTTCTGGAATTAAATTAGGATATAGACTTTCATAGGCAATACTATAAATAGAAGATATACAAGATTGTAGTAATGAAAATACTAGATACAATAGAAAATTAAAACCATGTTTGATAACAAGTAAACCAAATATGATACTAATTACACCATTTATAAAATCAAGAAAAACAATCACGCTTTTTCTTTTAGTTCTATCTAGAAAACTAGAGAAAATAAGGGGTAGCAATAAACTGGGTATCATACTAATAGAACCAAAAAGCCCTGATAGGAAAGTAGATTGCGTTTCATCAAAGACGATATAAGATAAAACCAAATTTAAAGCTACACTACCAATGCTAGAAATAATGGTACCAAGTGTAATTATTGTAAAGTTTTTTGTCCATAAAGTTTTTTTCATATTCTTACCTCAACTCTTATTTTAGGATGTAAGAATAATGAAAATTAGCACTCTATTTGAAAAATAAGAGACCCAATTATTTACTTAAAGAAGGAATATTGGGCATATTTTTCAAAAGACTATAAGCTTCCTTATATTTCCTATTGGCCTCATAATATTTAAGTAGTTCCTTTTGATATAAATAATAAAAACCATGAGGCATCAACTTTTTAATCTTTATAAGCGTATCATTTAAGATATTTCCATATTCCTCACTATATAAATAATCTTCATGATCAAGACTATACTTAATAAAATCTAATATATAGGATTGCTCAATACCAAGTTTATATCCACACTCTAAAGCTTCATAAGCCTTTTGATAATCATTTATACCTTTATAACATAAGGCCAGTTTTTGATAATAAAACACACTAACATCATCTACTTTATTTAAGTATTCTAAAGCCTTTATGTATTGTTCAAGTTCAGCATAAGTGGCCCCAATATTGTAATAAATATACTTTTTTAAATTAGAATGATTTAAATCAATTAGCTTTAATACATTATCATATTCATCTATACATGCCTTTATATCATATAAACAAGCATATACATTGGCCAAACCAAACTTTGCATATATCATATTATCTAAATCACATTGTTTACTGGCCAAATCAAAGGAATGAATAAAATAGGGGATAGACCTAGCATATTCGCCTTTTCGATATAATGATTGGGCAATTATAGAATAAGAAACGCTTTCTGGAAAATCATTAAGCAATTCCTTATAATCTTTCTTATCTTCATAAACCAAGATTTGATAATATCTTTTCTTTTGCCTAAAAGAAAAGTACTTTTCATAATAAGCAAGTTCATCACTATTTAAGCCTTCTTGCCAAGTTTTAATAATCAAACCATCTAAAAATAACCTAGAATTTAATAAGCAATCTATCTCCTTATCCGTAAACAAGTTTGATTCATCTAAAAGAAAAGGAATAAAAGAATTATAAAACGCATCTACCTTATTGCTTAATTCACCAATATCTTCATTAATATGCAAATCAAGTCTTTGAAGTAATAAATCAACAATATCATCCTTAATATTGATACTACCTTTTTCAAGTTTAGATAAATAGCTTATTGAACAAACGCCCCTACATAAGCTTTCTAAACTATAACCCTTTTCAATTCTCTTATTATGAATTAATAAACCAACATATTCTTCCATACTACTTCACTTCTCTATATGTTTCATCCACAATACTATAAAGGAAACAATAAACATCCTTATTAGATAACTTTTGAATATATTTTCGATAACCATTTAATTGCTCATCATAATGTATATCATCAATATTTTTTGTCTTATAATCAATAATCACAAAGTGGTCATCATACTCTAATAGTAAATCAATGATGCCATGTTTTTCTTCATTATTCTCACTATAAATAAATTCATATTCCTTATAAATCTTAGCCTTACTTACATCCTTCATTAAATCACTATTTAAAAAAGAGTTAAGTTTTTTAGCGTACTTATCTTCATATAAAGAATAATCAGGATTATTAAAATCAAGTATTTCTAAATAATAGTGCATCTTACTACCAAAATCTAGTTTACTTTGCATATCATTGTCAATTAAACCAGCCGACTTAGAAAAATGTGATACGGTATTATTTATCGGAACATACTCTTTGATTTCTTTTACATCTAACTTATTAGTTTTATTTAATAAACGTAAAACATTACTATTATTAATATTATAGTCATTGCTTAAATTTAATGAACTAATACAAACTTCTTTAATATAAGGGCTTAAATCCTCTTTAATCATACTAAGCATATCCGAGAATTTACCAATGGATAACTTATCATCATCACTAATATCACCTTCAATAAGCTTTGAAGCATCAAAAGAATTTATAAGAATCATCTTTTCTTTAGCCCTGGTTAAAGCTACATAAAATAATCTAATCTTCTCACCAGTATCTGCTAAATCATAATCATAGTTAAAAAGCTTTTTTAATATTGTTGTCTTTAAGCCCATTCCCTTAACCATAGAAGGAATAATTAAACCAAGCTTTTCATTAAATAGATACTTACCTTTTTTATCATCACGATTAAATTTATTATTTAAACAAGGATAATAAACAATGTTATATTCTAAGCCCTTAGACTTATGATAATTTGTCATAATAACCGCATCATTATCTTCTTTGTTTATTCTAAATTTAATCTGCTTATCCCTATCAAAGACATTATTTAAATAAGTATTAAAATCTTTATAAGTATAACCAAGCTTTGATAAATTACTAGCTAAAGAATAAAGATAATCAAGCTTAATTGTATTACTTGAAACATCACCAATTTTATTTAGCTTATTATAGACATCAAACTTAGCACATATTTCATCAAGAATGATACTAATTGACTTAGTATCAATGTTTGATTTAATTTCTTTTAGCTTATTATAAGTATCGCTATTATAATAATTATTAATTTCATTAAAGATTGCTTCATCATCTTTCTCGCACAAGAAAGAACGCTCAAGTGAAACAAAGGCATGCTTATCATCTTCTACAAGAAGTTTAAAGATGCTTCTTAAAACACTCATTAAATCCGATTCATCCATCTTTTCTTCGGTTTCAATATAAAGTGGAATCTTAAAGTAAGTTAAAACTTTCTTAAAAATATCAAACTTACTTCCTCTATCAACCAAAATAGTAAAGTCAGAATACTTAGCAACTCTATCTTTTAATCTAAATTTGCCTACTTTATTTTTAATATCTTGAGCGACAATAAAAGCCTCAACAACATCTTTGCCATATTCTTTGACAGTTTCATCATCCTCATCATAACTTAAAATATCCATATGATAGTTTTCGGCTTGGACATCCTTATAGCTTAAATTACCCGCATTTAAACTATGGCCCTTTTTATAATCAGCGCCACCTACATTACTAGTCATTAAACGATTAAAGAAGATATTAATATCACTTAAGACTTCTTCTCTACTTCTAAAGTTATTGGTTAAATCAACCTTATAGCCTTCACCATTAGAATATCTTTCATACTTATTTTTAAAAATATCCGGATTAGCATTCCTAAAACGATAAATAGATTGTTTGATATCACCTACAACATAAACGTTATCATTACTAATTAAGCTAATAAAAAGTTCTTGGATATCACTAGTATCTTGATACTCATCAATCAATATTTCCTTGAAATGATCTCTTATTTCATTTCTAATTTCTTCATTATCCTTAATAACTTTAATAGCCATCTTAGCTATATCGTTGAATTGATATAAATTATTTTCCTTTTTATATTGATTAAGACGCTTATTTAACTTATTAGTTATATCAAGAATACATAATACATACTCTTTTGTATCAAGAATATTCTCTTTAATAGTTCTTTCATCATCATTTATTAAATCTTTTAAATCTTTATATAAATCTTTTATCTTATTTCTTAATAAGTCGCCATATTCACTAAGCTCATAACCATTAGGCTTCTTTTTTATCTTGAAATTATTAATGAAATTTCTAAATTCTTCATAATCATTTAAACAAGCAATGCCTGTATAGTTACTATAGAATTTATCAATATCATCATTATTTGAAAATTCATTAAGCAAATTATCCATCGTCTTTAATTTACTTTTTAATAGATGAACATATTGCTTAAAATAAGCATCTAGCTTTTCATCACTAAAATAATTAGCTTCATAGTTATTTAGATAATCATCCCGGTCATAAATTAAATCTATTTTATTATTTAATTTAATAATAAAATCTCTTAAATCATCATCACTTTTAATGCATAAATCATAAGCTAGATTCTTAAATACTTCATCATCACTACCATACTTTTCTTCAATGATTTCATCTAATATTTCAATTACTTTATTATCAATAATATTACTATCAGCTACTTCAATATCCTTATCAACATTTAATAAACTATGATATTTTTTAACAATAAATAAAGAATAGGCATCAAAGGTCATAATATAAGAACTATCAATCTTATTTAATTGATAAGCTCTTTTTTCATCCTCTAAACTTTCATTAATCGCATCCCTAATTCTTCTTTTCATCTCATTAGCTGCTGCATTAGTAAAAGTAAGAATAAGCATTCTATCTACATCTATACCATCTATTACATGATTTAATACCCTTTCAGTTAATACTTTGGTCTTACCACTACCAGCACCAGCTGAAATCATTGTATTAGAAATAGGGGCATCAATAGCTAATTGTTGTTCACTAGTATAATTCATCAGACATTTCCTCATCATTTAAGGATCTTATATAGACTATATCCTTTTGTTTCTTAAAACAAACATCGGCAAACTTACAATAAGCACAAGATAAATTTTTATTCTTTTTAATCTTAGGATTAATAGTAAAGTTATTATCTAAAATATTATCACCAGCTTCTAAAATCTTCTCATTTACAAGGTCCACCGTCTTTGTAATCATATCATCATCAAAAAATTGCTTACTTCTTTTATTAAGCTCACCCTTAGCTGTTATACTAAGTGATTTTACAACACTAGATTTTTCATTTGGTTCTATTTCACTAAGTAGCACAAGACGACCTAAATCAGCACTAGAATAACCAGTAAGCTTCATACTTTCTTGTTTCTTTTCCCTTAAAGAAGTCTTTCCATCATAGTCATTATCTTGACAAATAAGATGTTGAAGATAATAGCCAACTATTTTATATTTTTTATATTCTTTACAGTTTTTAAGTAAGAATAAATAAGAAGGAAGTTGTAAAGACAAACCAAGTTCAAATAAGCTCTCTTCTATTTTGGTATTACCTGTTTTATAGTCGATAATACAAGCACAATCATCTTTCTTTAAAATCTTATCAATCTTACCCTTAAAATGAATGTTTTCTTTAACACTAACAAGAACCTCTTTTTCACATTCTGTGTCTTCAAAATAACCAACAGACTCTTGTTCCCTTATTATTTCAACATCTTGCTTAATCTCATCTTTTATTTTAGAAAAGAAAAACGCTTCCTTATTTGATTTAAAAGAAACATCGTATTTATCACAAGCCTCTTGCCATAAGGTATCATAGTCCAAGCTACTATTTTTAATGATATTTTGTAAAACATAATGGGCCACATTACCTAAAAAGGTATGGAAGGTATTATCGTTTTTATCCAACTTTAAAACATAATCTAAGTAATAGGCAAACCCACATTTATAGTATTTGTCCATACTAGTATAAGATAGGGTAATATCTTTTTTATTTAAATTAAATTTCTTATATGAATTATCATATTTACCATAATCATTATCCAAATAAGTGGTATACATATCATTAATATCATCATTTAAGGAACCATACTTATTTAAGTCATCCAACATTAAAGAATATTTATATTTATTAAGTAGATGTGAATGATTATTGTCATTATCAACATTTATATAATCGACATCGTTAAATAAAACTTGTTTTTCATGGTTTTTAAATGGACTAGCCTTACAATAACTAAAAGTAATATTTTTAATACTCGATAGATAATTAATGGTATTTTCCCTACATAATGCATTATCTTTTTCAATACTATCTAAGCCCACTAAATCACGAATATTGTTAGTAATATATGCTGTATCCTTTTTCATTGCAGGAATAGAATCATTAAAACCTACTATAAAAACATAATCATTTTCTGTATATGGTGTAAACATATCATCACAAGAAATGACATTACTTAAATTGTCGTTTAGATTAATCTTCTTTAAATCTTCAATAATTAGTTCTTTTACATCAGTTAAATCAACATCAACATACTTATTAATTATATTGATTAACTTATTAGCATACTTATTATTACCATTTATAAGATAATCATATAATTGCTTTCTATCATCTAATCTAGCTAAAAATTCCTTAGCTATATCACTACCATAAATACTATCTTCACTTTTATAAAACAATTTAAAATTAAAGTAAGAATTATAACGTTTAATATAGCTTAAGTATTCATCACTTATATTAAGTATGTGTATATTACTTATATCAACGCCACTTTCAAGTAAATCAAAGATAGAATCATATAGATACTCAACTTCTTTATCGATATTATTAAAGGTATTTATTTGATATTTTTTATCATTAAATGGATATTCAATAAAAGTTGTATCTTCTTTAAACAAGCTCTTTGAAAAACTATCTAGTTTTCCATAGCCCACAACCACAATATGCTTACTTTTGATATATTCTTTAAATAAAGGATTATAAATTAAGTAATCATTAAGCTCTTTTTTATATTTTACTAAGTCATTTAATTTCTTATTATCATAATCTTTATCTTCTACATAATATAGATTATTAATAATCTCCTTTGCATTATTTACACTCAAATTATAAGTATTGCATAAATATAAAATAGCCTTATAGTCATAATCAAAAAAGTAATTCTTCTTATATTCTTCAATGCTTAAAAAAGAAACATTAATAAGTAATTTATTATCACTTAAATATTTTAAAATGCTCTTTTTATAAACACTTGGACAAACAATTAAAGTATTATCTTTTATTTCATTTATCATACTTATTCATCGCCTCTTTAATTATTTCTTTTACTTCTTCTCTTATACTAACTGGCTCAATTATCTCAATTTTATTTAAATTACTAAGAGCCAACATCTTAACATCCTTAATACCACACTTTCCATATAACAAGAAAGTATCATCATCGTTTTTATATATATGAACATTTTTACCAAAAGTATCAATCATTTGATCAATTACTTCGTTTTTACACTTCAAGATTACATTAATATCATTGCCACTAAACATAAATAACTTGTTTTTAGCATATGCATATGGTTCATCGCTTTCAATATTGATGTATTGGTCATCTACTATCTTAATATTTTGCATCCTATCCAAACGATAGTGATCAAAACCCTCGTGATTTCTACTTTTAGAAACCATATAGACTTTATCTTGTTTTACCACAAGATAATAGGGGCTTCTAATATAAGGTTTCTCACGTGTCTTAACAAGTTTCTTATCTAGGTTATACTTAACATACTCAAAAGAAATAACATTTTTATTCTTTATCGCATTAGAAATAAGTTCAATATTAAGAAATAATTGTTGATTATCTTTCTTCTCAATATCCAAATAAACTGTATCAACATAATCTTGTTTAAAATACTTATTTTGGGTATTTAATAACTTTTCAATTAAGTCTTTACTCATTGCGCTAGGAATAAACCTAGAGGCATGAATCTCATTACATAAATAGAGAATCTCAGACTTTTCAAATTGTCTTACTTTTAAATAATAGCCAATATTATTCTCCTTAAAATCTGAAATCTCATAACCAAAATCCTTAAGCATATTGATGTTGTTGTAAAGAGTACGACGATCTATCTTAACACCATATTCACTTTCCAATAATTCTAGTAATTCGCTCTTGTTTAAAACATGATCTTCATCACTATACTTTTCTAATACTTTAAGTAATGCAAAAACACTAGTCTTCTTATCTTTCATATACTTATTATTATACAAAAGTAGGTGGAAAATTTTTGTACACCAAGATAATTTAACCAATTATCAATATTACTCGGTATTATTTAAGTGTACAGGAAAGGGGTGAGATCCTCCCTCATACTCTTATGTACTCTTCTTTCTAGCCCAGTTTTCTCCTTCTGGGTTTTTTATTTATGGAAAAAATGACATTATTAATGCATTTTTATCGGAAAAAGTGTCATTTTTACTTAAAAATGTATTGGAAAAATGACACATTAATGTTTTACTATAATTAATAGAGGTATAAAAATGCTTAAAAGGAAAATAGAAGATAAGATTAATTATTGGATAAATAACGATAATAAAGCTTTATTAATTGATGGTGCAAGACAGGTTGGCAAAACTTTTATTATTAGAAAAGTATTAGCGGATAATAATATAAACTATATTGAATTTAATTTATTAAATAATCCAGAACTTATCCCTTTACTTGCAAATAGTACAACTGTTGATGATTTAATTACTAATCTATCTTTATTTTCGGATAAACCTTTTATAAAAGGAAGCACCTTTATCTTTTTTGATGAAATACAAGAATTTAAAGAACTTGTCACAAAGATAAAGTTTTGGGTAGATGAAGGATCTTTTCGTTATATCTTCTCTGGATCTTTACTTGGTGTTGAACTAAAGAATATTAAATCAGCTCCAGTTGGCTATTTAAAAACACTTACTATGTATCCTTTAGATTTTGAAGAATTCTTGCAACTATATAATTTTAACGGCGATTTAAAGAAGTCCTTATACAAAAGCTATATTAACAAACAAGCTGTCGATGAAACAATTCATAATAAAATGATGCGTATTTTTGGCATCTATCTTTGTGTTGGTGGGATGCCTAAGGCTGTTGACAAATTTAAGGAAACTAAGGATTTAGATGCGGTTATGATAGAACATAACGATATAATCACTCAATATAAAAAAGATTTTACACGCTATGAAAAACAAGAGAAGAAACTATATTTAACACGAATTTATGATTTAATTCCTGCCGAATTAAATAAAAGTAATAAACGTTTTAATTTTGCGGATATTAAAAAAGGATTGCGCTATTCAAGAAGTGAAAACAATTTTTTATGGCTGACATCAGCTGGTGTAGCCATTCCTGTATATAATGTCAGTGAACCATCTATACCACTTTTAATAAATCAAAATAATAGTCTATTTAAATTATTTTTATCCGATGTTGGATTACTTACAACTCTTTATGGTAAAGCTAGTAAAGCACAACTGCTTAGAGATAATAAAGATATCAATAACGGTGCATTATATGAAAATGTAGCTGCTCAAGAACTTAAGGCACATGGTTTTAAAACCTATTATTATAATAGTAAAAAATATGGCGAACTTGATTTTATAGCCGAATATAATGGAAAGGTTTTACCTATTGAAATAAAAAGTGGCAAAAGCTATCAAAGGCATAGCGCCTTAAACAATATCTTAAACATCAATAACTATAATCTAGATGAAGCTTTTGTTTTTTCAAACTATAACATCAAAGTTGAAAATAAAATCACTTATTACCCAATATACATGTTGATGTTCCTTATTCAAGATGATATAAAACTACCAAATATCGATATAAAAGATTTATCATTTTGACCATTTTTTAATTCGTACAGTATAACAATAATACACAGACAGATTTCATCTTTATGTGTTTTTTCCTCCTGCCCAGTATCATCTACTGGGTTTTTTAATATACACGCTTTTAAAAATTTGAATCGGTTAATACGTTTTATAAAAATGCGTTATTTTTTACTTAATGTGCTTAAAAAACATAGATTAAGTAAAATATAATAACGTTTTTAGCTAAATTTTCATAAAAAGTGCGTTATAATTTACTTAATCTATTAAAAAAACAAGGATTAAGTAAATTATAAGGAGGTTTTATATGCTAGTTGGAAGAGAAAAAGAAATAAAGATATTAAACAAAGCTATTCTAGATAATAGGTCGCACTTTATAGCTGTATATGGCCGAAGAAGAGTAGGTAAAACTTTCTTAATAAGAAATACATTTAATAACACGTTTACTTTTAGCTATACTGGTTTATATGAAGCGAATTTAAAAGAACAATTATTTGAATTTAGCTCTTCTTTAAAGGATGCTGGATTAAAAGTAAAAAAGAAACCAAAAAATTGGCTAGAAGCTTTCGATTATTTAAAGGATTTAGTTAGACAATCAACAGAAAAAAGAAAAATAATCTTTTTAGATGAATTATCATGGATGGATAGCGCTAGATCTGATTTGATGATGGCACTAGAAAACTTCTGGAATGGTTTTGCCTCAGCTAGAGATGATGTTGTTTTGATAGTATGTACATCCGCAACATCTTGGATGTTAAATAAAGTAATACATAATAAAGGTGGCTTATACAATAGGCTTACTGATCAAATTCATGTTGAAACATTCAATTTAAATGAATGTCTAGAGTTTGTGAATAAAAATAATCTAAGTTTAAATAAGGAACAAATAATGCAGTTTTATATGATCTTTGGTGGAGTGCCATTTTATTGGGGTCTTATACAAAAAGAATATAGCTTAAGCCAAAATATTGAAAATATCTTATTTAAAAAAGATGCCCCATTAAGACAAGAATATTATTATTTATATGCATCGATTTTCAAAAAACCAGAAAGTTATTTAAAAATTATTGAGGCCTTGGCTAAAAAGAAAAAAGGACTAACTAGGGAAGAAATAATAAAGGAAACTAAGATTAAAAACTCAGGTGATTTAACAAATAAATTAGAAGAGCTAGAAGTATGTGGCTTTATTAGAAAATATAATATCCTGGGCAATAAAAAGAAGAACGCCATTTATCAATTAATTGATGCCTATACTCTTTATTATCATAGTTTCTTAAAAGAATATCCTAATGAAGAACACTTTTGGACTAATCAAATAAATACACCAAGAATTAATACATGGCTTGGTTTAGCATTTGAAAGGGTTTGTTTTAATCATATAAAGCAAATTAAAAATAAATTGGGAATCTCAGGTGTATTAACAGAAGTATATTCTTTTAAAACAAATGCCGATATAGATAATGGCATTGTTGGATCGCAAATCGATATGTTGATTATTAGAAAAGATCAGGTAATTAACTTATGCGAAATAAAGTATTCAAATTCTCAATACATAATTGATAAGGAAACTGATTTAAAAATTAGAAATAAAATAAATGATTTAATAATTGCATCTAAAACTAAATACGCAATTAAACCAACCCTAATAACAACATATGGCTTAATTGAAAATTCATACTCTTCAAATATAAGCGCAGTAGTCACAATGGACGATTTATTTGAAAAATAATATGAATCTATGTCCTTTAATATGAACACATAATAGGCTTTTAAATTTTTTTCATTAATATCTTCTTAACTATTATTTGCCCAGTATCATCTTCTGGGCTTTTATTAAACATTGTTTATATTTTTCTTCAGCATCAATCAATCCTGATAAAGAATCAGTAATATGTGAATGTAATTAATGAAGGAGAATTAAACTATGGAATATATTAGATACTCATATGATGCTAGAACACTTAATGATTGCAAAGTTGTGCAAAATTTAAAAAATAAAGATTTATCAATTGGACGTAAATTTTTATCAATTATTTTATTTGTCTTAAGTCCTGGACAAATTATCCAATTTGCATATGTTTTATTACACATGTATAAAGCGGAAGAAAGAAAGGATTATTTAGCTATGTTTAGTTTTGGTCTTTTCAAAATACAAATTTATTTTTATGAGATTCTTTGTTGGATACCAATCGCACTCCTTGGACTTTTCTTTTGGCCAGCATATTCCTTCTTTTCTGAACTTTTTGACTCAGATTTTTTAGGGCCATATTGATGTGTATTTTTCTTATTTTGCACATTCTACCGCAAATTCGTCGATATAATTATGCTGTTTTACCGCATTTTCGTCGATATAATTTACGCCAATTACCGCAAATTCGTTAATATAAGTTATATTCCATAAAGAATAATGTAGAAAAAGAGGATGAAATCCTCCATCATCCTCTTATTCATTTTGTTTTTCACATAACCTTTCGGGTATTAATTAGACTTTTTAATATCTTTATAATAGGCCAAAGTTTGTTTTAAAGCTGAATCTTTGTCTACATTAGCCAGCCTTAATTTAGTCGCATACTCTAGTAACTTATGAAAATCTTCATTAGGCTTTATACCAGCCTTGATTAAATCATTGCCCGTTATATAGGGCTTATTTATTATTTCTTCATAAATCTTATATCTTTCATTTAAGAAATTAAGATTGTCAGTTTTGCCACTATCACATATTGAGAAATAAATTAAATCCTTTGGACTAATACAGTTATAAAACATCTTATTAGTGGACTTGATTGAAGAATTATTATTCGCTTTTTTATTAGGCTCCATATGCATAGTAACCATATTCTTTACATACTTAATGACATCCTTACGATTACTGATTCTCTTTAAGAAAGCTTCTACAATAGGTATGCCATCAATTTCATGATTATAGGCATGAATTCTACCATCAATCTCTTCACTTGTAATAGTCTTACCAAAATCATGGGTTAGTCCAAGTAACATAAAGGAATATGCATCACTTACTACATCTCTATATTTAGCGCATCTATCAAGAACTTGCATAGTATGGATATAGACATCACCCTCAGGATGATAAATAGGATCTTGTTTTATATTGATTAAATCTTCTACTTCTTTAAACCAATAGGAAAGCTGATTCATCTTATTTAAGACATCAAAAAAGATAGAAGGCTTATTAGCCTTAAGTAAGGCCTTTCTTAGCTCTTCTTCAATTCTTTCTCTTGATAAATAAGATAAATCAATATTCTTACATAGATCAATTGTATCTTCATCAACTTTAAACTGTAATCTTGCGGCAAATTGAGCCACTCTTAATACCCTTAAAGGATCTTCAACAAAGCTATCCTTATCAACATATCTAATTATCTTATTATTTAAATCATTAATGCCTGAATAATAATCAAGTATTTCACCAGTTAAAACATCCATCATTATGGTATTAATAGTAATATCTCTTCTTTTACAAGCATTTTTATAGCCAATAAAAGGATCAACATCAATCCTAAAATCAGTATGCTTTTTACCAATTAATTTTTCACTTCTAGGCAAGGCGATATCAATGTTATAACCACTTAAAGAATAAACACCAAAACTACTACCATATGCTAATGGTGTACCAAGACTTTTTAATATCTTATATAAAGTATCTTCGCTTATGCCATGGACCTCAATATCCACATCCTTGTTTTCAATATTTAATAGCTTATCTCTAACATAGCCACCCACATAAAAAGTGCGACCACCATTTTCTTTAACTAATTTTGCAATCTCTTTTTCTATTTCCATACTAGGCTAAGAAAGTACGATTATTCATAATTAACCAAATAGTTAATAGGGCAATTAAAACAAGCGTTGTAAGAATCGAAATAAGACGATTCTTTTTATCTTTTTGAACATAGATATTAGTAATAGCTACTACTACAAAACAAAAGATTGCAGTTAGAAGATGATGAGGGAAGTTTTTAATTACAGCCGACGTATAGTGGACACCCATCAATACTTCTAAAGTATTGCCAATACCTAATATGATGGCACCAAAAGGATTTTGTTTCTTACAAAAGTAGGCAATAAAACCACCAGGTAAAGTAAGTAATGTTTGAATAAACCAGTTAGGATAATAAAAATGAATAGCTTCTTGTAAAGTAATATGATGCATAAGCACTTCAGTACCATAGATTACTGGTTGACTTATTAAGAAAAACAAGAAACAGTTAAAGGCTGCCTCATAGCTTTTAGAACAATTTACTACTACAATTATGGCAAATAGTATCCACCATTCATGGGTTATACCAATATCTCTAAATGATGTGTCATAGAAGGCATTAACACACATCAACAGTCCAACTATTACACCAACAACAATGGCAAAGACTATAACTTTCCACCATGTCATCTTTATTTCACCAAATAATTTCTTCATGTAAAACCTCGCTTAAATATAATAATTATAACTGTTTATTAATTAGAAACATCATTTAATTTGGTTTGGTTGCTAGTAAAGAATGGGCATTTGATAATTTCTATTTTTCATTCGTGTAATTTAGTGTTATTTTTAGCTTAAAATCCACACTAAAATACATGAATATTTTATGATTTTCTACACTAAATGACACGAATACTTATTATAGTCATTAAAATAAGATATTTAAATAAGTTATGTTATCTTAAAGGTGATGGAGGAATACAAATGATTAAGATATATAGTATGGAAACATGTCCTGATTGTATTAATGTACATTTACAAGTTAAAGATAATAAGAATTTTAAAATAATAGATATCGGTGAAGATGTTAAAAATCTAAAGGAATTTATTAGACTAAGAGATACTAATAAGGTATTTGATGAATGTAAGAAAAACGGTAGTATTGGCATACCTTGTTTTGTATTGGAAGATGGAAGTATTACCCTAAATGAAGAAGATGTTGGTTTAAATAAAGCACAAGAGAATGCCACATGTTCCTTAAAGGGTGGATGTTGATATAATTAAGACATGCAAAGAAAACTTATTGAAACATTAAAAGACAATCCCAAAAGTGTTGATGAATTGGCTAATATCCTCAACTTAAATAGTAGTAGTGACTTTATCAAATTAAACAAAGAAGTAAATAAGCTAATCTATGAAAAGAAGGCTTATGAAGAAAAGGGCATTATTTATTTAGCTGATTGTTTTAAAGAAGGCGTTGTTGATTTATATAAAGGAAGAGCTTATGTAAATGACTTAGAAGTAAACTATGATTCTAATACATTACTTTTTAGTGGCGATAAGATCCTTTATAAAGAAAATAAAAGTTCAGTTACTTTAATTAAGATAATTGAAAGAGACTTTACATATATTTTAGGTACGATGGTCTTTAGAAAAAATAAGCTATATTTCTTTTCTGATGATTATCGCTTAAAGGATTTTAAAGTAGTTAATCAAAAAGACTTTAAAAATGAGTTAAAGCCCAACTATAAAGTTAGGTGCTATATCTCTAGCTATCCTAAAAAAGAATTAAAGATTGATAAAGTAATTGGTAAAGCTAATGCTGAAGAGACAATTATTGAAACTATACTATTAGAAAATAAGGCACCTAAACCATTTACTAATAAACTACTTAAATATTGCGAAGAGATAGATGAAACCATTTTTTTAGAAAATCGAAAAGATTTAAGAGATTATCCTTTTGTAACCATTGATGGTGATGATGCGAAAGACTTTGATGATGCGATATGTGTACAAGAAAAAGAAGATGGTTATCTTTTACATGTTTCAATAGCTGATGTAACAAATTATGTTAAAGAAGATAGTGATTTAGATAAGGAAGCCTATAATAGAGGTACTTCAATATATTACCCAGGTAAAGTTATTCCTATGTTACCTTTTAAATTATCTGATAATCTATGTTCCTTAATGGAAAATAAAGAAAGATACACCATTACTTGTAGTATGCACATTGACTATAATGGTGGTCTTTTAGACTATGATATTTATCCAAGTGTTATCAAAAGTAAACATCGTCTTACTTATAATAAAGTAAACAAAATATTTGAACATGATAAGCAATTAATAGAAGAATATAGCGATGTAAAAGATATGCTATTTCAAGCTTATCGTTTATCAAGAATCTTAGATAAATTAAGAAAAGAAAAAGGTGGTATTGAATTTAATACTATTGAGCCAATTATTGTTGAAGAAAATGGTAAAGTAGTTGATATTAAACCGCGCATTTCTGGTAAAGCTGAAGAAATGATCGAAGTCTTTATGATTAAAGCCAACACCACTGTAGCTAGTCATATGTACTATCTAAATATGCCAATGATATATCGTAATCATGATTATCCAAAACCTGATAAAATATCTGATTTTATCGATACCATGGCCACCCTTGGCTATACCTTTAAAGGCAATAAATTCAAGATTGAAGCAAGCGCACTACAAAAATGTCTTTCTACATATATTGGCACAAACGAATTTGCCTTAGTAAACGATATGCTTCTAAGGAGTATGGCCAAGGCCCTATACAGTGGCAACTGTCAAGGTCACTATGGTTTAGGACTAGAACATTATTGTCATTTCACATCACCAATTAGAAGATATCCTGATTTAATTGTTCATCGTTGTTTAAAGAAATATATCTTCAATTATAGTGAAGATATAGATAGCTATAAGCTAAAGATAGAATCTATTGCCAATAAGGCTAATGAAAGAGAAAAGTGTGCCACAATGATCGAAAGAGAAATTGTTGATCTAAAAATGTGTGAATATATGAAAGATAAGATTGGCGATAAGTTTATCGGTGTTATTACCAGTGTTACTTCCTTTGGCTTTTTTGTAAGACTTGATAATAGTGTTGAAGGACTAGTTCATGTAAAGAATTTAGACGATTATTATGAGTTTGAAAATAATACTTTAAGCAACGGCCTTAATACTTATAAGATAGGTCAAAGCGTAAGAGTAAAGCTTTTAAATGTTGATGTAGAGCTTAGGAATATTGATTTTGGATTAGTATGAAAAAAGATGGCTACTATTCAAGTGGACAATTTATAAATAAGGCCCATATTAGTAAAAAGACCTTAAGATACTACAAAAGTCTTAATATTATTACTCCTTCTTATATTGATGAAAAAGGACATTGTTTTTATAGTGAAGATGATTTAGCTAAGTTATCAGAGGTTTTGTTTTTAAAATACCTTGGTTTTTCTTTAAACGATATCAAACAAATGACTATCTATAATAATGATGCATCTTTTATAAATAAGTCCTTGGCTATGCAAAAGTATTTTGTTAATGAGAAGATAATTCAGCTTAAAAACATTTCTAAGGCCTTAGATAGTGCCAGTGATATGTTAAAAAGTGGTAATAAAATAGATTATTCTAACCTTATTGATATGGTTAATCTTAAGGAAATGGAAGAGGCTATAAAAAAACAATATGAAGATTCTACCAATATTGAAGCCCGTATTTCTTTACACAATTTATATTCTAATAATCCTATGCCTTGGTTTTCTTTTATTTATCAAAATTGTCAAATTAAAGAAAATATTAAAGTATTAGAACTTGGTTGTGGGGATGGTAGTATGTGGCTTACAAACTATGATTATTTACCCCAAAATATTGAAATAACCTTATCTGATATCTCTTTTGGTATGCTTAAAGACATTGATGAAAAGCTTAAAAAAGATAAACGTTTTAAGTTTAAAGTAATTGATGCGATGGATATAAATGAAGAAGATGAAAGTTATGATGTGGTTATTGCCAATCATGTGCTTTTCTATTTAGATGATCTAAACAAAGCCTTAAATAATATTAATAGAATACTTAAAAAAGATGGCTTATTTGTATCTAGTACTTACTCCAAATATCATATGAAAGAAATAACTAATTTAGTTAAAGAATTTGATGAAAGAATCGAATTATCAAAGAATAAACTATATGAAATATATGGTAAAGAAAATGGCTATTCTATACTTTCTAAGCATTTTAATGATATTGTTTGGTTGGATTATCAAGATGAGCTATTGATAAGCGATCCTAATATCTTAGTTCGTTATATTTTGTCTTGTCATGGTAATCAAAATAGATATATCGTGGATAAGTTTAAGGAATTTAAAAACTTTGTTTTTAAAAAGTGTGAACATAATTTTAAAGTAACTAAGGATGCAGGAATCTTTATTTGTCATAAATAAGAGTTGACTGTGCCCTTAGGGCACCATTTATAGTAATGTTAGAAGAGGTACTATAAATGAAAGGCATTATTTTAGCTGGAGGAAGTGGTACAAGACTTTTTCCTCTTACAATGGTTACTAGTAAACAATTATTACCAATCTATGACAAGCCAATGATTTATTATCCGATGTCTGTATTAATGAGTGCGGGCATTAGAGATATTTTAATTATTTCAACACCTTGTGATACGCCACGATTTAAAGAGTTATTGGGTGATGGTAAACAATTTGGTGTAAATCTAAGCTATAAGATTCAAGAAAGCCCTGATGGCTTAGCCCAAGCCTTTATAATTGGTGAAGATTTTATTGGTGATGACAGTGTTTGTATGATACTTGGCGATAATATTTTCCATGGCCATGGACTAAAGAAAAGACTTATGTCGGCTGTTGATAACGCCCAAAAAGGAAAGGGTGCTACTATCTTTGGCTACTATGTAGATGATCCAGAAAGATTTGGCATAGTTGAATTTGATAATAATGGCAAGGCTATTTCTATTGAAGAAAAGCCTGAACATCCTAAATCTAATTATTGTGTAACGGGTTTATACTTTTATGATAATAAGGTTGTTGAATATGCTAAAAACTTAAAGCCTTCTAAAAGAGGAGAGCTTGAAATTACTGATATTAATCAAATTTATCTTAAAAAGCAAATGCTTAATGTTGAACTACTTGGAAGAGGTTTTACTTGGTTAGATACTGGTACTCATGAATCTTTAGTTGATGCGACCGTTTTTGTAAAGACTATTGAAACTCATCAACATCGTAAGATTGCTTGTCTTGAGGAGATTGCTTATTTAAATGGTTGGATAAGCAAAGATGATGTTTTAAAAGTTTATGAGCTTATGAAAAAGAACCAATATGGTCAATACTTAATGGATGTATTAGAAGGAAAGTATATTGAACAATGAAGTTAATTAATACTGCAATAGAGGGTGTATATATTATTGAACCCGATGTCTTTGGGGATAATCGTGGTTGGTTTATGGAAACATATAATGAAGCGAAATTTAAAGAAATGGGCATTGATGTAAACTTTGTTCAAGATAATATGTCATATAGTGCAAGCAAGGGTACTTTAAGAGGATTGCATTATCAAAAAGAGCCCTATTGTCAAAGTAAGCTTGTAAGATGTACAAAAGGAAAGGTCATTGATGTGGCAGTTGACATTAGAAAAGGTTCTCCTACTTATGGTAAGTGGGTTAGCGTAGAATTAAGTGGTGAAAACAAGCGTATGTTTTTCATGCCTCATGGAATGGCTCATGGTTTTCTTACTATTAGTGATGATGTTGAGTTTCAATACAAGTGCGATAATTTGTATAATAAAACAAGCGAAGGTGGTATTAGATATGATGATAAGACAATCAATGTTGATTGGGGATCATTACTAAAGGGTATTACACCAATTCTTTCTGATAAAGATAAGATACTTCCTACATTAGAAGAATGTGACGCAAACTTTATTTATGAGGTGAAGAAATGAAAACTTATTTATTAACTGGTTGTGCAGGTTTTATTGGCTCTAACTTTGTCTATTATATGTTGGAGAAATATAAAGATATTAGATTAATTAATGTTGATAAACTAACTTATGCTGGAAATTTAGAGAATCTAAGTGATATTAAAGATGATGATAGACATATCTTTGTAAAAGGGGATATTTGTGATAAAGACTTAATCGAAAGTCTATTTAAAGAATATGATATTGACTATGTTGTTAATTTTGCAGCTGAATCACATGTTGATAGAAGTATTTCTGATCCTGAAATCTTTGTTAAGACTAATGTATTAGGTACCGTTAATTTGTTACAACGTGCTAAGGACGCTTGGTATAAAGATGGTAAATGGAAAGAAGGTAAGAAATATCTTCAAGTTTCAACCGATGAAGTATATGGAACATTAGGTAAAGATGGCTATTTCCTTGAAACTACACCACTAGACCCACATTCACCATATTCTAGTAGTAAGGCTAGTGCTGATATGTTTGTAAAAGCCTTCTATGATACTTATAAAATGCCTATCAATATTACTAGATGTTCAAATAACTATGGTCCTTATCAATTTCCTGAGAAATTAATTCCTCTTATGATAAACAATGTAAAACATCATGAACAATTACCAGTATATGGTGATGGCTTACAAATAAGAGACTGGCTATATGTCAAAGATCATTGCAAAGCCATTGATATGGTAATAAATGGCGGTAGACTTGGTGAAGTCTATAATATTGGTGGTCATAATGAAAGGACTAATATTTTTATTGTAAAAACCATTATTGAAAACCTTTCTAAAGAATTAAATGATGCAGGTATTAATGAATCATTAATTAAACATGTTACTGATAGACTTGGCCATGATAGAAGATATGGTATTGATCCAAGCAAGATTAAAGAAGAGCTTGGTTGGTATCCAGAAACACCATTTGAAAAAGGTATTGTTTTGACTATTAAATGGTATCTAAATCATGAGGAGTGGTTAAACAATATTACTAGTGGTAATTATAAGGATTACTATAAGAAGATGTATGAGGGTAGATAATGAAACTATTTGTTACAGGTGTTAATGGTCAACTTGGCCATGATGTAGTAAATGAATTAATTAAAAAAGGGCATACTGTAGTAGCTAGTGATATATCCGAAAAATATAATGGCATAAGCGATAATAGTCCTGTTACTACTAATACCTATAAGGGACTTGATATCACTGATAAAGAAAAAGTATTTGAAGTATTATCAAACATCAAACCTGATGCGATTATCCATTGTGCTGCCTGGACAGCAGTTGATTTAGCTGAAGATGAGGATAAAAAAGCTAAGGTATTTAATATTAATGTCAATGGTAGCAAGTATATAGCTAAATGTGCTAAACAAATTGATGCCAAGATGCTTTATCTTTCTACTGACTATGTTTTTAATGGTAAGGGTGAAAGACCTTGGGAACCTGATGATAAAGACTTTCAACCACTTAACTATTATGGGGAAACCAAATTGCTTGGTGAAAAGGCTATCGTTAATACATTAGAAAAATATTTTATTGTTAGAATTGCCTGGGTATTTGGTTTAAATGGTAATAACTTTATTAAAACAATGATTAATGTAGGTAAAAGTCATGATGAAGTAAGGGTAGTAAATGATCAAATTGGTACTCCTACTTATACTTATGATTTAGCAAGACTTTTAGTGGATATGATAGAAACTGACAAGTATGGTTATTATCACGCTACAAACGAAGGTGGTTATATAAGTTGGTATGACTTTACCAAGGAAATATATAAACAATATGGTCTTAATACAAAAGTTATTCCTGTTACTAGTGAAGAATATGGCTTAAGCAAGGCTAAAAGGCCATTTAATTCTAGACTTAATAAAACAAAGCTAATTAAAAATGGTTTTACACCACTTCCTGATTATAAGGATGCGATAGCTAGATACTTAAAAGAAGCTAATTTATAAAAGAGGGTAACCTCTTTTTCTTAATGTATATTAAAATAGTGCTTAACGGAGGGACGTTTTATGGAAAACAATAATTCAAATATTTTAAAGAAAATATTTTCTTTACCACTTTATTATGTATTAGCTACCCTTTTATTAATAGTTGGTAGTATTGTAGGAATGTCAACAAGGATTATTAATAATATCTTCCCGCAATTATCAAGCAATAGTGCTTGGATAATAGGTAAACAATATCTTAATTTCTGGGGAATTTGGTTAATTTTCTTTTTATGCTTACTTATCCCAGCTAATAAACCATTAATTAATGCAGTAAACACCAAAGCAAAAGGTAATAATATTAAATTTTTATTAATTGGTATTATATTAGGCTTTAGCTTAAATGCCTTTTGTGCTTTAACGGCGCTATTAAATGGTGATATCCATCTATCATTTAATACTTTTAATCCTTTAACATTTATTCTTTTGTTTATAGCTGTATTTATTCAATCATCTGCCGAAGAACTTATAACTAGATGTTTTCTTTATCAACATTTAAGAAGAATATATAATAATCCACTTGTTGCGATTATTGGCAATATTCTCTTATTTGCACTAGGACATCTTGGAAATACAGGTATAAACGTAACATCTTTTATTAATCTTTTACTTACCGGCTTACTATTTACTTTAATGGTTTACTATTTTGATTCATTATGGTGTGCCTTTGGTATACATGCGGCCTGGAACTTCACGCAAAACATTCTTCTTGGACTACCAAATAGTGGTGTTGTAACACCTTATTCAATATTTAAACTAGATGCCGCCAATGCTAGATCAAGCTTCTTTTATAATGTAGGCTTTGGTGTAGAAGGCAGTGGTATATCTTGTGTGGTATTAGTGCTTGCTTGTGTTGTTGTAGTATTAATTGGTAAAAAGAAGGGACCTACTACGCATAATATTTGGTAAGATTGTAAATAAAAACAATATAGATTTACATAATACAAAAAATCGATATTAAATATCGGTTTTTTGTTTTTGTAGTTTTTTTAATGAAACATCTAATATTTTTTCTTTACGCTTTTTAAGCATTAATTTATAAAAATCCTCTTGAAGCTTATCTATAAGTTAGCACCTTTCCATCCTTAAGTATTTTTCTCTTAAATACCAAGCTTGTTCACTTGATATGATATGTTCAACTTCGTAAGAATTTATATCCGCATTTAAATTGCACCACCATATATCCCAGTGAAGATCCTTTTCTCCTTTATCTAAAATATCCCAAGAATCTTGCATTTTCTGAATTGACTCTTTTAAAAATGGTGGTAGCCCACATTCCAAATATGATTTATCTTCTGGATGACCAGTAATAGGATCATATTTTTCTGGTTCATCTAATTCCATTATCTCCTCCATAGAACAATTTAATGCAATAGCTATTTGTTGAATTGTTTTAGCAGAACATTTTTCAATAGAACTCTTACCATTACATATATCAATAATGGTTGTCTTAGGAACCCCACTAATTTTAGATAAGTGGTATTTTGTAATCTCTTTGTTATCTAGTAATTCTTGTAAAGTCATATACACCGACTCCTATATTTAATTTATATCGGCATACCGACCTTTTGTCAATTATGAAACCCTCTAAAATGAACTAAATATAAAAAGATGTATAAATATTCATAGAACTATCAATGAACATTTATACATCTTTTTAGGTTGCTTAAGTATTTATAAGAACAATATTGCCCTAATAGTTGTCTACATAAAAATTGACTTTAAAAACATGGGCGGGCGTGTCAATCCTTTATAAGAACAATATTACCCTAGAAGAGCGTTTGAAAATTACGTTAAAGAACACACCGAGTGTCAATCCTTTATAAGAACAATATTACCC
>CAVKAO010000031.1:0-22479 GCA_963654705.1 Oscillospiraceae bacterium
ATTATAGGCAGATACATTTGTTCAAGTAACATTTGCATCGCTTGTGTCAGATACCCCGGGTCTTGACCCGGGGTAGTTCATTTATTTCATTGCTCAAATCTTTTATATCTATGTACTTATATAAAATATAACAAGTTGAATAAATTATTAACACCGTTAATGAAATTATTAAATAAGCATGTATTGCGTCTATAACTCTTCCTGGCCCTATAAATCCTAAAGAATAAAAAGAAGGTGCAATCGTACCACAATAAATTATCCAGGAAATAAACGCATATATTATAGGCGAGACTTTAAAAAGCTTATCATTAAAATATTCTTTTTTATAATTAAATAATGTAAACAAAATTATAGCTAAAAAGTAAAAGACGGTATTTCTGCTAATATATTGACTCATAAAGCCAAAGCTTCTTATAAAAGTTAAATAAATGGTTTTAATAACGCTTGTTGTTCCAAGCGTATTAGATCTTATAGATGTTCCAGGCGCTAGATACATTATGATAAAACCAATTATCGCAAATAAAAAAGATAAACCAATTTGTTGTTTCTTTTTAAATATTCCATAAATTGTCAAAAACATCATCATTAGAAGATTCATAAAAGAAGTTACTTGGCTACCACCAGAAATAAGTAGCGAAAATAGGCAACTTAAAATTAAATACTTTTTATTTTTTAAAGACAGATATTTTATACAGAATGTTAAATTAATTAAGCTTAAAAATATATAAAACATATAATGGTAAGAACCATTAAACCAATATACGCCTTGTGCCATATCGGGAATTTGTTGAAAAATTACCGCAAAAATTAATATAGATAAAAATATATAGCGTTTATTTTCAATTTTTAATATTTTATATATTGTCTTAATAAAGTAAAAAATTGAAATAAATCCTATAAACATTAACAAAAAAGAACCTATGAAATAATATTTTTCATTTATTACTCCAGGTTGCAAAGACATGATAAATGCACTAGTATATGTACCTTGCCAACTATTATAAAACTTCACTACGGTTTCTGCTGCCTTACTTATCAAACCAAAAATATTCCAGTTCCCATTCTCAATATATTCGTGTACAAGAGTTGCATACCAAAAATCATCAACCAAAGGTCTACTGTATAGAGATGTTAGAATAATTGGTAACATAAATAAGCTTATTAAAATGCCTAATGGTATATATATGTTCTTAATTTTAAGTTTCATTTTTGCCCCCTTCTTAATATAACTCTTGTTTTATTATAATATAGCTAGGATATAATTACTTGTATGCAAATAAGAGATTTTTTAAAAAAGAATTCTAATAATTTTTACTACATATCTTTAGCAATAGGACTACTTTCTTTTACTTGGCTAAGCTCAATTGATTCTTTTACTGTCTATATTAATAAATTTGACAACATAAGAATCATAATATCTCTTGCGTTTTTATTGCCTAGGATATTATCCTTATACTTAATTGATAAGGAATACTGTTATAAATGTATTTTAATAAGTATACCTTTTCTAATATCATTTTATTTTTGCAAATCTATATATATGATTCAATCATTAGCATTTGTATTAACAGCCTATAAAGTAGATAAAAATAAAGTGATTAAAGTATTTATATATACATCTTTAATAACTTATCTAATTTCTTTGATTGGTATTTTATGCGGCGTAGTTTCGGTCTATTTTGTAGCACCTCCAAGATTTAGATGCTACTTCGGCTTTAAACATCCAAGCTATTTCAGTATTCATTTCTGTACAATTTTATTTGGCTTATGGTATTTATACCTCAAAAACAAAAAAGTCTTAAGCATCATAACATTTGAAATTAGTGCTTTATTTTTATATTTTGTGCCAAATACTAGAACAAGTGCTTTAATATTGGTGATATTTCCAATAATTATTTTCTATAGCAAATTTGTATGTAACAACAAAAACAATATATTAAAATCATTAACCATAATATCTCCATTATTGTTATTGATATTATCTTTAATTTGTATGTTTGTCATTAAACCAGCAGAAGCATCATCTTTTTTAGAAACTTTCACAATAAGATTTACACAAGCCTACAGTTATTATCAAATCCATGGAATTCACTTATTTAAAAGTTCTTTGTTATGGCTTGATAATATGTACTTATTTTTACTTGAATATTTTGGTATTATTTGTACATTTGTATATATTTTGTTATTAACATTATTAAACAAAAAACTAATAAAAATAAAAGACTATCACATGTTAGCGATAGCCTTATTCTTTTTAATATATGCTTTAATGGACAATTATGGATTAAATATTAGATTTAATATTTCTTTATTATTTTTAAGTGATGTGGTAGATGATATTAAATATTTAAAACATACTCAATCTTAGATTTAATTCTTTTATAAAACCATTTGTTAAATAATAATGAAATATATTTTTTATCTCTTAGAAGTTGGTTACATTTATTGTAAGAATCAACATCTTTTTTTGTTTTATCTAAATTAATAAAATCATCAATGTTTATATTATCTAAATTTTTTATATTTTTAGATAAATAATCACTAATTATAAGTTGGAGCGCTTTATTAGATCTAGAAATGCTTATATCTCTTACATAGTGATCTAATAAATATTCAGGACAATTCCCTATCTTATAGCCTTTATTTAATGCTCTTAGTAAAAAGTCATAATCTTCGCATCCCATAATATTACGATAGCCATTTAATTTATCATATACTTCTTTTTTAACAAGCCATGTAGGGTGAGACATACAATTTCTTTTTCTTAATATCTTGTTTACTTCTTTATCATGTATAGGCTTTTTAAAGTAACTTTTTTTATCTGATCTTACTTCGCAATCAAAACATCCAACTAAATCATGGTTATTTTCTTTTAAAAAATTTAGCTCTTTTAATAATCTATCTACATGAGAATAATCATCCGCATCCATCCTAGCGATATAGCCACCATTACATAATTTAAGAGCTTTGTTCAAACTCTTTACTAATCCTATATTAGAATCATTGTTATATATTCTTAATCTTTTATCCCTTAAATCAACAAGATATTTTTTGATTGTCTTATTATCTGGATTGTCATTAATAATGATAAATTCAATATTTGAATATGATTGATTAAGGATCGAACTAATACTCCTATCAAGTTCTTCAATCGTTTCATTATAAACACTCATAATTACCGAAATTAATTCATTATTCATATAGCTTTCCAATCATTACAGTACACTTGTTTATTCTTATATAAGTTATCCCAAATCTTAGGACATATTACCATTTTATCTTTATTTCTATTTAAATATGCACCCCAGAAACTAAATGAACTATTGGCAATTATATTATGTCTACAACAAGACATTAAATACATATCATAATAGTCTTTATAATTATCAGGTCTATCTAAAATAACATAATCTTGTTTTTTTAATAATTCTTTTGCATAGTTTATATCATCTGTAAAAACATAATATTTGGGGTTATCAATCTTATTGTTCATTAATTCAATTGCTTTTTTATAATAATCATAAGTACAAATATTTCCATATCTATCATTTAATTTTAAATAATCATTACCTCTAATATGGATGCTTACTGAATTATTATTAGATAAAATAGAAGCTTGTTTTAATACTTCTTCATCCTTTATATCAAAAACAAAGTCCTTTAATAATTCTTCTTTTACATCTTTAAAATATTCTTCATTTTGAAAATAGCCACTAATAAAACCATTATCTATATCAAATATATGTTTATCAATTGATAACTCTTCTTTTTCACAATAATATGTTTTATTTAACTTTCCAAATGATCTATAAAATGCACTTTGAACTTTACTATCAAATTCAATATTGATATTCGGAAATATATCCAATGAATACGATCTTCCAAAACCATCTTTCAAATAAGAAAGCTTATCCATCTTACAATTTTTGCCTAGAAACAACATCTCTTTATATAAAGCATATTGAAACATTTGATTCCCAAGTCCGCCACTTATCTTGATTATTAACATTTTTCACCCACCAATAATACTTTTGCCTTATATCTTAAATATTGCGATGCATACATAATCCTAATCATTTTGTTTTTAAATAAAAATATACGAACATTATCTAATAAATTTTTACAATATGAAACATTTTTATATATTTCGATAATTGCGTTTTCATTATATAGGTTATTAATATCATTTATTTTTTCATCATATGACTTGTTTCTTTTAATAATATCTTTTCTAATAGCTTTAAAAAAATCTTTTACAAGCAATCTATAGCGAAAATTTATTAAAATATCATCTTTTCCATCTTTATTCATTTCGACCACCTTATTCCAATACGGTAGTGTTGTTTCTATGTAATTCGATTCTAAATCAGTATGTGAAAAAGAATAATCATTTTGATAGTAGTGGTAATAAACATTGGGTATAAAAATAGTGCTTTTTATTACGCTTGCATAGTAGTTACAAAATAAGTGGTCTTCACTATTTCTAATTCCAACAGGAAATAATATTCCATTATTCTTTATTGTGTCTAAAAGAAACATTTTTCCAGCAAAAGTACTTTTAATAATATATTTGAAAGTGTTTTGCGGACACATATCAATAGCCCTATTCAAATCATTAATATTATCTTTGTTTAAAATGGTAATATAATCATTCCCTTGATTATCAATATAATTTACATAATCTATTTTCCCAATAGCTAGCTCAACTTTTTCTTTTTCCATATAATAAATTGATTCTTTTAGATAATCTTTATCTACCGTATCATCAGAATCTATAAAACAGATATATTTTCCTGTAGCCTTACTGATGCCAACATTTCTAGCGTTAGACACCCCGCCATTAATAATTTTTAAATAATTTATGCGCTTATCCATTAGGCATAATTCTTTATACTTATTACTTAATTCATCTTTACTTCCATCATCTATTACAAATATTTCATAATTACTAAAAGTTTGGTTTAAAATACTATCTAAACATCTTTTAAAATCATCAACATTTGTATTATAAATAGGAACAACTATACTTACCTTATTCATATTCATCCTTATATAGTTTAAATAATTTATCTAGCACTAAATCTGTAGTATACATTCTTACTCTGTCAATATTGCATCTAGACATAGATAATCTAATATTTTTATCTTTTAATTTATCAATGGCCTCTACAATATCCTTACTATTTCTTGTATCAATAATAATTCCACCATCTTTTATACATTCTTTATTAGCCCCTACATCGGTAGTAATAATTGGAAGTCCACAAGCCATTGCCTCTAATATTGATAAAGAGAAGCCTTCCGTATAAGAAGGAAATAAAAATACATCAGAATTTAACATCAATTGTTTAACTTCATCATGATTTTTAGAACCAATAAACTTTACATTATCTAAATCGCTTATCAAATCTTTATCTACTATAGGACCACATAATATAAAATTAATATCCTTAAAATGCTTGCTAGCATCTAGTATTTCCTTAATACCCTTGGTATGTCTTATATGGCCTACATATAAGACATTTTTAATTTCATCATTGATTTCTCTTTTATCAACAATATAACTTTCATCTATAAAATTAGGAACTTTATAAACATCATCTTTTTTATAATCTAAGACAAAATTATAAGAATCATCATTTAATACCAGTACCTTATCACTTAATTTAATTAGTTTATTAAAAAAATATGTATTGCCTCTTAATTGATCTTTGATATTACAATGACAATGAAGTATTAATTTACATTTATATTTTTTAATTATCTTGGCACTAATATAATCTCTTATAATGCCCTTAGATGAACAAGCACTATTTAAATGAACAATATCAAATTTATTTTCTTTTAATTCTTTTTTAATATTCTTCCATATAGAAAAACATCTATTAACTTCTTCTTTAATATCTACTCTATCATTAGAATCAATACTTCTTTTACCTACAACAGAAGCATCAACCACATGAATATCTACATTATTATTTTTACAATATTCTATATATTCTTTAGCCCAATTTTGGATACCACCAAAACAAGGATAGAGTTGTGAAATCAAAAGCACTTTCATAATAAATCCTTAATTGCCTTCTTATACTTATTTGTAGCCTCTTTTTTAGTTAAATATTGCTTCAAATATTTATAACCATTATTACCCATATCATCTAAATCTTTTCTATTGATTATTTCCTTTATATTAGCTTCTAATAAATCATAATCATTAGGCTCACTTAATAGGCCACACTTTGTCTTATCAATAATGGAATATATCTCAGAACCCTTTTCTAGAACACCAATAACCGGTTTACTACAAGCAGCTATACCATAAAACTTACTAGGACAAGATACACCCTTTATACCCTTAGCATTTATACATAAATGTACATCTGCTGCATTTAAAGAATAAATTAAATCTTCTTTATTTTGATAAGGAATAAATACTACATTATTCATATTATGATCATTTACATATTGAACTAATGTATTCTTCTTAGCCCCTTCTCCCACAAAAACAAACAATACATTTTCATCCTTAATTTTTTCTATTACTTTAATAATATTTTCCAAATCATAATATAGGCCAATATTACCGGAATACATAATAATAAATTTATTATTTAAACCATATTTATTTTTAAATTCTAATACTTTATCGTTATCTTTACTTAATGGATATATTTCTTCATCATCAATCCAATTATTAATCATGATAGAACTTGGAACATCTTTATAATTAAATCTCTTATTAACCGTTTCTACTAAATCCTTACCAACAGTAATAATTAAATCTGATTTTCTACAAGTTCTTTTATCTAGAAACATTAAAACATCAATAATTAATTTATTTTTAGAAAAATTAACAGCCATTATTTGTTCAGGATTAAAATCCTGAATATTATATATTAATTTACAATTAAGCTTCCTTTTAGCATAAACACCAATCATTCCACCTAATACTGGAGGTTGTGATAAAGCTAAGATACAATCTATATCATCTAAATTTCTAATTAATTTTCTAGCTCTAAAATAATAAGACAATATATTTTTAACTCTACTTAACTTATTTTTCTTATCAAATTCACTTACTCTTACTCTATATACTTTTACATTATCTATATCTTCTATATATATGTCTTTATCTTTATATTTATCTTCAATGCTACCAGTATAAGAAGGAACAGTACATAAAACCGATACATTAAATTCATCTTTTAAATTATCAGCTATATCTTTAAGTATTTGACCAGTACTTGCTACATCGGGATAATAATAATGTGCAATAATAAGTAAATTCTTTTTATTTGTCATATTAGTATTATAAAATATATCCGTGGATTATGTTATAGGGAGACAATATGATTGAAATCTTTTCGAAATTAATTGTTAATATTGGAAAGCTAAATAATAAAATATTCTCTTATTTTCAGCTTCAAACATTAAAACACGGACGAAATTGTGTTTGTCGCGGGGGGGGGTTCATTTTTCCAGGGAAATATTGAACTTGGTAATAAAGTAATTATTGGAAGACATGCCACATTTTTATCAACTGGTGCAAAGTTATCAATAGGCAACAATGTATTAATTGGACCAAATTGCACAATAGTTACTGGCGATCATCAAATAAATCAAATAGGAAAATATATTTTTGATGTCATAAATAAAACAGAAATATGTGACTTAGATGTAACCATTGAAGATGATGTTTGGATAGGAGCCAATGTTACTATTTTAAAAGGAGTAACCATTTCTAAGGGAAGCGTTATTGGCGCAGGAAGTGTTGTAACTAAAAGCACTGAACCTTACAGTATAAATGCTGGAAACCCTTGTAAGAAAATTAAAATGAGATTCACAAAAGAACAAATTAAAGAACACGAAAGAATTTTAACTATCAAATAAACTTATGAATTATGTCATTTCGCTAATTACAATTTATTTATTTTTTAACTTTTTAATCATTATTCCAACATACTATATCAAGGAAAGTAATTATGGCAAAAGTTTACCACTAGTATTTATATCATCGGTTTTAGTATTATACTTATCACAAATTATCTTTAAATCCTTCTTGATAGGCTTCTATTTATTACTAATATTAGCTTTATTTGGGCTATATCTATTAATAAGAAATATTAAAAATAAAGAATTTATAGATAGATATCTTACAAATGGATTTTATTTGTTCATCATAATATTCCTAGTATTAGCCCTATACAACTACAAAAGAGAATTTAATGTCTATGATGAATTCTCACACTGGGGTCCTTTTATAAAAAGCATGTATCGAAATAATATATTTTATTGTTTTGATACTATGCACTTCTATCATAAAGAATACCCACCATTCTTTTCTTTATTTGAACTACTATGGTGCTATCTTTCTAATTCCTTCAATGAGGCAATCATAACTTTATCAGCACATGTATTTGAAGTATCAATAGTATTTATATACTATATTGATTCATATAAGAAAGGCTTTAAGAAAACATTAATCTTAATGGTTATCTCAGCTTTAATAATGGTTACTTTTGAATGTGAAAATAATACACTAGGGTCTATTTATACCGATTACCCAATGATGTTGTATTATGTCTATTTATTCTTATTGACATTAAAAGTAAAAGATAATAAATATAACTTTATATTATTGGTATTATCTTTATCGATGTTTATTCTTGCCAAACAAATAAGTATCGCCTTATATTTAGTAATATTGTTCTTATTTATATGTTTATATTTTAATAAATCAAAACAATTTATTATTAAGCTATCTTCTTTAATTATTTTTCCTTTACTTACATATGAATCATGGAATCTAATAATTAAAGATATTGAAATAAATAAACAATTTGATTTAAGTATAAGTGATGTATTATCTTTATCTAATGGATTAAGTGAAATTCAAAAAAGTACTTCTAATAATTATATTTCAGCACTATTTACTAAAGGATTAACTAATGGATTATTAAAAATACCTTATGTTGTATTTTTTATATTAGTAATAATACTTATTATTTTTCTAATAAAATATAATAAAAGATATAAGCTTTCTATTCTTTCATCAATAATAGTTAGTTTTATAGGTTATGCATTATTAATGTATATTATGTACTTGTTTTGTTTTTCGCAAGAAGAAATGAGTAGGCTCGCCCAATATCCAAGATACCTTGGAAGTTTTACATCGGCTAGCTTGCTAATAGTGGTATTGCTTATGAATGTTGACTATAAATATATGTTCGCTAGCATACTGATGATAATTTGCACCATTAATCCAACAAATATTATTACTAAGGCACCCTATTATTTGTTAAAAGCACCTTCTTCATACTCTTATCGAAATTGTGCAAATATAATCATGGATAACTTAAGTACTAATGATGAAATACTAATAATAAATCAAAGCAGCAGTTCTTATGGTGAAAACGCAATTAAGTATTGTTTATGGGATGATTATTCATATGGCTTTGAAAGTGATTTAATTGATAATTATTATGATTATGATTACATCTACTTTATAAATTACAACGATTTAAATGGCCTATATAAAGTAATAGACAGCGACTATATTAAAGTAAATTAGTCTAGAAAGGTTCTAATGGAATATCTACTTAAAATATTACTAATATGCATCTTTTTTAACAGTTTAATAGCATTACCGATTAAATATATTAAAAATATTAAATATGGACAATCCTTACCATTAATATTTATAAGCAGTGTATTAATATTGTATCTATCGCAGATTTTATTTAAGTCATTTTATATAGGATTTTATTTATTAGTAATATTATCGATATTAGGATTAATAACCTTATTTTTAAATATAAAGAATAAAGAATTTATAGATAGATATCTTACAAATGGATTCTATTTATTTGTTATTATTCTAATAGTGCTAGCTGTCTATGATTATAAAAAATGTTTTAATATCTATGACGAGTTTCTTCATTGGGGTCCTTTTATAAAAAGCATGTATCGAAATAATATATTTTATTGTTTTGATACTATGCACTTCTATCATAAAGAATACCCACCATTCTTTTCTTTATTTGAACTACTATGGTGCTATCTTTCTAATTCCTTCAATGAGGCAATCATAACTTTATCAGCACATGTATTTGAAGTATCAATAGTATTTATATACTATATTGATTCATATAAGAAAGGCTTTAAGAAAACATTAATCTTAATGGTTATCTCAGCTTTAATAATGGTTACTTTTGAATGTGAAAATAATACACTAGGGTCTATTTATACCGATTACCCAATGATGTTGTATTATGTCTATTTATTCTTATTGACATTAAAAGTAAAAGATAATAAATATAACTTTATATTATTGGTATTATCTTTATCGATGTTTATTCTTGCCAAACAAATAAGTATCGCCTTATATTTAGTAATATTGTTCTTATTTATATGTTTATATTTTAATAAATCAAAACAATTTATTATTAAGCTATCTTCTTTAATTATTTTTCCTTTACTTACATATGAATCATGGAATCTAATAATTAAAGATATTGAAATAAATAAACAATTTGATTTAAGTATAAGTGATGTATTATCTTTATCTAATGGATTAAGTGAAATTCAAAAAAGTACTTCTAATAATTATATTTCAGCACTATTTACTAAAGGATTAACTAATGGATTATTAAAAATACCTTATGTTGTATTTTTTATATTAGTAATAATACTTATTATTTTTCTAATAAAATATAATAAAAGATATAAGCTTTCTATTCTTTCATCAATAATAGTTAGTTTTATAGGTTATGCATTATTAATGTATATTATGTACTTGTTTTGTTTTTCGCAAGAAGAAATGAGTAGGCTCGCCCAATATCCAAGATACCTTGGAAGTTTTACATCGGCTAGCTTGCTAATAGTGGTATTGCTTATGAATGTTGACTATAAATATATGTTCGCTAGCATACTGATGATAATTTGCACCATTAATCCAACAAATATTATTACTAAGGCACCCTATTATTTGTTAAAAGCACCTTCTTCATACTCTTATCGAAATTGTGCAAATATAATCATGGATAACTTAAGTACTAATGATGAAATACTAATAATAAATCAAAGCAGCAGTTCTTATGGTGAAAACGCAATTAAGTATTGTTTATGGGATGATTATTCATATGGCTTTGAAAGTGATTTAATTGATAATTATTATGATTATGATTACATCTACTTTATTAGATATAACGATTTAAATGGACTATATAAAGTACAAAGTGACAAATATATTCCCGAATAGCTAATAAATTGAATGTTATAATAATTTCATGTATCAAAGTAATAATCAAAGATTTAAGAGCTTAAAATATCTATTGTTGGATATTTTAACCATTTTCCTAGCTTTTATCTTGGCATATATTATAAGACACCAATTTACCTTCCTATATCTAGACATCTATACTAGATTAGCTATTAATATATTAATAGCCCAAATAGTATTAGCTATCTTGATAGACCCCTATAGACAAATAGTCCAAAGGCCATATAATAAGGAATTTTTTGAAACCATTAAATATGTAATATATCTAACATTCTTAGTATTAATATACATGTTTATATCTCAATCATCATTTGCCTTCTCAAGAGTCTTCTTGGCCCTATTTTTCATAATTAGTATTATTCTCTTATTTATTCAAAGAAGCCTTGTAAAACACTTAAATAGAAAAAGACTATATTCTAAAATCGATAGTCAACATCTAGTAATAATTGGTGATAAAAAAGATATTGAAAAAGCTATTAAGAAAGTTAACGATAACATCTATCTTAATTATGCAATAATTGGTGTTATTTGTTTTGATTGTAATGATAACAAGATACAAGGAATAGAAAATATTAAAGACTTCCATGAGTTTGTCTTAAACAACGTCATCAATGAAGTCTTATTATTCTATAGTAATGATGATAAATATTCTTCAATCTTAAAAAAATGCAAAGATATGAATTTAACAATCCATAATGTCATCTATGAAAATGATACTTATGGAACCAATTCATATGTTCAAGATTTGTTTGACTATACAGTATTAACTAATACAAATCACATAGTAAATAGTTATGACTTATTTATCAAAAGAATATTTGATATATTTGGTGCACTTATTGGTTTACTATTTACCCTGATATTAATTATTATCATAGGGCCAATTATTTATTTCTCTGATAAAGGACCAATATTCTACAGTCAAATAAGAGTAGGTAAAAACGGTAAAAGATTTAAAATGTATAAATTTAGATCAATGTATCAAAACGCTGATGAAATAAAAGCACAATTAATGAAAGACAACATCATGGACGGTCCAATGTTTAAAATGAACAATGATCCAAGAATTATAAAGGGTATAGGTAATTTTATTAGAAAAACATCACTTGATGAATTCCCTCAATTTTTAAATGTCTTAATGGGTGATATGTCACTTGTAGGAACACGTCCTCCAACTGTTGATGAATATGAAAAATACGACTTCCACCATATGTCTAGACTATCTATTAAGCCAGGCATTACTGGACTATGGCAAGTTAGTGGCAGAAACGATATCTCTAACTTTGAAGAAATTGTTAGCTTAGATAATGAATATATTAATAACTGGTCTCTTAAACTTGATTTAAAGATTTTATTTGAAACAGTACTTGTAGTATTTGTAGGTAGGGGGGCAAAGAATAGATGAACAATATTTTAAATAAATTTAAAATAGTTACAAACAACAAGTTTTTTATTGCCATAATGACTTTCTTTTTGATTATTCCAGCTGGAATACAACATTCATTAGAGAGATCATTGCCGATGACTCCTATTCGTTTTTTCTTTTATTTAATTATTCTAGTTAAGGCAATTCCTTACTATCTAGAAAAAAGAAAAATATCATTTTTAGCGATAGTTTCAATAATCTATTGTATGGGAAGATTTTTAATGACATATATTGGTAGTAGAAACTTCTTTTTAAGCTTTACATCATATAGTTTATTTACCATATTCATTTTATTTATTTATATTGAAACCAATATTCAAACAAATTTAAAAAATATCTTTAATGGATTAATGATTTATTGTGAAATAATAATTTATATTAATTTATTATGTTTTTTTGTACCTGAAATTGGAAAATTATTTTATTGTGGTTTTATCTTACAAAACGATAATAATCACTTTGTATATTTTGCCTTAGCCTTAACAGTTTCATCTATTTTTTACTATCTAAATAAAGATAAAAAATCTAAATATAGAACAATAACACTTTGGTTGACTATTATATTCTGCTCATTATATTCATGGAGCGCTACAACAATTATCGCTTTGGCTGCCTTCTTTTTTGTATTATTTATTTCTTATAAATTTAAAGTCGCAAATATACTATCTTATATAATCGTCTACTATATTTCATTTTTTGGAATTGTAATATTTAGGATACAAAATTTATTTTCATTTTTAATCGTAGATATCTTACACAAAGATCTTACTTTTTCATTAAGAACTTATCTATGGGATAGCTATATAAACGCAATAGCCAAATCTCCTATTATAGGATATGGCTATAATGCGCCTGATCTTTATGAAAATATACAACATGACTATTTTTACGCCCATAATCATATACTTCAAGAACTGTATAATGGTGGAATTATTATGTATTTAATATACTGCCCATTTGTGATACTTCCTGCTATTAAAATATGGGAAAACAGAGATAATAAATTATCTAAAGTATTATCAGCTATTATTTTTGCCATATTAATACATGGTTTATGTGAATCATTAAGCACTGTAATATATACCTTTATATTCGGCTTAATTTACTATATAGATGTTTATATTAAAGAAGTAGATTAATTATAAACAACAGAGAAATTGTGAGAAGCATTTCTCGACCGATGATACGATAGATTTTGGCCAACTTTTAATAGTTGGTTTTTTTATTGTTTAATTATGGTTGAAAGGTAATCGTTAAAGATCTCTCCGCCTTATAAATACGGGGGTTTAAGTACTTAAAAATTGTGTACGAATATCAAAACGACTACTTACGAATATTTTAACACCTATATTTTTATAGCTTATTTATTGATTAATAATACCGTTTCACAAATTGTCTAAGTCCATCTTTTAAACTGTCATTAGGCTCAAAACCCAGTTTTTTAAATCACTCAGATTTTGTTCTGACGGTATTTAATCCATAATAATTCGCAAACGAGTTGTTCCTCCAATGTCTTGGATTTGTTTTGATAATTACCTCTCCCGCTGGCTCAGCACCATATTTTGTTGTCATACTATTTCCTGTTATTACCGGATTCATATTGCCTGTTTCTTTAGCTTGCAAGACAAACTTTATATTGGCAATTTCCCTTTCTTCAAAAACGATAATGTCCTTAAACGCCGTTTTATAAATTTTCCCACTAAACACTATCATCAAAACTATAGATATGACCCAGACTTTACGTTCGTTTAAGCTGGTAATCTGCATGGCATCATAGCATCTCCCTAATACAATAATGGCAAAAATCAAACTAGTTACCTTAATTGAATCCCCAATTACAGGTGATACTACCAAAGAATACATTGATATCATTAGTCCTAAAGCATAAAACAACAGTAAAGAATCTTTTTTTACTTTATCATTCAACATATAACAAAATAACGACAAACACACTGGTATAAACAAGAAATCAATGTCAACAAACATTTTTGTAATATCTATAAAATTTCTAATTAAATTTAGAGATACTCCATATGCAGTGTAAAATGATGCTCGAACAAAATTTCCTGGAGCTGCTATCATTATTACCGTTCCGATAACAATACCAATATTCGCCAAAACCGCCCATCTATAGCAATATCCCTTATAGAAGTATGTGCATAGATTGAAGGTTAAAGCCAATACAACCATGGTCACAGCCATATTTTCATTTGTCCAAGCACATATTATGCCTAACATACCATAAAAAACAGTCAGCAGAGTATTATTAATTATCGGCTTTTCTTGAACAATCTGAAAGCGAAACGCTAATAGATATGAAAAGCTGAACAATGGTCCCCATAGATAATTGCAAGATCCTGTCAACCAAAGGAAATCTCGCCCAGTGGCTGGAGTGAACGCAAATAAACATATATTTATAAGTATAATCAATCCAGGTCTCCAACAAAATCTACCTAAAATATGAAAATATATCACCATTAACAATAGAATATATGCTAGGGTATTAGCTATATCAAATATCCATTCATCATACATAAGGAAGAATTGTGCTAAAAAGTGAACAACACTTCGTCCGCCCCAAATGAAATAATGTGTATACTGACTCTCAAAGATATCCTTCAATGAAGTTATTCGTTCCAATCTAGCTGATGTATCATAACTAAACGCATCACTTGTAAACTTAAATGAATAAACATAGTCATCTGAGGCCAGTACGGTATGATGATTCAAAAAAAACATTATCAACGCCACACCTATCAATAGCACGCAAGCCATGAGTGCTTTATAGGTTTTATTGTCATAACAAAAGCTTAACACTTTGTCTATTTTGTCGTTTATTCTAGTTTTTAATTTTTCTAAAGAATTTGAATATTTTTTAATAACAATCATTCTATCCATTGTAATTTGGTTCCGCTTATTAAGTTTAACACATTATTTTGATTATACTTTTTTAATATCAGTAATTACGCACCAAAATTAGGCGTTTTTTATTGAATTTGACATAGAGAGTGTATATTTAACACCTTATATATGAAGGTATCAGATATGCCCTCTTGGGCAACTGGAAAAGCTAATATAAATATGTAGGAATGAGCGTGTGGCACATATTTGGAGGAGCTGAAGTAATTTAACTCCTCTTTTTAAATATTTTTTCAGCCAAATATATTAAGTCAGTACTTCCAATTAGAAACGAGACATTATTAACATTGACAGAATGCTTGCCTGCATGGGAAATCCTTATTTAAACTCAATAATAATATGATCTATCTTATCAACATCTTCATTTAAGATATCACCATAAAACGATATTGAATTAATATGACCATCACTTGTTTCTTTGCTTACAATACATACATGGCCATTTTTTTCTATATATTGGCCATCATAAAGATAACAGGTCTTCTCTATTCCTAAATCCCTATTTAAATTATCATCATCAATCTTAATCTTCCCATTTATATCATCAAGATATAAAGTAATAGAAGAAATTGTTAAAGTATCATTAATTAATGAAGTATGAAATTCACTTACATACCTTAAAAAAGCTTTCTCTTCTTCAAAAGAAGACTCGCCTACAACAATCTCATACTTACCTACATTCAATTTATATAAAGGTGTCTTTTCTTCTTCTTGCACTGTAGTACTTTGACAAGCACACAATAAAAACAATATAAGAGAAATAGAAAGTTTCTTAAACATTGTGATCAATCTTGTTTGCTTCAAAAAACGCATCATTACTCTTTTTAGGATGACCGGTAAGCTTACGACACAAACCAATTATTGGATGAACTTTCGGATTAATCATACCTGTAAGCTCAATAAATATCCACGCAATCAAGCACAATACAACCAACATAATAATGCCAGCTGTTTGATGAAAATACATCACAATCGCATCAACACCAAACAATAATGTTACAAGATATAAAAGTAATACCGTATTACGATGAGATAAACCAATCTTATACATGAGTACATGATGAAGATGGCTTCTATCAGCCTCGGATATCTTTTGACCCTTAAGCTTTCTTCTTATTATCGCAAGTGAAGTATCAGCCAAAGGTACAAATAGAATAATTAGTGGAAATACCAAAGAAATAAAAGCTGTAGACTTAAAGCCTAATAAAGATAAACACGCAATCATATAGCCCATAAACAAGGCTCCACTATCACCTACAAAGATACTGGCTGGATGAAAATTATAAGGTAGTACACCCGCAATAGAACCAACCATAATAAGGCATACAATACTAGCGTCAATTCTACGCATATGATAGGCAATAAAGCCAATTACACAAAGCACAATAATTGATAAACCACTAGATAAGCCATCTAAGCCATCGATTAAATTTATCGCATTGGTTACACCAACTATCCAAAATACTGATACAAGATAATAAATAGGCTCAATATTAATGGTCACAAAAGGAAGATTAAGCTCATTTATTTGAATCTTACCTACAAAAGTTACATATAAGGCTGCGGCAATCTGAAATAAAAGTTTTACAATAGGCTTTAAATCAAACATATCATCAATTAAACCGCCAATAAAGACAATACAAGCACCCACAATAATCGCATTAAAAGTACTATCAGGATGCACAAAAATAGCCATTGTAAGTACGAAAGCCAAATACATTGCCACTCCACCAATTCTAACAATCTTGCCATGGTGAACGGTTCTTTTATTTTCAACTGCATAAGTATTTGTTGCCAAACCAATCTTTTTCGCAACTGGTGTTAAACAAGTAGAAATCAAAAAAGCAACAAGCACATAAGGAAGTGCGACAGATAAAGTATACATACTCTTTAAATTATAACATCAATAGAAATAATAAATAACCGCCATTATAAAAGACCCACTTAGATAAGCCAAAGAAAAGGCAATTATAAAATACAATACCCAAGAACTAGAAACATGATTTTGTTTAATAAAACGATTAAAATCCAAGGCAGTTAGCCCATATAAAGAAAAGAAAAAACAAATAAAATAAACTAATACTCTTAAATAAAACTTATACATAATCTACTTCCCTAAAGTCTTTAGAAAATATCATCAAACGACTATTTTTACCCTTTATTAAAGAACCGTATTCTTTTTCCATCTTAAATAAACAATAGGCATTAAGACTAGAAAACATTAAAAGCTCATTATAATTAGCCCCTATTTCCTTAAATTTTCTTAGTCCACCTAAAACATCATTAATTAAAATAATACGATCTTTTCTAATTAATTTATAAACCACCTTTAAAACACTAATATCAAGACTACCATCAATCTCTACATGCTTATCATAATCTTCAAATGCTCTATTAACTAAACCAAAGTCAGACACATCAAAACCCGTCATATTATTAAATAAGTTATAGTAGCCATCATAATTGATATGCACATCCTTACTATAAGCCTTACTATTGCCCAGCATTACCACTTTATCTGTTTGTACGCTTTCATTTAATGGATCAACAATAATTTGCTTAGTATCAAGTAAAGATAAATCATATAAATTAGGCATAACAATCTTACCCTTTAAATCAATTACTTCATCATAATAAACATCATCAATCTTATTAGAATTTACAAAAACATCTAGAATATGCTTATCATCAATAAGTAAGCCGCCATCCTCATATTGACGATAATCATCAACAATTAAATGGCCATGTATTAAAAGTCTTATCATTACGATAAGACCTCAATAATACTAGGAAGCATTTGCTTCTTACGTGAAACAAGCTTACCAACCATCTTATTTTCATCATAATCAGGATACATTAAAGTTATCACGTCATGTTTATTGCCACTTCCCAAGACAAAAGAACCAGCCCCATAAATATCTGTCATCATACAAATCATTAAATCTAAGCCAGCTGTTTTACAATTATCAGCCAAAGTAGACTTAATCGCATCTTTTACCGCAAAATATTCATCATTATTCTTAATAGTAGCTTGGGAAATACCAACCTTAAAACCATTAATCACAAACTCTTTATAGTCCTCATATAAGACATCAACCGTCCTTCTATCAACCAAAGAATCACCATGACTAACAATGCCTTCATATAGTTCACTAGCCTTAACACCAGAAATTTCCTCTAGCTTACTTGCAATCTCTATATCTAATGGGGTAGTTGTAGGACTTGTAAAATCCATCGTATCCGATAAAATAGCCCCCAATAGTAAACCAGCCATCTTAGGATGCAAACAAATATTTTCATCCATATACTTTTTGGCAATAATAGTAGCTGTAGCCCCTACAACCATTGTTGTAATTGTTATTGGATTATTTGTCACTAGATCACCAAGTCTATGATGATCGACTATTTCTACAATATCGCCAAAATCAATATCCTCAATCGATTGTTTCTTTTCATTATGATCAACCAAAATCAATTGCTTCTTATTATAGTTATTCAAGTGGTATCTACTTATTGAACCAACAACCAAATTATTTTCATCAAGAATTGGATAAGAACGATATCGTGACTTAGAAATCTTTAAAAGACAAGCATCAACCGTCTCATTACTAGAAACCGTAACCACTCTATCAGCCTTAACCATCACACACTCAATACTAGGTGCTTGATAGATAAGCTTAGAAATCTTTAAAGCATTTAATTCACTTTTAATGACATTAACATTAGCCGCCTTCATGTCACTGGCCATGCCTTCAAACTTATCAAAATGGCCAATGATAATAATTAAACCAGCCTTAGCCGCTAAAGCTTGCCTAAAGACTCTTTCACTACTTGTAATAACAATATCACCCTTATGTACTTCACTATCTAAAGTAGGCGCAATATCCACATAACCCGATACCTCAAAATAATCAGCCTTATTTAATACCTTACCCTTTAAAGTCTTTAGAATATTCTTTAAAGTAACCGTCTTTAAAACCTTGGCCAAATACTTATCATCAGCCGTCCAAAGTTCATTTAAATTACTTAAAGAAACAATACCCTCTAAGCGATCATTATTAGTTACAAAAACCGTCTTAGAAGCCGTCTTAATAAGCTTATTTAAAGCCTCCCTTATAGTAATATCCTTACTAACACTAACCGCCTTATCATACTCAATTTCTCTAATTGTGCACTTTGCTGTATAAAGATGCAAAGGATCATCAAAATTAAATCTCTCAAGCAAATATTCTGTATCATTTCTAACTGGACCAACACGCCCCGCTATCGCATTAAAACCATGAATTCTCTTATACTCAGCATAAGCGATACTTGAAACAATCGCATCTGTATCAGGATTCTTGTGCCCTGTCACATAGATTGGATTTAACATCATTGCTCCTTTACCAAAGCCTCTATTTCCTCTTTTGAAATAGGGCCCTCCCTTAATATCTTTATATCATCGCCACTACAATCAACAATCGTACTAGCAACACCACCCAAAGCATCCTTTTTAACAAGACCATCAATACGACCATCCATGATTCTTAAAACATCTTCCCACTTACTTAAATTAGGCTCATGCGACATATTACAACTAGTTACTAAAAGTGGCTTACCAACCAAATTAATTAAATCTAAAATAAACTTATCATCAGGAATACGAATACCGATAGTATCTAAACCACTGGTGCAACTATTACTTATGCAATCTTTCTTTTTATAAATGATAGTAATAGCCCCAGGCATAAACTTATTCATGATTTTACGTGCCCTATCACTTACATAGGCTACATCATCAATCATCAAAACACTACCGCACATCATCGGCAAAGCCTTCTTAGCTTCTCTGTTTTTAGCCTTATAAATTTTATCGATGGCCTTTAAATCATCATAAACACAAGCCAAACCAAAAACCGTATCGGTGCCAAAAGCAACAATATCACCCTTTAATAAGTCCTCTTTGACTATTTCAATATCCTTTACTTCGTATAATTTCATTTCTTACTTAAAAAACTAAACAAGTAAAACAAAGCCAAAATAATGCCAATAAAAATCCAAAGTAAATAATTATTAGTCTTATAGCCAACATATAAACAAAAGACAATTATCGAAACTATGCTAAGGCCTAAGTTAATAAACTTGCTTATATCCTTCACAATCCTATTTTACACTGTTTAAAGCTCTTTTTAACCAAGAACCCTTCAAATAATAGAATAAGAAAATAATACTTGTAACAATCCAAGAAATAGGATAACAATATAAGGTTTCAATAACCGAATTAGAAGGATAGAAACAAATCCAAATAATTCTAAGACCACATATACCCAAAGCCGTAATAATCATTGGCTTTAAAGACTCACCACACGCCCTAATAGTAGATGAATATATTTCGATAAGGGCAAAAGTAATCCAATAAGGACACAAGAACTTAAGAATATCCATACCAATTTCAATAACACCCTTATCACTAGTGAATAATTGATATAAATATTGGCCACCAAAATAACAAACACCAATAATTAAAGCTGAAGTAATGCAATATAGTAAGATACAAGTTCTGACCGCCTTCTTCATACGATCAATCTTTCTTGCCCCAAAACATTGGCCAACAACCGTAATAAGAGCCACACTATAAGCACCGGATACCATCCAAAATAAGGCATCAATCTTACCAAAAGCCGTAAAAGCCGCAATAGTATCAGTACCATAGCTATTAACTTGAGCATTAATAAATAAATTAGAAATAGAATATAAAACCGATTGAATACCTGTAGGCAAACCAATAATAACAATCTGCTTTAAATAATCCTTATCAAAACTTAAATCGCGAATATCATAATGATAAAAAGTATCCTTTTTACCAAGTACAATTAAAACTAAAACACAAGATACAAGTTGTGAACAAATTGTGGCAATAGCTGCACCCTCTACACCCATGCCAATCACACAAACTAACAATATATCTAAAACAATGTTTACAAAACAAGAAATAACCAAAAAATACAACGGTTTTTTCGAATCACCCATTGCCCTTAAAGCACCAGAACCAACATTATAAATCATCGTTGGAATAAGGCCCAATAGATAAATACGCATATAGATAACCGCAAATGGGAGAATATCACTTGTAACATCCATCCATTCTAGTAATACTCTTGCAAAGGCGATTCCCAAAATCATCAAAACAAAACCTAAGGAAATACCCAAAAACATACCTGATTTAATTCCCTTGGAAATACCATTTTCATCCTTTTTACCATAACATTGGGCAATTACTACAGTAGCACCACCAGCTAAACCGCTTATAAAATTTATAAGCAAATTTATCAAAGTACCAGTACTACCCCCAACTGCCGCAAGAGCTTGCTTACCAACAAAATTACCAACCACAATCGCATCAACGGTGTTATATAGCTGTTGAAAAAAAGTCCCAAGCATTATTGGGAAAAAGAATAATAATATTTGAATCCAAATAGGACCATTTAATAAATCAACCTTAGACTGTTTTTTCACAAATATTATTCTAACGCTAATATCTAATGTAAGCACAATGAACTTAAAGAATAATATAAGTTTTTCTCATAATTTAAAAAGGTCACAATTACTCATGACCAACTTGATTAAATTTGTTTAATGGTATCAACCATAACTCTACAAGTTTTCTTATAGAAAGCTATACCATAAAGTAAGATATCATCCTTACCCTCATTAATTAAATAATCATAATATTTCCTATCGTGAATTTGTTTTATTGCCCCAATACAAGCATTATCAAGCTTATCAATCTTATCTACACTTTTTATCTCGATCACAGAACCTCTATTTGTTCTTTTTGATTCAAGCATAATATCCGCAAAACCACTACCTGATT
>CAVKAO010000032.1:0-21282 GCA_963654705.1 Oscillospiraceae bacterium
ATATGGACAAATAAAGTGACAAAAAAGATTGTTTAAAATACTATTAAGAAGTATTTTTAAATAATTGTCGGCCAAGCGACATTAAATACGACCTTGGCGCCGAAAAGGAAGAGACTTGAAATCCGAAGGTAGGGTAAGCATAAACGATAGGTATCTCTATTCCATCGTTTTTTTATTTATATTAGACATCAAAAATTACAGATTAAATTAAAGCTGAAATAAAAAGTTGAATTCAACCTTTGTTGTACATTAATAAAAAGTTGAATTTAACTTTTTTATTTCAACACAATAATATAATTCACAGGGATATTAATTCCACAAAAAAACCACAAGCTATTAAAACTTGTGGTAAAAGATTAATTTATGTCATTTCAACTTAATGACATCACGATTACTCGCTCTTTTGAAAGTGTATCTAAAATTTTTAAATTATAGACTAGCTAAGTACTTAATAGTTCTTACCATTTGAGAAGTGTAAGAATTTTCGTTATCATACCAAGCAACTACTTGAACTTGGTAAGTATCTTCATCAATCTTAGCAACCATTGTTTGGTTAGCATCGAATAATGAACCGAATCTCATACCAATGATATCGCTAGAAACTAGCTTTTCTTCAGTATAACCGAATGATTCAGTAGCAGCAGCCTTCATAGCAGCATTGATACCTTCAACAGTTACATCCTTACCCTTAACTACAGCATGTAATAAAGTTGTAGAACCAGTAGGAGTAGGAACTCTTTGAGCAGCACCAATTAGCTTACCGTTTAATTCAGGGATAACAAGACCAATAGCCTTAGCAGCACCTGTAGAGTTAGGAACGATATTGCAAGCACCAGCTCTAGCTCTTTGAACATCACCTTTTCTTTGAGGACCATCAAGAATCATTTGGTCACCAGTGTAAGCATGAACAGTAGTCATGATACCTGAAGAAATAGGAGCATAGTCATTTAATGCCTTAGCCATAGGAGCTAAGCAGTTTGTAGTACAAGAAGCAGCAGAAATTACTGTATCTTCTGAAGTTAGAGTTTCATGGTTTACATTGTAAACGATAGTTGGAAGATCATTACCAGCAGGAGCAGAAATAACAACCTTTCTAGCACCAGCCTTGATATGAGCTTCAGCCTTAGCCTTAGAAGTATAGAAACCTGTACATTCTAAAACTACATCAACGCCTAACTTACCCCAAGGTAATTCTTCAGCCTTAGGCATAGCATAGATTGTGATTTCCTTACCATCAACAGTGATAGAACCAGGAACCTTAACAGTCTTGCCATCTTCTTCTAAAACTGCTTCCTTGTAGTCAACTGTGTGCTTGTTTTCACCAAACTTACCACAGAAACCACCTTGAGCAGAATCATACTTTAATAGAGTAGCTAACATCTTAGGAGATGTTAAATCATTGATAGCAACTACTTCATAACCTTCAGCATCAAACATTTGTCTGAAAGCTAAACGACCGATACGGCCAAATCCATTAATCGCAACTTTAACAGCCATTTAAAAAATTTCCTCCTTATAAATTGCACTAATATTATACTATAAAACATCATCTCTTTATTAGAAAATTAACATATACCATCTTTTTACAAAAGCGTTAATTTAACCTTATAAAACACTACCCATTTGACCACCATCAATACGAATAATCGTATTATTTATATAATCTGCTTTATCCGAAATAAGAAAGCTTACAAGATTAGCCACCTCTTTGGGTTCACCATATCTTTTAAGCAAAATCTTCTCACATTCTTCCTTTAAAAAATCTTCATCATAACCATCAAGTTCACTATCAGTTCCAATAAAACCTGGGGCTATACCATTAACATGGACATAAGGGGCAAATTGTACAGCTAAATTGTGTGTCAAAGAAATAAGTGCCGCCTTAGAAGCATCATAATCAATACTCATGGGATAATAAGTATTGATACCATTAGTACTTGTTATATTGATAATCCGCCCATACTCATTTTTAAGCATACTTTTATAAGCTCTTTTACTTGCAATATAAGCTCCAATTAAATTAACATCTAATGTCTTTCTAAATTCTTCCACGGTTTTTAAATGAAATAAATTCGATAAATCAACTGCCGCATTATTAACAAGCACGCTAACATCACCAAGCTTGTTTTCAATTTCATCAAACATTAAATTTACTTCTGTTTCATTTGCTACATCACACTTAATAGCTAAACAATTAACACTATATTTACTTAATATTTCATCCCTTAATTTTAAAGCCTCATCTTTTGAACTTAAATAATTGATCACTACATCATAGCCATCATTTGCCAAGCTTTCAATTATAGCCCTACCAATTCCCTTACTAGAACCTGTTACCAACGCAATCTTATTCATACTAAAAAAGAGCTTATATTAAGCTCTTGAAGAATATTGTCCATCAGCACTAGTAACAAGAATCTTTTCGCCTTGTTCAATAAATTGAGGAACACGAAGAGATAAACCAGTATCTGTTAAAGCATCCTTAGTTTGCGTACTTGGAGCACCCTTCATAGGAGGAGTAGTCTCAACTACTGTAAGCTCAACCTTATCAGGAACGGAAATAGCTAATACATCACCCTCAAATAGTTGAAGCATAACATTGCTACCTTCAAGTAAGAAATACTTATTGAAACCAACATGCTCTTCAGTAAGCTCATAAGTCTCAAAAGTTTCCATATCCATAAAATAATAAGTATCACCAGAAGAATAAGAATATTGAGCAGCTTTCTTCTCAATCATTGCTGCCTCAAACTTAGTAGAAGCGTTAAAGTTTCTTTCTTGAGTAGAACCAGTCTTAAGATTCTTCATCTTTGTCTTTAAAATTGCTGCACCCTTACCAGGCTTAACATGCATAAAATCAATTACTTGCCAAGGATCACCATCAACCATGACTGTTAATCCTGTTTTAAAATCACCAGCTTCAATTGCCATAAATAAAACTCCATTTCTTTAATCACCCTAAATTATAACAACTCAAGGACTATTTTTACAATAAGCCCATAAATAAAGGCCTAAAACAAGGAACTTTCTTCCTTATGTTCCTTAATATACTTACTCCACTTAATATAACCATAAGTAGTATTAGTAAAGTAACCTAGCTTTAATACTAATAAAACGTATTGGCCAGACATGATATTGATAAGCGCTTCTAGAAAGGCACAAATATACCAAGCAATCCATTGTTCACGCATTCTAAAGAAAATAAATAAACCATTGGCCACACCAACTGCACTAGCGCAAGCATCAATATAAGTGATAATCGTTTCAAGCTTTTTATCACCACCAAAAAACTCTGTTTGAATATTTAAGCCACTTAATAAATAACCAACCACAATTGTCCAAACAATAATAGCCAAGATAACCAAAACTTCTTGATAACCCTTAAGTCTTCTTACAGCTGTTAAATCATCTTCTTGTTCATCCTTATGCTTAGACCAGTTAATATAACTTAGAATATCAATTGGTAGCCAGAAGAATAAGGTTGTCGCAATTGTCGCAAAACGATACATCAATACTACACAAACTAATATCTCAACAATTTCTACAAGTACTGAAACCAAGAAATTGTAACGTGATTGTTTAGAAATAAGTAGTTCACATAAGATATTTAAGAAGGTATCCAATAGGTAAAGCAACATGATAATGATGCCATTTACACCATTCGCACTATCTTCTGGAAATAGTACTGCCATAATTGTGGCAAGTACCATGATAGTCATAAACCAACACTTCTCATAAGTTGTAAAAGCTTTAGAGAAAGTAAACATTACCGCAAGTGATAATAATAAAATTAAACAAGACAGAGAAAAATTATAAATATGTGCACAATCATTAGCCATTTCTTGTCTATATAAGTAAGAGGCTTGCTCTTGTGTTGGGTTTTCATGATCAAAAGCCAAAATCTTACCACTATCTAGCTTATACTTGTAAGCTGTAATAGAATCACTCACTTCTTCTTCATCACTATATTGTTTAATCAAAGATACTTCATCATCACTATAAGTGATTTCACAAACTGTTGAATCCTCATCACACTCAGAATCTTCTTCTCTTTCCAAAACCACACTATCAACAAAAGACATGTTTTTATATTCATCACTATTTAACTTACTATTTCCATAAAAGAAAGCAAAAAGTGAACCAAGTAATAAAAAAACCATAAGGACAATCTCAATTGTCCTTAATGTCTTATTATCCTCGTTATAACTTTTAATTTTATTTATCATTTAAATCCCCTAATTCTATCTATTGCCTTTTTTAAAGTATCCATATTAGATGCAATAGAAAATCTAATATAGTTATCCCACTTTTCCCCAAAAGTGACACCAGGTGTTGCAACAACACCCACCTTATTTAATAATTCATCACACATTTGTATTGAAGTTTTACCCGACTTTTCAATATTAACCCAATAATAGAAGCTACATCTAGGAAGCCTACCTTCAAAATAAGGATGCTTATTAATTTCGTTATGGAAATAAGTCATACGCTTTTCAAGTGACTTACAATAAGGCTCAATATGATCCCAATCATGTTTATAAATCTCTAAAGCCCCATATTGTAAAGGTGTAGAAGTATTGGTGATTGTTTGTTGAGCAAATAAAGCCATCTTTTTTGCCAGTGCCTTATTACAAAGCGCATAACCAAGTCTAAAGCCAGTCATGGCATGTGATTTAGAATAACCATTCACCAAAACCAAACGATCTTTAATAGCACTTTCACTTAAGAAAGAGTGATGAACTTCTCCATCATACACTAAATGATCATAAACTTCATCAGAAATGATATAAGTATTTGGATGCTTTAGGGCAATATCACAAATATTTTTCACATCAGCCTTACTTAACATACTACCAGCTGGATTATTTGGTGTATTAACCAAAATACACTTAGTATTATCATTAACTGCCTTATCTAAAGCCTCTAGATTTAAACTTAAATCATCATTTAAATCAACTACTCTAATATTGGCACTAGGCTCAGCTAAAGCAATATTACTTGGATAGCTTAAATAGAAAGGCGAAATAATTACTACTTCATCATTTGGTTCAAGTAAACAAGAAAGCGCAAAATAACTAGCTGGCTTAACCCCTGGTGCAATACAAATTTCATCACTTGTATAGTTACATCCATAACGTCTATTTAAATAATCAACAATAGCACACCTAAGTTCCAATACACCTTGACTATTACTATAATGTGTCTTGCCATCTTTCATAGCCTTATAGATACCCTCTATTACATAATCAGGAACCTTCATATCAGGCTCACCAACACATAAAGAAACAATATCCTTGCCCTGTTTTATCATTTCATTGGCCATATCACTATATTTGTGATTTAAAGCCTCTTTTACATCACTTGTAAAATGCATAATTACCCCTTATATCTAAAAATCTACTAGCCTGATCTTTAAACTTCTTCATATCCCCAGAAGCATAAAATTCAAGAACTGGATCTACTTTTTTACCATTAAAAAGTTCTTTACTTAAAATTGTCCCACTATTAATTAAAGTTACCTTATTATCAAAATAGGCATTAAGTTTATCAGTCAATAAAGGATAATGTGTACAACCAAGAATCAAGGTATCGATGCCCTCTTTTTTTAAATCAGAAAGATATTCATCAATATCCTCATCCATTTGCTTAGAGTCAATCTTGTCATTTTCAATCAATGGCACAAACTTAGGACAAGCTACTTCAAAGATACCCTCAATCCTATTTTTAAAAACATGACTATTAATAGTTGCGCTAGTGGCAATAACCCCAATCTTATGATTTTTAGAAGCACTTAAAGCACCCTTAACAGCTCCATCAATAATACCTTCTATTTTAAAATCATAATTATCTTTTATATCATTTAAAACCGTTGAACTGACTGTGCCACAAGCCACAACAATTTCATCAACGCCCTTATCTTTTAAGAAAGCTATATCATCAATAGCCAATTGTTTTAAAGTATCATAATCTTTATCACCATAAGGGACTCTTGCCGTATCACCAAAATAAACAATTCGCGAATACGAATTGTTCTTTAAAATCTCCTTCAATACCGTAAGACCACCAAGTCCACTATCAAAAATGCCTAGTACCATTAAAGATTATTTACTAACTCCTTAAAAATTTTACCACGCTGCTCAAAATTTAAAAATTGATCATAGCTTGAACAAGCAGGAGAAAGAAGCACCACATCCCCGTCTTTTGCAATCTTTTTAGCTTGATTTAAAGCCTCTTCCATTGTTTGACAAATGATAGCATCATCCTTAATCTTGGCAAGCATATCCTTGGTTTCACCAAAAGTAATAAGCTTTTTAATCTTATCCTTATTATCCTCAATGCCCTTAAAACCAGTATGCTTATCATGTCCACCAGCCAACAATATTACGGGCTTATCAAAAGCCTTTAAGGCAATAACGGTACTATCGGTATTAGTGCCCTTAGAATCGTTATAGTATCTAACACCATCAAGACATCTTACAAATTCAATACGATGTTCAACACCCTTAAAACTTGAAATAGTCTCTCTAATATTTTTAACACTAGCCCCTAATTTATATGCCAAACAAGCAGCAACAGCTGCATTAAACAAATTATGCTTACCAATAATCTTTAAATCATTTTTATTAAATAACACTTCATTAAATAAAGTGATATCATCACCCTTTAAACATAAGTCAGCCTCTTTTTCTAAAGATACCGTAACTGTTCTACATTTAATATCCTTACAATATTTAACACATTCTTGATCGTCTATATTAAGTAAAAACCAATCATCATCGTTCATATTCTTATATACTAAAGTCTTAGCCTTATAATAATCATCTAAACTATCAAAATAATCTAAATGATCAGGCGTTAAATTAGTTATAACAGCACATTCCGGATGAAAACTAGGCGCACCAAGAAGTTGGAAAGCACTAATTTCCAAAGACAACTTAGCATCTTCATCTTCATGATTATAAACAATCTCACTTACAGCTGTACCAATATTGCCACATGCATAAGCCTTATATTCATTCTTTAAGATTTCATAAACTAAAGTTGTAATAGTGGTCTTACCATTGGTACCGGTAATAGCTGCAATACCATAGTGCTTTGGATAAGACAAAGAAGTCTCTACTTCACTATAAATCTTTACACCCTTATTTACATAATAAGAAACAAGACTATTACTATAAGGAATACCTGGATTTTTCACAACAAAATCATATTGGGCATCCCTAATACAATCAGGATGGCCATTATCATATACTTTAATGCCCAAAGACTCTAATTCTTTTTTCTCCTTTATCGCCTTGGCATCTGTAATTGTTACATCATAACCCTTTTTATTTAAAAGTTTGCTAGCCCAATAGCCACTTTTAGCACAACCAATAATTAATACGTTTTTCATACTAAATAAGTTTACCACCATCCAAAATATATTAAAATGAAAGTATGAAAATACTCCTATTTTTGCTAATAATTTTAATCATATTAAACATCATCGCCTATATCTTAATTAGACTATCATTTTTAAGATGTGATACAAATGATGAAAATCCTAGTTGGAAAGAATATATTGACGCCAATCAAGTAGGAAGGCAGTTTATCTATACTAAAGAAAGAAAAGATTTATATATTAAAAGTTTTGATGGCTTAACATTACGTGGACTTTTTATTCCAAATACTAAAGCAGACAAAACAATACTTTGTGTTCATGGCTATAAGGCCAAGGATGGACTAATTGACTTTGGTATGTCAGCTAAATTTCTATATCAAACAGGCTATAATCTTTTGATTGTTGATGATAGAGCGCATGGTAAATCAGATGGCAAATATATTGGCTTTGGTGTCTTAGATTGTAAAGATGTAGCAAGCTGGACTAATCTATTAATTAATGAATATAAACAAGAAACCATCATTCTATATGGCATGTCCATGGGATCAGCCACTGTATTAAATGCTAGTAGCTTAATAGATCACAATATTGTAAAAGGTATAGTAGCTGATTGTGGCTTTGCCTCAGGATATGATGAAGTATCATATCAAATAAAACAAATGTACCATTTACCATCTTTTCCTTTAGTAGCTATCGCCAACCTTCAATTAAAACTATTAGCCCACTATAGTTTAAAGGAAAAACAAGCCTATATATCAATTAAAGAATATAAGGGAAAACTACTTATCATACATGGTGGAAGTGATCACTTTGTATGTACAAAGGATGCTTATAAAATATATGAAAATGCAAAATGTCCTAAAAAGCTTTTAATAATCGATGGTGCAAGCCATGCCAAAAGCTATTTAAAGGATACCAAGAAGTATGAAGAAGCCTTTATAGAACTATTAAACAGTATCTAAACAAAAAATACAGCAGTAATAGTGCTGTATTTTTTTAATTATGTTCTTCAAATAAACGATAGATTTCTGAAACTGGCTCATGTGTTGAAATAGCTGTAATAAGCTTTGACAACATTAGGGCAACACTTAATTGTTTTACCTTAGAAGTTTTAGCCTTTGTTTCTTCAGAAAGAGGAATTGAATTAGTTACAATAACTTCTTTAATTACGGAATTTTCAATACGGTCAATTGCTGGACCTGAGAAAACGCCATGGGCAAGACATACATAAATATCTTTAGCACCAAATTTCTTTAATATTTCACATGCTGCAACAAGTGAACCAGCTGTATCGCAAATATCATCTACAACGATACAATCTTTGCCGTTTACATCACCAATAACACTTTGGGCCTCACATACATTTGGTCTAGGACGTCTTTTATCAATAATGGCAATGCTAGTACCTAAAATATTAGCTAAATTTCTAGCTCTAGTTGCACCACCATGGTCAGGTGAAACAACAACGGTATTTTCCATATCTAATCCCTTATTTAAGAAATATTGGCCCATCATTGGAATACTTGTTAAATCATCAGCAGGGAATGAGAAGAACCCTTGAATTTGTGAAGCATGTAAGTCAATAGTAATAACTCTATTTGCTCCAGCTGCAGCCAATAAATCAGCCACAAGTCTTGCGGTAATAGGTTGTCTTGGCTTAGCTTTACGATCTTGTCTTGCATAACCATAGTAAGGAATAATGCAATCAATTTCACTAGCACTTGCTCTTTTAGCAGCATCAATAGCCACTAGCAATTCCATTAATCGCTCATTAACAGGCTTATAGGTGCTTTGTACAAAGTAAACTTGTTTACCACGTACACTCTCACCAAACTCAACCAATGTTTCACCATCCGCAAAGTGATTAACCTCAACTTGGCCTGGTTTGATACCCAAATAAGAACAAATTTCATTTGCTAGCTCAACATTGCCAGACAAAGAAAACACTCTAACATCGCTGCTCATACTTTCCCTCCTGATTTCTTTATTAGTAAGCATTTAAATGTGTAAAAGGCAGAAGAAAAGAATATCTTTCAATATTCTTTAATTCACTAATTATTCGACAGCTAAAAAAAGACTTAACTATCTTAAAACCACAAGATGAACAATCCTTACCATTAAGGCTAAATAAATAACTATCATTAAAAATGCTAAAGACTGTACTACTCATGTTCTACCTACTTACACAATTCTATCATCTAAAAGATAAAAATGACATTTAAGTTAACATTCAAACGCAATATTCTCTTTATTTTTTATGATAATAATCATATAGCTCATTTTTAGAAACCTGATATTTATCACTAATTAGCTTAATCGCATCCTTTGTCCTAACATTATCATCAACTAGTTTATCAACTTCATCTTTTAAAACAGAAAAATCAATTGCGACATCCTCTTTTTTAAAACCCTCCACAAGTAAAACTAGTTCACCCTTAAATTCCTCTATCTTTATAAGATCACTTAAATTACCCCTTAGATATTCTTCATGAATCTTTGTAAGCTCTCTTGCCACCACAGCCCTTCTATCACCAAAGACATCTAGTACAAGCTTTAAAGTCTTAGCTATACGATGTGGCGCCTCATAAAAGATAAGGGTATAAGGAAATTGCTTTAATTCTTCAAGTTCTTTTCTAGCACTAGAACTTTTGGCATTTAAAAAACCATAAAACAAATAATGATTAGTTGGTAAACCACTAGCCACTAAAGCATTAATGGCGGCATTGGGTCCACTTACAGTATTAATGTTGTAACCCTTTTTAATTACTTCATTAACTAAAACATAACCAGGATCTGATAATAAAGGATACCCTGCATCCGATACTAAAGCTACATCATCGCCATTGTCTAAACAATTTAAGATATCAACACAAGCCTTCTCTTCATTAAAGTTATGATAAGCAATCATCTTTGTATGAATATCAAAATGACTCAATAGTTTAATTGTATTACGCGTATCCTCACAAGCTATAAGCTTAACACTTTTAAGTGTTTCAATAACTCTAGGTGAAGCCTCATTTAGATTACCAATGGGGGTTGCAACCAAAAAAAGTGTCACCTTATTCACTGACACTTCCCTCTTCCTTTTTCTTATTGTTATTGATAGGCTTTAACACCTTACCATTTTTACATAAATCATCTAAACTAATAAAAATAGCATGCGCATTATTCTCTAATTTACAATTACGCGCAATAACATTCATTGAAGTAAGCTTATATTTTTCACCCTCATATTCAATATAAGAATTCATCTTAGGCAAATCCTTTCTTAAGTCCTTATAAGCCTCATCTTCATATTTTAAACAACACATTAAATTACCACATTGGCCAGATAATTTAGATACATTTAAGGCAAGCAATTGATTCTTGGCCATGTTGATTGAAATGCGATCAAATTCACTTAAATATTTAGCGCAACACAGTTCTCTACCACAAGTACCAATGCCTGATACAATCTTAGCCTTATCTCTTGTACCAACTTGTCTTAAGTCAATACGGCATTTAAACATGTAGGCTAAAACCTTAAGAAGTTCTCTAAAATCAACTCTATCATCAGCTACATACGTAAAAGTAATTTTGCCTCTATCTAAAGTATACTCAGCTGAAATAACGTTCATGCCTAGCTTTAATTTATCAGCCTCAGCTTGACATTTTTCCTTGGCAATCTTACAATCTTCAATATTTTGATTATAGCGCTTTAAATCCTCGCTAGTAGCCTTTCTAACAATAGGCTTAATTTCCATGGAAACATTAGGTTTATCAAAAGGATCAGCAATGACCTTAGCATATTCGCTTCCCCTTAAGGTTTCTACAACAACCCCATCATCCATCTTTATGCTAGAATCCGTAGTTGAAAAAGTATATGTTTTGTTCGTAGCTTGAAAACGAACGGATAAGTATTTAATATTCTCACTCATATATTTATGATATTATTTCAAACGCAATTTGGTCAAACAATAAGTTACGATTTATAGCGTAATTAGTCTTATCTTTAGCCCTTAAAAAAACATCTAATAGTTTATTAAGATCACTATCTTTCAAGATATTTAAATACCCATTATATTCATCATCATCTACCCTAACATCATTTAAAGCATCATGAATCATCTTAAGCATAATCGAAAGATAATAATCGCTACATTGTTTAAAGTTTTCCTTACTAACACAACTATAAAATTCTCTTGAAAATAATACCGGAATATAATCCCTGTTATTCAAACTATCAATCGTTTTATAAACATATTCTTTGCCATTTAAATAAGCCTCATCATTGACATCAATAGAAACAAGCTCATGTTTAATATCACTTAATAAATAAGCATCTATATAATCAAAACCCTGTTTTTCATATTCTTTAATCAAATAAGAAAAATCCTTGGTAACAAAAGGAACCTTTTCACAACGACTAATAATTGTTTCTAGTAAAGTATCAATATTATCGCTAATAAAAATACCATAAGTATGATCATTACTAGGCTCTTCCATAAACTTAAGAAGCATATTGATACCCTTTGCACTAATATTATTGATATTATCGATAATATATACTTTTTTACCACTAGACTCTAAAGAAGTTCTAGAAAATTGGGACATGATATTTTCAATATCCTCTTTTTTTATAGAACCCCTATAGCCATCAATATAAATTACATCAAAGTAAAGATTATCTTTTATTCTTCGACATGTATTACATGTTTCACACGCAAAATCATTTTTGCCTTCAACAATACTTTGAGCCAATAAAAAAGCTACATCTTTCTTAAAAGGATTTAAATCGCCATAAAACAAATAACTATGTGCAATATGGCCACTATTTAAATCATTCTTTAAACTAAGATAAGCTATAGCCTCTTTCTCTTTTAATAAATCCTTAATCATCTATTAAATCCATTATAATGGATAAACAATCACTTACAACCCTATCTAAATCATTAGATGCATCAACAATCCTAGTATCCTTAAATTTATCAAGAATCTCCTTATAACCCTCATTAACCAAATGATGGAAATTAATTGACTCACTATCAAGTCTATCCTTACTAGCTCTTTGATTAATGCGCTCTTGACCCAATTTTTCATCAATATCTAGATAAATAGTTAAATCAGGCATATGATCTTCAATAGCGAAATTATTGATATCAAGTATACCATCATAGCCAATTCCTCTAGCCTTACCTTGATAAGCTAAAGAAGAAAACAAAAAGCGCTCACAAATTACAAGCTTACCATCTTCAATAGCTGGTAACACCTTTTGAACAAGATGTTGTCTTCTACTTGCCGCATAAAGCAAAGCCTCTGTTCTAGCATCCATGGCTGTATTTTTAGGATCTAAAATAACATTACGAATTTGCTCAGCAATATCAATTCCACCAGGTTCTCTTGTATGAACAATATCAAAACCCTTTTCTTTTAAAAGCTCACATATTTTTAAGGCAACCGTTGTCTTACCTGAACCATCTGGTCCCTCAAAAACAATAAATTTTCCCTTATTCATTAATTTAATTTCTCTCTTTTTGGTTTAAAAGTTTTATCAAACGCATCAATGATACGCTTTTTAACAGCCTCATATTCATCATAGCTTAGCTCAATATTACTAGGACCAACAACCTTAATGGAAGGCAAAGCTAGATTAAAATCTTCTTGTTCTTCCTCCATTAAAGCATCATAAACATCAATAGGCATAAGCGCATATTTAGCACTACCATTTTCTGTTATATATAAAGTATCATCCTTATCTAAGCTTTCTAATTCCTTTTTAATACTATCTAATTTTTTAATATCGATTTCCATACCAAGATTATAGCACTTAGGCCTAATATTTTAGCCCTAACTATCTGCTAATAATATGCCAACAAGCCCATTAATCAACAATAGTTGTTTCCATCAATCCAACATATTACTTAAGCTTTTTTTGTAATAACTTTTATCAATTAATTTCAAATTATATTCAGCTACCATGGCCTTAGATAAACTGTGACTAAGATTATATTTTACAACTTCATTTATCTTATTTATTCATCTTCATCAATTGGAAAACTAATTTTTGGATATATCCAACCAAGAATCAAAAGATTTCTTATCGTACTTTTTATTTCATCTTCTTTCTCATTTATCCAATGTTTCTTCCAATCAAGCACATAATTAAAAACATCCTGTTCTGTTACTATATTATTAACTTTCTTAAGTTCATCATACGCAAACATTACCGTTGCCATCATTTCAGCCTGATTTGTATTCTTAATACGACAGAATAAATCAACTGTCTTCTCTAGGCATTGTAATTCTTCATCAGAATACAGCGCTTTGTCAAACACAAAGTTTTTTGTCACATGCGTTTCCACCATTTTTTGACCATGGTTTTGCGTTTCAATCATTAGATTCGCATTAGATAAAGCCATAATACTGTCTTTGACTTGTGCGGAATATGGCCCATAATTAGCTTTAGTGAAAGTAAATCCAGTTTCAACACCCAATCTAGTAAGTACATAACAAATTTTTTGAAATATAACTCTACCAACACGCAATGAATATTGTTGTTTATTTATTTGATCAACTACTTCCAAAATTAAAAGCCATTTATTATTAAAGGGAATATTTCTTACACCTTCATTTATTTCATGATTGATATCCGCTTTTTTTAGAAAATCTAATGATAACTTTTCCTTCGGGGTACCAAAAGGAGCATAAATTTCAATTTCTATAGGTAAATCTTTTAACTCTTGATACATTTTGGGACCAACATCATCCCAACTTAGACCACCATTCCCACAGCCAAGTGGTGGAAAGGCAATTGAAGTGATACCTAATTCCTTATAAGAATTTTTGAACCAATCTAATCCATCAACAATATAGGAAAACTTTGAAGGAGATCGCCAATTATCTTTGGTAGGGAAGTTAATAATAGAAGTTCCAGTTAAATCACGATAAATATAAGGTTGTCCAGGCTTTACTTTTTGCCCCTTACAAAGAGTTTGATATTCATCAAACATAGATGGATACTTTTTCTTAAACTCAGCAGCGATACCTTTACCCATAACGCCTACACAGTTTACAGTATTAACTAACGTATCGCATTTACTATCAAAAATATTTCCTATTAATACTTTCATTAACATCACCCCTTACAAAAGAATACATTTGGATTTACAACAATTTTCTTTTGAAAACCTCTTTCTCTTAAATCGCATTCTGCCCTTTTATTCGCAACATAAGCGCCTACAATATATTCATAATCAATCTTACCTAGAACCAACACTTCAGCACACTTGATTCGCTTTTTTATCAGTTTCCTACAACAATCATCATCATTCCAATATTCATCATATATTTGATTAAAATCTAATTTAGAAATACCATCTATAGGTGAATAAAAACGACTATATTCGCTCGCTGCATTACCATCAGTTATAACGGTGTCTTGTAAATCTAAAATCGAGGAGGAAATCGCTAATACGCATAATGATTGTGCAATATCTTTCCTTTTATACATCATAGGATTACGTGGATCAAAATATGCATTTGCGTAATAGTGAAGCGGCTTAGCACCTGGAATATTCATTGTTTCTCTTTTGCCTTGTACATCAGGCATCGCAATAGATTCATGTTTTATTTTTATTGCCCAATTATAAGAAAGGATGCCATAACAAATTACAGAAGAAATATTCTCAATCGGTTGAATGTTAAACACATTTTTTCTTCCTGTTTTATTAAAAAACAACTGACTTGGAGTAACCATATTAATCCATACCTCTATTTTTTTAAGTGTCCATATTATATCACGATAGCATGGTATATTAGTTTGGCGCTCTACAAGTGGTCAAAAATACCGGTCATACACATCATTGTCAGAGATATACCAGAATCATAATTTGTCTTAAAATCATATTGGGTGTAGAGAATGTGCATGTAAAAGAATCGTTCACTATCGACTACACGATTAAACCGTGGGTATTCTCGTTAATGTTGGTTATAAGATTATCTTATTAACTCTTACTTATTCTTTTAATTCTTGTAAGCAACATTTTATTCATGCTTAGCAATCGCCTTTGAAATAGTACTATAATCTGTTTTTTTATATCTTGTAAGCAAATAAAACATGCACACTAAAGTCACAGTATATCTCTTAAAGCTTTTGTATAGCTTGTTCTTGAATTAATGATGGCACGAACATAAACAGTATTCACACTTTTATCGACAGTATAAAAAATAATGTATTTTTTATATGTCAAAAATCTATATTCTTTGCTAATAAGATTTCTATCTTTTACAAGTGGACCAGTTTCTGGAAAATCCTTTAAAATATTTACTTTTTCTTTTATTCCATTTATGTAATTTTTAGCAATCTGTTTATCGCCCGATAAATCAATAATAGTCAAAGCTATATTTTTCAGATTTTCTTTTGCACTATTGATGAATTCTACTTTATAGCTCATAATCATCAATTTCTTTCATTATGCTATCAAATACCTCATCACTGCTAGTTACTCTTCCTAATCTAATATCATCATCAGTCATTGCTAAATGTTCATACAAGGATAATTTTTCCTCTAAATTAGATAATTTATTTTGCATAAAAGTGTATTGCTCATACGCCATAACAACAGTATCTTCTTTTCCATTAACTGTAATCGCAACGGGATTTTCCCTTGAAAGTTTAGATAATTTAGAATAGTTATTACGAAGATCTTTAGATGGCCTAATTGATAAAGTTAAATTCATATTAATACTCCTTGTGGTCACATTGTATCACTATATTGATACCTTATAAACAATAAATCCAATCAATTTCACAAAACATTATTGTAGATCAACAAACTAATATACCTTGGTATTTTATTGTGTCGTTATACAAATAATACGATAATTAACCCATATTACTTTAGTCATAAGAAAAATCTATCATTGCAATGAATAAGCCCGATATAATTTAGATTTTCCTTAACTATTTTTCTACTTTTAATTTTTGAATAATCAAATATTTTGCGATATCTTTTAAAGGTTTTATTACACCACTGGACGATTTTTAATGAACACAAAGATATAACCGATTGAAGCCAAATAATTTAAATATCGAAATTAAACCTCTACCCTTTGCTTAAACATATAGCCAACAATTCTTCAGCTATTTTAGATGATTTAATTCTCATAAGATTATCATAGATATCAGCTTTGCCAAGAAGATTCATACCACCATGCCAACATAAATCATCATCAATAACCGCAAAATGTTCATTCAGTTCATCCTTAATAACAACTTCTATACCAACATCACTTAGCTTTTTAACCATTTTGTAAAAATCGCCAATATTATTAAATAATGTTCCATCAGGATTTAAAGTAATAACTGTTATCTGACATCTGGCCTTTATCTTTGAACTTGTAATATAGATGAACCTATCAATTTTATCTTCACTGATATAAGGACTAGAAATAACAATTCTATTATTAGCTTCAATCAAATCCCTTTCAAAAACATCGTTATAATTGTATGAATCAAATATCGCATTAGCTTTTTGTTTTTCCAGTTGAATATCACAAATCAAATCGTAACCCAAGCGTTTATATGTTTTAAGACGTTTTAAATACATATTTTCAAACACTTTTAAATGTGAATCAACATAATCATAAACAATAACATCTTTCTTACTCTTGTAACTTCTATTGACTCTGCCTATGTATTGTTCAAGTCTACCACTAAAGGAAATAGGACAAGCTAACATTAATGTGTCAAGTCTTGGAAAATCAAAGCCTTCGCCTATCTTTTGTCCAGTCGCAACTATAATCACACTTTTATTGTCGGGAATATCTTTCAATCCATTGATAATGTTAGTGTTTTTAGAATCGCTATTATCGCCATACAATAAAAATACATAATCAGCATCATTTGCTAAATCATCATATAGGCACTTGGCTTGTTCCTTATACTTGGTAAGCACAAGAACTGTTCTACCATTTTTAATAGACTCTCTTGTATTATCTACAATCATTTCATTTCTAGCTTTATTATTAGCGATTAATCGATAAGAAGAATTAATATCTTTTTGTTCATCACTTGTATATACAACTCTTGTGAATACTGGATAAACATAATGGTTTATACCCTGTCTACTTATATTTTCTTTAGACGTATAGCTATGTCTTATTGGTCCTAATAAAAAATAAATTATCTTTTCTAAATTATCGCTACGCATAACAGTAGCACTTACACCATATACATATCTTGCATTTATTTTATTCATTACTTCTATTGAAGTAACAGAACCACAATGATGGCATTCATCCATTATCACCATTCCATAATTATTTTCTAAATTCTTATTATGAATAGAGCCAATCATCGCGATATCAATGATACCTGTAAGAGTATTTTTATTGCCACTTAAAACGCCAATATGGCTACTTAGATTTTTTATCTTGCCACCCTTTGTTTTGTATGTTGGCATAGGCTCATTGACAATTAGAAACCTTCTTAATTCACTTGTCCATTGTTCTAACAAACTCTTACTTTGAACAATAATTAAAGTGCTAACTTTTCTTTTGGCAATCAAATAACTACTTACTACCGTTTTTCCAAAACCAGTTGTGGCATTAAGAATGCCATGGTCATTTTCCAACATCTTATTAGCCGCTAAATCTTGATAAGTGTATAAATCGCCATTAAAACTAACTCTTATAGGCTTTCCTTTTTCTCGCTTATCTTCAATATCAATTTCTATATTAGCTTCTATACATTTTTGAATCAAAATTTCTTTTAAGCCCCTAGGAAGTCTAATATAACCATCAATATCCTTGCCCATATAAACCGTAGAATAATTATTATAGTTTGAATAGCCCATGCGCTTATTTTTATAAAAAACAGGATTATCAAAAGTAGCTAACGCTCTTATTTGATTTGATATTCTTGGTGTCAGATTCAAAGCATCAACATATATACCATCACTTAGTACAATATGTAATTTTCCTACTACATCAAATTTTGAAAACTTTTGTTCCTTTTTCCAAGGTTTGACCCTTTCTTCTTGAAACTGTGAAAGTAAAGCGGTATTTTGATTAATCTCAAGACTCCACTCCCTAACATGATTTTTAACATCTTCTGAAGATAATTTTGTTGTCTTATTTAATAGCACATCCCATTGATCACTATAAGCATTAAAATCATCATCCACAAAAGCACTATTACCATTTTTCAAAGCCCGCCCTTGAAGCGGTAAGGCAATTAAACTACCAATGCCATCTGAAAAATCTTGACAAGGGTACATACGATCATAATATTTAAAAGATTTTAGATTAATCTCTGTTTTACCTTTTTCTAATAAGAGAAAGCCAAAATTACGAGCTAAAGAAGAAGAAATGGGCTTATTAAAAAATATCCAAAGATGTCCACCCTTACCAGACCTTGATCTTTCCACTAAATGGCTTATATTGTTTTTCTTACAAATAAGATGCAATGCACCTATTTCTTTCATCCATTCCCTTTCATCACATTCATCACCATGATTATCAAAATCAAAGACAATAAATCTGCAAGTCATATCTTTTAACAATGGATAAACACCTATAACATCACTTCCATCTTCTTTATATCCCACTAAATGTTCAACAATCTTATTTAAAGTTAATTTTGACCATTGTTTATTTGCGCAATCTGTACATTTGAATTTTTTGTCACGTTGTTTTGGACAGATATCTTTAAAACGATTATCACATTGAGGGAAATAGCCACCATTTTTACCACGTCTAGCATATACATCAGTTCTGCCCCAAAACATAGCGAAAAAACGATTGGCTAAATCTTCACTTATATATTTATTATTAATTCTCTCACCTTGGTCAATGTCAATATCGCAGTCAAAACTATTTTCATTATCAAATAAATCGATATTTTCATAAGAAATATTGGCCTTATCTAATTTAGCCTTTAGTATTCGATTTTCATATTGAAGTTTTCTAACAATACCACGTAAAGAATCAAGATCTTCTCCATCAATTTTCATTTAGTGCTCCAATTTTATTAATTTATCATTATTTTAAATTTAAATATTGGTTAAACGAATTATTTTATTACCTTCCAATATCCATCTTTATCACTGCCTATCCTTTGAATCAAGTTCTTTTTTCTTAAAGAATCTAAAACCCTTTGAATTGTGCGTGTTGTCTTTGAAGTGCTTTGTGCTAATTGATCCCTTGTATATGCCGGATTTTTATTAAGCAGATTATATACAGCTTCTTCAGTGCTATTTAAATTTACATAGTTTATGTCATTGTCATTTATATGCAATCCATTGTTTTTTCTATAGAATATTAACTTAAAGCCATATTCATTAGTTTCATAAGAATACTTAACTTTACTGTCTTTACATAGGCTATCAATTCTTTTAAAACCACTGCCGAATTGCTCTATCGAATTATTCAAATATAGAATCTTAGAAATAGTAGCGTTTCTGATGCTTGATTGAATATCTTTTTTAATATATTCTTCAGGCATAAAAGGACTTGCATAACCGCCGGGACTATATATAGTAACTTTGCCAGGATGAATGCATATCTCATGATAAGTATTGCCATTATAAATCGCATGTGCAAAGCTATTGGCGATTGCCTCTCTTATGACCGCTACCGGAATTTCTGGTATTTCTTCCCTTTCCATTCCTACTATGTTTATTCTCCATCTTATATTTTTTAGAATATAGTTTTCTGATAAAGAAAGAAGATTAAAAATATTGTCTTCATACATTTGCATATCTAAGAAAGTTAGCTTCTCATCAGTCGCGAATATTGCAGCCTTTAAAGTAACGGGATTATTATTTCCAAATAAAACATTACCAGCATTGGTAAGATACCCACTATCAACAAGGCCAAATTTATTCAAAATTAAAGAACTTGTGTATTTGCCATGAGGTAATCTTCCACTTTCAATTGCCTTTAAATAAAAACTTTTAATAGCTTTTTTGTCTATTTGACTAGCCAGATAATTGGTCTTTGTCTTTTCCCATTTATCCTTATATTCATCCGCAATAAAAAAATTTTTTAATTCACTTGGCGTTACTTCCCTATCTTCATCAGCAGTTCTTAAATAATATCTCCCATAAGCACTATAAGGCCTATCATCCCCATTAAATTCAACCTTTATAAGATGGCAATCATCTATTATCACTTCACTTATTACAGGATAAATTTGAGGTCTAATCGTTTCATATATAACTCTAGAAACATCCCTTAAAGAGTTTTCAGAAACAGTTTGGCCAACCACATCACCATTAGCTTTAACTCCAAAATACAGTGTCCCTACACCATGTTTGTTTAAAATGGAAGAAATTGAAATAACTCCTTCTTTTAATTCCCCAGTTGTCTTTTTGAATTCAACTGTTTCAGATTCTTTTCCTAGATTCATTCTATTATCCTCCACAAAAATTATATCAAAAATGTCACTGTAAATGTCACTGTAAATGTCACTGTAAATGTCACTGTAAATATTGGATAGATAACTCTCCATGTGGCGCTCCTACAACTTTAACCTAATTGTGGTGAAGTTATACACCTTTAATAGTATTATCAGTAATATCTTGATTTGTAGTTATTGAAACAATTAATTACTTTGTTGGTTCTTCTTTAAACTACTATATCGCCAAAGAAAAAGATTATCTAAATAGATAATCCTTAATTTAGTTTTTCAACAATAACTCTACAAGTCTTTTTATAGAAAACTATGCCATATAGATAGATATCACTTTTGCCTTCATTTAATAGATATTCATAATATCTATTATCACGAATTTGTTTTAATGCCCCAATACAAGCATTATCAAGCTCAGTTATTTTATCTACGCTTTTAACCTCAATTACTAAGCCTCTATTTGTTCTTTTTGATTCAAGCATAATATCCGCAAAACCACTACCTGATT
>CAVKAO010000033.1:0-20823 GCA_963654705.1 Oscillospiraceae bacterium
CTTGAGTAAGAGGATGATTAAAATCACTATAGTACTTTAGGATATCTAAAATACGAAGTAACGCTAATTTTTTAGGCTCAAAATTATCCATAGTAAACTCAATATACCTGCCTTCATATCTAACTCTTAAATATATATAAATTAATAATTTGCCTACTATATTTATTGTAACATCACAAAACTTGTACCATTTGAATAAAAGATAAAGCGATGGAATAGAGATACCTATCGCTTATGCTTACCCTACCTTCGGATTTCAAGTCTCTTCCTTTTCGGTGCCAAGGTCGTATTTAATGTCGCTTGGCCGACAATTAGATATAAAGTGTACAAATTCACTCTATATGTTAATTATAATAAAAAACACTAAATTTTGGTGCGCAATTACTGAATTCCCTATTGAAAATAGAAAGCGGTTTCATTATAATTTGAATTGTAAAGAGATAGACTTGTTACTTAATCGGGTTATTAAGGCAAATTCTAGAATATGTATGAGATTACATATTTATAGAGTTTGCCTTTTTGTTTCTTTAGCATAGATAGGAGGAAAGAATATGGAGAAGAATGGAAATCAAGTCTTCAGAGTAATCAAAATTGTCAACAATAATATTGTTGCAGTAAAAAGTCTCAACGGCCGAGAGATGATTGCTATTGGCAAAGGACTTGGTTTCAGAAAAAAGAAAAACGATTTAGTTTTTAAAGATGAAATTTTGAAATCATATGTGCTACTAGATAATAAAATCAACAGTGCATTATTATCGATTGATGAAATACCATTTGAGGTAGTAGAAGTAAGTCAACAAATAATTGATATTGCATCTAATAAATTAAATAAAAAATATAATGTCAATTTACTTGTTAACTTATCTGATCATATTAACTTTACAATTAATGAATATAAAAAGGGTGAATTACTTCCAAAATTAGTTAATGAAGAAGTTAAAAGATTTTATAGAGAAGAGTATGAAATAGGACTATTAGCTGTAAAACTAATCAACAATAAATTTTCTATTGAATTAATGAAAGATGAGGCTACTTCAATTGCTTTTCATTTAATCACCAATGCTGAAAACGCAACAAATCACAATACTAGTAAGATGCTTATTTCTATAAATCAGATTATTTCTATTGTAGAAGAAGAATTTGATGCCAACCTTGATGAAGATAGTCTAGCTTATTCTAGATTTGTTATTCATTTAAAGTTTTTTATAGGCAGTATTTTAAATAAAACTATAAACAATAAAGACTGTGAAATTGCCAATGTATTTAATCAATTAAATACAAAATATGACAATGTTGCTAAGTGCATAAATAAGATTTCAAATTATATTTACGAGCAATTTAATTATCACTGTAGTGATGAGGACTGTATATATTTAATGATTCATATAGTTAGACTATTTGAACTAACGAAAGGAAAAGAAAATGAGTAAGATCGATTATGATAAGCTGACAAACGATATTGTAGAGCTTGTTGGTGGTGAGAAAAATATTAAAGTTGCTACACATTGTGTCACAAGATTAAGACTATATTTAAATGATAAAAGCTTAGCTAAAGATGATGAAATTAAAAAGTTAGATGGTGTACTAGGTGTAGTATATGGCACTGGACAATATCAAATTATATTAGGAAACAATTTATTCCCAGTATATGATGCCTTAATTAAAAACTACAAAATAGAGACAACTGACGCGATTGATGAAAATCTAGATGCTGACTTAGTAAATGAAAAGAAGAATTTTAAATACTATTTTGAAAAAGCCATTACTTTTATGGCCCAATCTTTAACACCATTTATTACCGTTGTATATGGTGCTGGAATGCTAAAAGTAATTCTATCTTTATTAAGTTACTTCTTCCCATCTATTACTGCTAGTCAAACTTACACGTTATTTAACTTTATGTGCAATGCTCCATTCTACTTTATGCCAGTACTAGTTGCATATGGTACAAGTAAGGTATTAAAGTCTAATCCAGCGTTTGCTATGGCGGTTGCCTTAACACTTCTATATCCTGATTTTACAAGCTTAATGTCAGCTGGTGAAAGTGTTTCAATGTTAGGAATAGGCGTGCACTTAACAACATATGGAAGTACGCTTCTTCCAGGATTATTCGCTGCTATATTATGTGCATATTTAGAAAAGTTTTTCTATAAAGTATTGCCAAGTGTAATTCGTTCAGTATTTGCGCCACTTTGCGTATTCTTAGTTGGCTATCCAATTACTGTCTTAATTCTTGGTCCTGCTGGCAATATAGTTGGTGGATGGATTGTATCTGGCATTGTTTGGTTACAAGCAAACGTAGGTGGCTTCGCCCCTGGTATAATTGCTGCCATTCATCCATTCTTAGTAATGATGGGTGTAAACATGTTAATGGTTGCTCCTATGATGGAATTATTCTCAAGAACAGGTTTTGATAATGTATTTAGACCTGGTTGGATTTTACATAACATTGCTGAAGGTGGAGCATGTTTAGCTGTTGCGATTAAAACAAAGAGTAAAGATTTAAAAACTGCTGCCATCTCTGCATCAATTGGTGCCTTTGTATCAGGTGTATCAGAACCAGCTTTATATGGTGTTAACTTAAGACTTAAAAAACCGATGATTGGACTTGTTGTTGGAGCATTTGCTGGAGGATCGGTTGCTGGTTTTCTAGGAGCTAAAGCCTTCTCAATGGGCTATTCAAGCATACTTGGTGTAGTGATATTCGAAAATACTATTGGCGCTATCTTAGCTGGTGTTGCGGTAGCGTTTGTTATCTCCTTTGTGGTTACATATGTTTTATATGATGGAAGTGATGTTAAATAATTGATGCTATTTTTCAAAAATAAAGAAAATAATAATGGAACTTATGTAGCTGTTTCCAGTGGCGATTTAATGCCACTGGAAAAGGTTAAAGATGAAGCCTTCTCTAGTAAGATGCTTGGTGATGGTCTAGCGATTGATATCGATGATGATTATATTGTCTCCCCATGCAATGGAACAATTACTATGTTATATCCAACATTACATGCTTTTGGAATAAAAGATGAAAATGGGGTAGATATATTAGTACATATTGGCATTGATACCGTTAATTTAAAAGGCAAAGGCTTTAAAAAACTAGTAAATCAAGGCGATAAAGTAAAAGCTGGTGAAAAGGTTATAAAGATTGATTCTTATAATCTTAAAAATAATAATTATGATTTAACAACAATGATGTTATTTCCAAATTGTAGTAAAACAATTAAATATATTACAAATGGTTATGCAAAAAAAGGCGCAACAATAGTTGCAAGTATAAAGGGAGAATAAAAAAATGAATAAAGTACAAGAAGGATTTCCTAAAGGATTTTTATGGGGTGGTGCTACAGCCGCCAATCAATATGAAGGTGCATATCTAGAAGATGGTAAGCTACCATCAGTTGCTGATGTACAACCACATGGTGTATTTGGCTATCCTGATAGAAATGCTAAATATTACCCAACTCATGTTGGTATTGATTTTTACCACCATTACAAAGAAGATATAGCTGAATTTGGTGAAATGGGATTTAATGTCTATCGTACAAGTGTAGCCTGGAGTAGAATTTTCCCAACAGGCGAAGAAGATGCACCAAATGAAAAAGGCTTGGAATTCTATGATAAGATGTTTGCTGAATTAAGAAATAAAGGAATGGAAATAATGATTACTATATCTCATTATGAAATGCCTTTAAATCTAGCAGATAAATATGGTGGCTTCAAAAACAGAAAATTAATTGATTTCTATGTAAAGTTTGTTAAAACAATGGTCACAAGATGGAAGGGTATAGTAAAGTATTGGCTAACTTTTAATGAAATAGGAAACAACATTCATAAGATGGAGTGGATGACAGCTGGTATTGATCCTAAGACAGATACTTTACAAGATGTATATCAAGCTAGTCATTATCAATTTGTCGCAAGCTCTTTAGCTGTAAAAACAATCCATGAAATTGACCCAGAAGCTAAAGTAGGCTCAGTTATTGAATATAAGACTATTTACCCAATGAGTTGTGATCCTAAGGATTCACTTGTTGTAAGCCAAGAAAAACAAAGAGGGTACTTCTTCTCTGATGTACAAATTAGAGGGAAATATCCAGGCTATGCTTGGGAATATTTTAAAGATAATAATATTAATATTGAATATACCGATGAAGATATGGAAATTATCGCAAAATATCCTGTTGATTTTTTAAGCTTTACTTATTATAGAAGTCGTATTGCTTCTAAAGATTATGTCGAAAGTGTACAAAAAGAAACAAATTCAAGCGATGCTGAAGTTAAAGGTGATAATTCATATCGAGGCGACAACAATATCTTAAATACAGGCAAAACAAATCCTTATTTAAAGTTAACACCAAGTGGTTGGTCAATTGACCCAGATGGTTTATATCTTGCGCTTGTTGATTTATATTATCGTTATCAGGTTCCAATCTTTATTGCTGAAAATGGTTTGGGTGTAAAAGAAGAATTAGTAAACGAAACAGTAGAAGATACTTATAGAATGGAATTCTTAAAAGAACATATAAACGCCATGAAGAAAGCTATAAGAAATGGTGTTGATTTATTTGGCTATGCATGGTGGGGACCAATCGATATTGTTTCCAATGGATCTGGTCAAATGTCAAAAAGATATGGCTTCATCTATGTTGATAGAAATGATGCGGGCGAGGGTACTTTAAAAAGATATCGTAAAAAGTCTTTCTATTGGTATAAAAAAGTAATTGCTTCAAATGGTGACGATATAACAATCGAATAATTTATAGATTTAAAAAGATTTAGATAAGGTTAATAACCATTCTAAATCTTTTTAACTTAATAAGCATCTTAACACCATACTATAGTTTATATATCGCTATATATTTATACAAAAGACTATTGTTTTATAATCTACATAAAGAAAATGATTATTTAAGTAATTGGTACCAACAAAGACACTTAAGTGAATTGTGAACACATGTGTTCACAATTGGTATTCAAAAGATAATTAAAACTCTTTATTAGCTTTTCCATATGTAACAATATGTACAACAAGGCTATTTTATGATGATGAAAGATGCTTTGATAATTGTGCATATGGTAGCAGATTCTGATACTAAACAATATAATTTAGTGCTTATAATTAGTTATGGAGGAAATCTAAATGGGTTTATTTAATAAGTTGTTTAGCAATCAAGAAGATAATGGTATTGTTGCTGTATGTAGTGGAAAATTTGTAAAAAACGCTGATATAAAAGATGAAATGTTTGCTAGTGAGACACTAGGAAAAACATTCGCAATTGAACCAAATGAAGGTGAAATTGTATCACCAGTATCAGGCACCATTGAAGTATTATTCCCAACATTACACGCTTTTGCCGTAAGAGGAAAAGATAATACTGGCTATCTTGTACATATTGGAATTGATACAGTAAATTTAAATGGTGAAGGCTTTAGTGCTTTAAAGAAACAAGGTGATAAAGTAAAAGCTGGCGAGACTGTAATAAAGGTTGACCTAGATAAGGTAAAACAAAGTCATCCCGTTACAACCATGTTAGTAATTAGTGAGCCAGTGGAAAATAAATCTTATGAATTTATTGAAACTGATGCAGTCACTAAAGGACAAGTAATTTCTAAATAATAATTATCGTAAATGTCATCTAAAGATGGCATTTTTAAATGTACAATTAGTTATATATTTTAATTGCTTAGTTAAAACTATAAAGAACTATAAAAGAAAATAAAAACTATAAAAGAATATAAAAGACTATAAAAGGAGATAGTCATGGATATAATGAATAGCCCATTTACTATAAGACATGGCATAATGCCAAAACTATATATTCCTAGATATGATCAACTAAACGAAATAGTTGATGTCTTTAATAGTGACTATCCAAGTACTCCTTTATATATCCTTACTGGTGTAAGAGGATCTGGTAAGACAACTTTAATGACTGCTGCTAAAGAAGAACTAAAAAGAAGTGGCGATTGGATTTGTATAAGTCTTAGCATAAATAGTGATGATATATTAAAGTCCTTAGCTTCTAAATTGTATGAACAATCAATTTTTAAGCCTTTAATTACTAAGCTAAAAATCGATTTATCAATACTAGGTATAGGTTTATCAATAGAAAAAGCGAATAAACTTAGTGATGTTAGTAGCGCTGTTGCGCAATTATTAATGATAGCCAAAAAGTTAAATAAGAGAGTATTAGTCACTATTGATGATGTAGTAAACAATAAGGCAATGAGAGAATTTTGTTCAGCCTTTATGATCTTTTTAACCGAAGGGTATCCTATTTATTTGCTTATGAGTGGACTTTATGAAAATATCTTTGAGCTACAAAACGATAACTCACTAACTTTCCTATACCGTGCTCCAAGAATTGAAATGGACTCTTTAAGTATTGGGGCTATGGCCGATAGCTATAAATCGGTATTCGCTATTGATGATAATAGGGCCTTATCAATGGCCAAAAAGACCAAAGGCTATTCATATGCCTTTCAAGTAATGGGCTATATGACTTGGCTATTCTTTGATGAAGATGAAAATAAAATCGATAAGAAAGTTTCTGATTATCTAGGTGAATACTCATATCTAAAGATTTGGTTTGAATTAAGTGAAAAAGATAAAGAAGTTCTTAGTGTGATGGCCAATAATAATCTAGATACTGTTAAAGATGTTAGAGACTTTATGAAACTTGAATCAAACGCCTTTTCTGTATATCGAAATAGACTATTAAGAAAAGGGATCTTATTAAGTAAGGGCTATGGAAAACTTGAATTTGCATTACCTTATTTCAAAGATTTTGTATTACTACAAGAAGATTAAGGATACAAACTCAAAATAACAATATATTTGTCGTCAAAAAATAGATAATGTAAATAAACACAATGAGTTATATTTTCTTCATAGATTCAAAAGATGGCTTAACCAAGCGATATTCAAAATCTTTTGATTATTTAGCTGTTAAAGATGGGACTTTAAATAAAAGAAACTATTCCTTTTAAATACAAGCTGTGGTGCAATATTTATATAAATATGGCATATCAATCATAGAATAAGGTGATTTATGAAAATATAATTATATTAACAAGGAGAATAATTATATGAAAGAAATTACAATGGTTGGATGCGGTACTATGGGAAGTACCCTAATTAAAGCGATGATGGATGCTGGTCTTGATGTTTCTATTGTTGATTTAAACAAAGAAGCAGCTAAACCATTTATTGAAAAAGGCGCTAAGTATGCCCCAAATTTAAATGAAAGCTATCTAGCTGATACTATCTTATTAAACTTACCTCATCATGGTATTGTTCAAAAGGTTTTAAAGGCTGCAGATAAAGATAAACTTAAGGGAAAGATGTTGATAGATACTACTACTTCCACTCAAGATGAGGTTAAGGAAACAAAAGAATTAGCACTAAACTTAGGCATGAAATATCTTGATTGTAAACTCGAAGTATATCCAAGTTCTATCGGTCCTCTTACTGGCTATATTGTATATTCTGGTGATAAAGAAGTATTTGATGTCAACAAAAAAGCATTAGACGCAATTGGTAAAGCTATATATCTAGGAGAAGATGTTGTTGCCGCTGCAGTATGTGATATTGCGGTCTTAGAAGTTCACTTTGCGGTAATGGGTGCTTTATGTGAAGCGGCAGCCTATGGTATTAAAAATAATATTTCTGTTAAGTTATTAATGGATCAAATTCAAACTATATTGCCTCTTATGATTGATGGCAATTTTAAAGCCTTTGGCAAACAATGCGAAAACTATAATGGTAACTTCAATCTAGCTGAAGAGTGTACACTAGATATAGAAGCAACAGCACATAATACAATTATTACTGCTATGAAAAATAGTGGCATTAAAACGCCGATTGGAGATGCTTGTGCCAAACTATTTAAAGATGGTATTGAAAGTGGAAATGGTGATAAAGACGTTGTTGCTTGCGTGAATGAATTACTATAAAAAACTCTTACTAACTAATAAACAAGAAGTAATTGCCTATCCTGATATCAATTTCCCATTGGAAGTTTGGACAGGTAATTTAAACGAATACTTAAATCATGAATTACCTATTCATTATCATGATGTTTTTGAGTACGCAATGGTACTTGAAGGTGAACTAATTTATAAAATAAATGATTCAGAAATATTGTTACATAAAAATGAAGCAATCTTTATCAATAGTGATGTAATACATTCTGTTAAACAAAATAAACAAGAAGCTATCTTATATACTATTGGTTTTCCTTCAACTTTACTTGTAAACGATACTAATAGCTTCATATATAAGAAGTATTTTGAACCAATCATCCATGGTAATTATAAATACTTATTAATCAAAGATAATGAAATACTACAATTAATGAACACTATCTCTAATGATAGTAAGAATAAATATGATGAGTTACATTTTCTTTCTTTATTGTTAGATTTATGGTCAAAAACATTTACTAAAATTAATCAAATGAATCTAATAAAAGATCCAAGTGAATTAGTAAATGAAGAAAGAATAAAAACAATCTTAGCTTATATACATAATCACTATCAAGAAAAAATTAACATTGATGATTTATGCTCACTATTGAACATTTCTAAAAACACTTGTTTTAGATTATTTAAAAAATATTTAGCAAAATCGCCAACAGAATATATCTTGGATTATCGTATTAATAAAGCAGCAAGCTTATTACTTTATTCTAATTCTAATATTATTTCTATCGCCTTTGAATGTGGTTTTGAAAACCCTAGTTACTTTGGAAAAGTGTTCAAAGAAAAAACAGGACTTAGTCCCTTAAAGTATCGTAATAAAGATAATTGATAATTTGTTAAAAGAGATTGTATTTTCAATCTCTTTTTAGTAAAAATCTTCATCCAATGTGAAATAGACAATGATGTATTAAATGATTTTTATGATGCATACTCATATGCTTATACTTATGCAAAAAAATAAGAAGACTAATGATTTTAAACTTGAAAAAGCTTAAGAAAATAAAAAAGCTTATCTTATATTAACATCTCCAAAAATATCGTTTCATATTTAAAGAACACCTAAACAAGGTATTTATGATTTAGTAATGATGATGTTTAAAGAAGATAAAATAGAAAATTCCTATATTGCTGAATTTATTATGGTTGCTTAACTAAGACTACCCAGAATTGAGTTTCTAGATTTCTTTTCACATATCAGTGGTCTAATTAGACAATAAATCATTCAAATAAAGTTCTAAAATATTTTCTTGATATCCTGCTTTTTTCTTCTCCTTTAAAAGTTTTGAAGTTTCTAAAAGTTCAGGGTTTAAAACCTTGTCAAGTTTTGTTAATCTAACATTTGAAATATCTTCACTAGAGATAGATTTATCATATGCAGCTATATTCATTTGCCAAGGAAATATATTATTTGGATATTTTTGCCATAGCTTATCACATATGCCAATTCCTTCAGGATCTATGTCGCCACTATAATAGATTTTACTGTTTCCTTTGACAAGTAAATCAATTAGCCTTGAAGCTGTTAGTGATAATTGGCCAGATGTACAAATAAGGGTAATATTTTTGTCTTTTATTTCTTTTTGTAGATATGAATATACCATCTCATTTTCAACAATATATACTTTATTATTATCACTTAAAGCTTTTTTAACCATGTTTAGGTTGTTGTAGGAAAGCATAAATGTTTGATGGTATTTATAGCAGCCTTCCGCGCCTAAATGGTAAGCATCATCAATTAATAAACGAACATTATATATTGCCACATTGCCAGCTATATCATTTTTAATTAGTCCAGCTTTTTGACATAGTTCATAAAAACTAGAACTATCTGTTGGATAGCTAACATTATATATGTAGGCTAATATTGAAGTAAAAAGCGATGTTCCTTGTCCTTTGGCTTTATCAAGAAAATGAGGATTGCCCGAGATATTTGAGGCAAATACGGCAATAGGCAGATTTATGTCTTCATTTAATATTTTATTTATGCCTAAACAAACACTATTAAAAATTGCAAATGACTTATCATCTTTTCTGATTTTTTGTAAGATTGAATATCCTTGTTTCTTATTTGTATAAGAATAATCTAGCCATTCAATTATTCTTTTATCATAGTTATTACTTATTAATAAATCTTTTAAAGAATTGTAGTAAGCTAAATCATCGTTTTCTTTATTTGCTTTATTTTGTTTAGAAGTTAAAGTTTCTTCATTAAAATAAGCATCAATTATTTCATTTATGTCTACTTCACCATAAACTTTATTATTTAAAATAGCTTCATTAATATCTTTAGTATTAATAGATATATCAACACTTGAATAATGTTTGCCTAGAATTCCACCAATATCCTTTCTTTCGCTCTCTGTTGTGTTTTTTAAAACAATTTTTCCACTTAGCTTTCCATAAGAAATATATTTCCTTCTTATTTCTATAACTAATCTATTTACATCTTTTGAATGAAGATATTTAGCCCATTTTTCTTTTGAACTCATTGCATTATTTTCTCTTTCCCATTCCAAAGATAATTAATAACTGTTACATAATTCGCATTAAGCGGTCTTAATAATTCAGATATTCTAAGTCTTTTAATTGTTTGGTAACAACCCCATAAAGCTTGTGAATTCATGATATAGTCGAAGTCTAATTCTTCAACCATTTTAAACATGCTCGCAATATTTTTTTCATCGACACCAGCAAAGGCTTCATCTAAGGCTATCAGACGAGGATGATCTTCTTTTGTGGCCTTTTGGTATTGAGCATTAACAGCCGCAAATAATGGTACATACATGGCCATTGCTTTTTCACCACCGCTAAATTTATTGAAGGCTGAATTGGTTAACTCTTTTTTGCCATCGTTAACTCTAATATAATTCATTTTAAATTCATACCATTTACGATAATCAAGAGCGTTTCTTACAAGATCTAAATAATTTGGAATCTCATTATTCATTTCTTGTCTTTGTTTCTCTTTTTGAATAATACTGCGGAAATGCTTAGAAACCTTAGTCATTTCTTCTTCACTGACCAATACTTTATCTTTTGTCAGTAACTTTTCTAGTTCTCTAATATCCATTTCGTTTTCATCTTCGCTTTTCTTTGCCTTCCATTCCAAAGAAAAACTTAGACCCATAGAAGTATCCATTTTCTTCATTAAATTAGACATTTCTTTGACCCAATTAGCACTATCATCTATTTTATCGGATAGCTTTTGGGAAATGGTTTGGGACAAGATATCCTCAAACAGTTCTCTATCTTTTTGTTTAATAAGTTCTTCTTGGGTATCGATAGTATGCTTAAGCTCGCTAATAAAATCTGCTAAATTTAATTTCTTGCCAAGCCAAATACACGTTACAAGAACTCTAGCTCTTCCTTCTTTATCGGATTCAAAGCATCTTTCAATAGAGGCATTATAATTGGCTAAATTGCCATTATATTTTTGATAAGCAGAAAACAAATTAGTAGTCATCTCACTTGCTTCTTTCACCATATAAGTGTTCTCTTGCATAGAAATAGCTTTTTTAGCATTTTCAATTAATGATGCATTGTTTTTATCTATCACAAAGTTAAGATTCAATTCTTCATTGAAGTAGTCTTTAACATGATTTAAATGTTCTTCACATTTTTCTTTCTTAACTCTTTTTTCTTCAAGTATTAAATCAACATTTTCTAAATCATGTTCGATAATTGCGATATTTTTTTCTACTTCAGATTTACTATTGTTATTCTCTTTTTGCCTACTTCTAGCATCTTGTAGCTTTTTAGTTTTTTCTACTATTTCTGGATTCTCTAAAATCTTATTTAATTGATCTAATTGATCTATTATAGACTTAACTTTGTTAGCATAGAAATCTTTATCTAAAGATAAATTATCTATTTCTATTAATGTTTGCTCCTTATTAGTTTCCTTAGTTTGAATTTGCTCATCCAAATGAATATTTTCTTTTTTATTATTAACAAGTTCATTAAAACTATCCTTATATTCATCTAAGAAAGAAATGATGTTTTCATATTCTTCTTTAGTTCTTGTATAAGGTAGTAAAGAACAGACTTTCAGCATTTCTCTTTCAATTTGTTTATAAGCGTTATATGCATTAGAAGTATCTTTTTCAAATTGTTCTTTTCTTCTAATTAATTCATTAATATGCAAACTTAATTGTTGCATAGCACCAATTATTTTATTGATTTCACTTGTATCAAATGAAGATTCATATTCATCTTTCATAGAAGCTAATAATGATTTAGATACTTCAACATCATTTCTTTTATCGGCTAAATGGTCTTGTAAATCATTAATTTGTCCCTTAATCTCATCTAATAATTGTTGTTTCTTACGCTTTCTAGCATTTATACCAATGTATTCTGATTCTTCTTTATTTGCGTGTCCTTCAATCATTCCATGTTTAAAATAGCCATCTTTTTTAAGTACTAGGCCACCATTTTCTTTTGAGAAATGAGAAAGAATATTTTTAACAACAGTTTGTATATCTTCATCCATTGTTGTATCGACAATTAAATCATCAAAGCTTCCACCAATGTCTTGGTTTTCACAAATTATGATATCGTTAAGACTAGAAAATTCTTTTTTAATTCTTTGATAGTTATCATATGAAACAACAAGAGCATCTAAAAGGCCTGCCTTAGCTAGTTGTTGTTCTAGGATTGCTTGTTGCTTAATAGATAATGAATCATTAAATTCGATTGTTTGATAGAAAGGATAAGCCTTAATACCAGCATCTTCTAATGTTTTTCTAGCAAGGGCAGTATTATCATCATGACCTGGTTCGATTAATTTTTGTTCTTTTACTTCACGATATTTCTTTTGTGCCTCATTTATATCATTTTGAATACTTTGACATTCAGCTTTTAAATAAGCTAGATGTTCATTTTCCTTTGTTTGTTTTCCAATAAAGTCATTTCTTAAAACATCTTCTAGTTTTAAAGAATCATTGATACTTACATAGTCTAAAACTATTTGTTTAGCATCACCAATTGTGCTAGGTGATACCATCCAAAATTTATTACTTTGTAAGGATTCAATATCATTAAGTAATAAATCTTGTTGTGTTTCTTTTTCTTTAACTAAATTATCATATTCAAATTGTTTATTATTTAATTCTTTGTTATTTTCTTCTTGCTTATTTAAGGCATCTTCATATTTGTTTTGAGCATCCTTGCTTTGAGTTAATAAAGAAATACCATTTGTGATATTAGTCTTAAGAATGCCTATTTGACTTTTGATTAAAGAAACATTTATTTCCTCGTTATTAGTGATAGCTTCTTTGATATTTAAATGAAAATCACTTTTTATTTCTTCTTGTAAGTCATCCATGGCTTTTAGATTTTTAGAAAACTCTTTTGAAACATAGGCAACCTTATCACTTAAGTCTTTTAAAGACATATCAATTAAAAGAATTTGTTCTCTTTTAGAGCTAATTTGTCTTTCTTTGTTTTCCTTATTCTTAGTATTTTCTTCTAAGTCGATATTTAAATTTTGAAGTTTAGCATCAAGATTTTCTAAACTAGGATCAGTTAATTGTTCAATCTCTTTTCTAATAGTTTCTTCTTTTGACACTAATTCATTAAGCTTGATTGTAAGTGTTTGATATTCTTCTTTTAAATTATTTATTTTGTTTACTTCATTTGTATAGTCATTACTAGCTTCTTTTGCGTTTTTCTCACCATCTAAATAGTTATTAGCTTTTTTGGCCAACATGTACTTATTATAATGATCATATTCTTTCATGATTAAAGAAGCATCTTTTATTGATCTTTTAAGTCCTTCAAGGTTTTCTTGAATAGCATCCATTTTTTCCATGGCATCAACCATAGCATGTAAGTCATCATCACTTAATACTTGTAAAGATTCATTTAAGATTTCATATACTTTGCTAGGCTTAAAGTTGTTAGATAATTTTGGTGCTCTAACTTTGATAAGCAGTTTGATAAATTGATCGTATTGTTCAATTCTTTCAAAACCGAATAGGTATTGATTAACCATTTCTTTATAAGTCTTTTGAGAATCGGTAAAGGGAATGTTTTCACCAAGCACTTTCTTTAGTTCGGTTTTATCTAGCGGAATTATTTTATTTCCTGATTTTCGATATAGGTTTAAGTCAATTTCAATTCGACGATTATCATTTAAGACAAAGCCCCAAAAAGACATGGGCCTTCCTTTATGCGCAGTTTGGCCAATGCCTATTGTTCTATATTCTAAAGTCTCTTCTTTTTTAAATTCTAGATAAAGATAACCAGTTGATTCTTCTTTTTCACCTTCACCTAAGAAATAATATTCCATTCTTCTATCTGATGTGCCAAAAGGGTCTAAACGAGAAGGGGTTCTATCACCATCTAAAATAAAGGGGATAAAGCTTTGGGTTGTGATTGATTTTCCAGAACCATTTTGTCCTCTTAAGAGTATTTTGCCATCTTCTAGTTCAAATGATTCATTATCATATAACCAAAAATTGACAAAGCCGATACGATTCATTTTCCATCTATTGTTCATCTAGTTTTGCCTCCATATAATTTGGGTACTTACCACTTGTGATTGCGATACTTGGATAAATGATTATTTGTTCATTGTCTTCTTTAATCATCAACCATTTTTTCATGTAGTCTTTTATAAGATAGACATATTTATCATTTGTCATTTCCTTAAATTCTTTTGAATAGAATTCTTGGTATTGTTTCTTAAGTTTTAATATTATATCTTCAAACTTTGAACTTGAAATAATTATGGTGTCATCTTGATTAACAACAAGTTTTCTTTTGTCTTTTGTCATTTCTATTATTTCATGACTTAGCAGTAATACAATTTCGGATAACATACTATTTTTAGGATGTACATCACCAATTGGTGTACTATCTACAAAGATTATTGATGCGTTATTTTTCCTGATGTCTAAAGTTGCGCCCATGTTGTTTTCAATGTTTGTTTCAATATAGTTTTTCTTATTTTTTAAATACAAAATATCAGAACTATTTGGATCTTGAAAATACATTGATGGACAAGTGACAAGCCATCTAAATACTCTATTTATTCTAAGTTTGCCATGTTCATCATCTAATTCTTCCATTTGTTTTTTCTCAAAGTCTTGCCAACTTGTAATGCTAGAAATATCCATTGGAAAGTTAGTGGCGAAATATCTTGATATGCCAGTGTTTTCATAGAGAACTTCACTTGTCATTTCTTTTGAATAGGAAGAACTATCGCCTTCATACACTTTCAGCATACCTTTGTCTTCAACAAATTGTAAGACACGGACTAGGGATTTTCTTTGGGAAAAACTAGTCCAATCTACTTCCATATATTCACCAATGATTGCTTCTACATATCTGATTAAGTCAGACAATAGGAATTGACTGTTTTCTTCTTTATCTTCTAGATACATTAATACAGCACATAATAAACAATAGTCTCTTGTTTCGCTAAATTCTTGTATGCCCATAAAAGGCTTTGCATGAACAGGAATCTTTTCTAGTTTTAACAAATTGTTTGTATGAATTATTTTCCAACCTAGCATTTCTTGAATAAAGCGCATGCTTTCTTTATTGGAAAGTTCATGCTTAATTGAATAATATTCTTGTTTATTTTTGCTTCTGATAATCCAATAATTGTCCAGTAATAAACTAATCGCGCTCATTTTCAAACTCCATTACATATCTAGGCATGGTTATATCACCATCACTACAATGAAGAATACAGGTTCCTTCATTTTTTATTAGTTTAAATTTTTTGCCAAATTCAGTATTAGCTACTTTATCAGGATTCATATTGGCATTAGAAATCCAAGTTAAAATACTAATTCTTAAATCAGGTGATACGATTTCATTTATGGTAGAAATATCAAGTTTATTGTCCTTGATGTATTGGCTAATCATTTCTTCTTTTTTTTTGATTTTTTCTTCATATTCAAGTTTAGCCATCATCTTATACATTGATTGATCACTTATCCCATCTTTTGTCCTACGTTGTCTATAGGTTCTAGAATGAGATTGTAGTTCAAACATATTTTCTTCTTTTTCGAAAGAACTTATCTTAATATTTTCATTATCAATCATTGAATCAGCTTTGAAATGTTCAATGTTTGAAATTCCAAAAACATGAGCTGATAAACAATGAGCTTCTTCTATTGATAGACACTTATTAAACATTTTAATGAAATGTTTATAATCATCTTTTCTACTAACGCCATAATTATTCATTTGCATAATCATGTTTGCGTTTTCGATAGTTGACCTAATTATTTCATTTGTTATATCAAGTAGTTTTTCATATTCAGGTCTTAGTCCATCAACCCCTACAAACCATCTTTTTAAAGATAGCCAACTTTTTTTAGTTTCTTGATATAGCGTTTCTTTATCTTGATTTTTAATACGAGGAATATCTAATTCGCTTTCAACTATTTTGTTTATTAATTCATCATTGAATAAGGGATCAACATTTTCAATGCGAGCTTTTATTTTTCTAGATTGAAATTGCATCTGCTTAATAAAGTTTCTCAGATATGTGGTAAAACGATCTTTATGCAAGATAAATTCAACTGACTGCATTAGTGTTTTTGTATCAGCGGTATAAAAATTTCTTAGATAGTCTTTATAGTTTTGATTAAGGCGTTGGAAATCTTCAATAAGCATATGCCACCATTCATTAATTTCTTGTAAAGATTTATTATTGATGTTTTCGCATTCCTTTAAAGCTTCATCGATTCTTAAAAAATAGTTTGTTGATAAACTTGCTGACTGTATACTTAAGTTTTCTAGTTTAATTGTAAGTCTTTCAATTTCAATGGCTCTTTCACTCATTGAATAGAAATATTGTTTATTTTTATATTCAGCAATTGTATGCACGATACCAGGGTCTTGCGTAGCAATTAAATTATTCCAAGTAACTAATTGGTCTAAGTCTAGTTTTAAATCATCGATTGTATAATCCGCAAAACCTTCATCTTCTTTTACAAGTTTAAAAATCTCTTCTTTATAAAGTTGGTAATGCGTAGACTCATTTTCAATAAACATCTTGCGCATTATTGTTCTATAATGGGCTACTCCAGGTACTGAAAGATATGATGTTTCTTGTATCGAACTTGTATAATTTGCCATTTATTTCACCTAATATGCAATAATTATATCGTCAAAGAAAGCCTTATTAATATGATGGCATCAAAATTTAGATAATTTTATTGATAATTTTATGAAAATATAAAAAGAGGCTCTAGAATAGCCTATAGGATAATTTTAAACCCTAGTTTTTTCATAACCCTTTTTAGTAAAAATCTTCATCCAATGCAAAGTTCACAAATTCTTTAAACAAAGGTAGACAAAACATAATATGTCCTTTTTCCTTTGAATAAATAATTCCTTTTTCAATCAATCTTTTACGATATTGATTGAATTTATTACTTTCAAAATCAATATTACTTCTTATATCTACAACAGCAGTAGAGCTAGTACTTGCTATAGCTTCACACACTTTTTTATCGTTATTAGATAAATCTTCCCATATCTTTCGATATGAATATTCAAATAAATCTTCTTGATAACGTTTCTTAGCCTTTTCAGTTAATCCATTTTCACTGTAAACTTCATGACCTAAAGCTTGAAACGCAAAAGAGTAGCCCTTAGTAGCCCTGGCCATTTCTTGAGCTTGTGTATCACTTACATTTAAATTTTTTTCATAGTTTCTTTGGATTTCTAAAAGTGAAAGGGGACTGAGCTCAATTCTAGGTGTCCTATATAAAAAAGTAAGATTATTTTCATTTTGCAGATCTCTAATATTTTCATATAATCCCGTCATTAATAAATACACTGGTAAATATTCTCTTATCCATATTTGAAATGCGCCTGCAAATTCTCTAATAGATTCAGTATTGGTAACTTCATCAACGGTAATGAGTATTTTTTTATTATGTTTCTTCTCTTCTTCAAGCATAAGCAGTACTGCTTGTTCTGCGTTATAAAAAGGTTTATTATCGTTGACTTTTAAACCTAGAACATTTAAAGAAATCATAGGTATTTCTATCTTTTTAGTTAAATCATCATATTGACTTAATTGAATAGCTATTTGTTCTAAGACACTAGCTGCACTAGTGGTGTTTATATTAATAACTATCCAATCTTTACTTTGATATTTAGAGGCAACAGTAGTCATAAAAACTGTCTTACCCAAACCATGCACACCAGATATCATATAGATATGCTGTCCTGAAAGAAAGGCATTTATTATTTCATTTTTTTGATCATCACGTGAAATGATTTCTCTTGGTACTTGATCAAACATTATAGAGTAAGGATTTGATTCTTTCATACTTGTTTCTCCAGTTTTAATTACTTTTTCATTACATTTATTTTGTGTAATGTGCATTATTTCAATATTTTTTAAGCCGAAAACGTGCATAATTTCAGTAAAAATTTAGTAGAAAACATGCATTATTTCAACTTTTTTCAAAAAGCTTTAAATAAAATAAATTATTAATAGCTTGTTTGTACTTATCTTTAACAAATAGTCCAATCTTCAATATTTAAACCATTAACCCTTTTAAACTCTTTAGTGTTGTTTGTTACAAGTGTTAAACCTAAAGATTTTGCATGAGAACCAATTAAAGTATCTAATGAACCAATAGGTGTCCCTTTTAATTCCAAGTCTGTACGAACCTTTCCATATTCTTCAGCTGCATAACTATCAAAAGGTAAAATTGAAATAGATGATAACAGTAACAATATTGCTGCTTTGTTTTTCTCTACTGCTTGACTTTTTTCAGCACCATACATTAATTCATTATAAGTGATAGAAGAGATACATATATCATTAGCATCTTTGCTTATGAAATTTTTAATAACTTTAATCGGCTTGTTTTTAATTATATAGATAACTATATTTGTATCTAGCATATATCTCATAGTTTTTCTCGCTTTTGATCAACTGGTTGATTTCTTCCTTCATTCATAAAATCATCTGAAAATAAATCTAAAGCACTTAAAAAACCAGACCATTTACTTTCCTTAGGCATCAAAAGAACTACATCGCCAATTTTGTTAACTAAGACTTCGTCGCCTTCAAAACGATATTCCTTCGGAAGTCTTACTGCTTGGCTTTGGCCATTTTTAAATAATTTTGCGTTCATCATAGTAATGTACCCCCTTACATTACTAGTATATACCATAGTATATATTTTTTCTAATTGTTCTTTACTTGTCATAGCAAATTCATCCTTTCACTACATTATTGACAAGAAAAACAAAAATTCCTACCCCAATTCTTTTATTTTGACTTTATATTACTGGTATATATTAAAGTATCTACTTTATCTATCTATCATTCGCTTAATTAAGTATTCTATTGTTTTTAGATTTGTAGTGAAATCAATATGGCTCGCATATTTTTGTTTCTTGCAATAGCTTTTCCATAAGTATTGTAGATTAGAATCGTTGCTAATAGAGATCAATATATCGTTTGCTTCGTCTAATAGATAAGAACTTTCTCTATTGATACATGTTTTATTAAATGCGGATGCAAGATTTTGGTAGTTGATTGAATCTTTATAAAGATTAAACAGGGTTGTAACATCATAAAAATCACGCATACGGGTATTCAAAATATTTCTTGAAAGAATGGTTTGGATTTTTTCAGCTAATATCGTTTCAAGATTATATGACCATAGTTGAATAGATCTTTCTTCTAATAGCAAAGGATATTCATATTTAATTTCTCTAGGTGTAATTATATCGCCAGTAGAAATATCTATCTTAATTGGTACAACTAAACTTTCTAGCTTTGCTTCCATATGAATTCTTATTCCTGGATACTCCATCTTATCCATGATGTCTGATACTTCTTTTAAATTGAACTTTACTTCATCATCAAGCGGTATATCTTTGATTTCGTTTACAATTCGAGTTGTTTCTTCTTTTGATAAATCAAAATTACGTATTGTTGCATCAATATCCATGGTTGTACGCATTGAAATTCCAATCATCGAAGTAACCAAGATTCCACCCTTAACAATAAAATCATCTTTATATTTTGATTGCGATACTCGGTCAAGAAAACGTTCCATCATATAGATTCGTAATAATGAAATTGGGTCTATTCCATTTTGTTTAGCCATATTTTTGACTTTACCTTTAATTTGCGCTGGACTTAAATACATTACAACAGCACCCCCATATATTGTCGAATTATCTTTTCAATTTTAAACGCCTTCGCATAAATCATTAAATGATTTAAATTCTTATCCTTTTTTGAAGAGTAAGATTTAATGGCTGTATTAAAATCTTGAATTTCAAAGTTGGAGCGATTTCTCACTAAATCACAAATTGTTCGATCTAAATCATACATTGGTATTTCATGTCCAAATTGATTTATGACCTTTGTCTTTCCTAAATCTAACAAATCTTTCTTGACAGTATAAATCTTATATCCAGAATTTGTTAATGTTGTAGGGTTATAGCCAGAATAAACTGTAATACTATGAATATAAGGTTCTCTATCTATCAAACCATAGTAATAGAGCGCATCATCATGGGAAATAATTCCCTTTGGACAACGTAAAGATAATACATAACTTTCATCCTCTAAAGCATCCTTTGAAATATAAATGCCAGGCCCTACTTTTTCCATATTATTCTTTTTTATATAGTTATAAATGGACTGCCTAGATAGATTCATTTCATTTGAACTATTTACCTTTAAAACATCTTCACCCATACTATCACCATCCTTTACAATCTTGCTAATATTGTATCCCGTATTAGCAAGATTGTAAATTTAACTATTTGTATTTATCAACCTCAACTTTTTGAAAAACGTATAACGGAATCAGGTTTAACCAATAATTTATA
>CAVKAO010000034.1:0-20231 GCA_963654705.1 Oscillospiraceae bacterium
ATTTCTTACATTTTTACGTTGTCCTAATTCCTACATTTTTATATTAGCTTTTCCATTTTATTTCTTCATATTTAGATTCATCTTTATTGATATCACCAATTGTCTTTAGGCGCACCATAAATAGATGCACCATATATTACATAATAAAATTATCAAAGCAAAATAGATTTGGGAATTTTAATCATATTTTGCAGATAACGTCAACTTCTCAGAATTTTTATGCATCTATTTAATATGACCTATATTTTTATTTAATTGTTCTTCTAATTTTGTAGAGTATTCTTTTAAACATCCGTGTTTGAGAAATAAAATTAATTATGCTACTATAAAGACAAGCTAGTAAGCTAGAGATTATTACATGTCGGTTCTAATCTCTTTTTTTATTTCATACTTGGATTCATCTTTTTCAATTTGTCCAAATAGTAAAATAAAGATAAGCCTTATAATTACAAAGTTTCTCATAAGCAATCCCTCATAAACTTTTTCTAGTAGCGGATAATTCCTTTTTCAAAAAGCCCGGTTATGATTTGCTACCAACTTGTCTTTAGGCGCATCATTTATAGATGCACCACTATATTACATAATAAAATTATCGAAAGCAAGAACGATTTGGGAATATTTTATCAATTTTAATATATTATTTATCTTTTCTAATTAAAAAGAAGAACATTTGATACCAATCTATATGAAGAAACAAACGATATATATCTTGTTGCTGATGCTTTACATCATAGTAGTGTTTAAACAACCAGAAAACATTATGCGAATATGTCCAAAGAACATAAGCGAATTGCCGCTGATAAATCATCAACTTTGGTTGACAAATAACTTGAAAAACAATTTTATTATGCTACTATAAAGACAAGCCGATAGGCATGAGATTATTACTTGGACGTTCTAATCTCTTTTTTTATTTCTTCATATTTGGATTCATCTTTATTGATATCACCAAATAGTAAAACAAAGATAAGCCTTATAATTAATAAAAACCTCATAAGCAATCCCTCATAAACTTTTTCTAGTAGCGGATAATTCCTTTTTCAAAAAGCCCGGTTATGATTTGCTATCAACTTGTCTTTAGGTGCACCATAAATAGATGCACCTACATATTATCTAATTAAAATCTTAAAAACAAGTAAGATTTGGGAATTTCTTATCTATTTTTAAAGATTATTTATCATTTCTAATTAAAAAGGAGAACTTAATCTCCTTAATAATTTTTATTTCAATTCTTCAATTAATGAAGAACCAATCTTTGGTTTTTTTACATCAAAGTAATCAGCTATTGTTGCTCCAATGCATGCGAATGACTGCTTGGTATCCAACTGTTTTGGTTCTTTATACGATTTAGAGTAAACAAGAACAGGAATCATTTCTCTTGTATGATCTGAGCCAGTCCATGTTGGATCGTTGCCATGATCAGCTGTAATAAATAAGACATCATCTTCTTTTAAATTAGCTACTAATTGAGGCAATAATTCATCAAAGGCCACAAGTTCTTTTGCATAGCCTTCGGGATTTCTTCTATGTCCCCATTTCGCATCAAAGTCTACAAGGTTGGTAAAGCAAATACCGTTAAAATCAGTAGCAGAGACTTCAATTGTTTGTTTCATGCCCTCTATAGAAGATTTAGACTTAATTGCCTTTGTAATGCCCATGGTATTAAAGATATCATTAATCTTACCAATAGAGATTACATCCAATCCCTTTTCTTTCATTTCATCAAGAACTGTTACATCGCTAGGACTTAAAGCATAATCATGTCTATTAGCGGTTCTTTCAAAGTTATCCTTATTAGTTCCAACAAATGGTCTAGCAATAACTCTGCCAACCATCCATTCTGGCCTTTCAGAGCACATTTCTCTAGCAATTTGACATACCCTATATATTTCATCAATGCCAAATAGCTCTTCATTAGCCGCAATTTGTAAAACAGAATCAGCCGATGTATAAATGATCATTTCCTTAGTTTCTAGTTGTCTTTCACCCAATTCTTTAATGATTTCTGTACCTGAAGCCGCCTTGTTGCCGATAAATTTATGGCCAGTACGCTTTTCTAACTCATCCATTAAATCTTTAGGAAAACCAGTATCAGTAAAAGTTACAGCTGGCTTAGTAGTAAGCACACCCATAATCTCCCAATGTCCTGTCATTGTATCTTTACCAATAGAAGACTCTTTTAGTTTTAAACAATAAGCACTAGGATTTTCTACAGCTGGATTGCCTAGAACTTGAGTTAAGTTACAAATACCCATCTTTTGTAAGTTAGGTATTCTATATTGACCATTAGTAGCTTTGAAAATATGGCCTAAAGTATTAGCTCCCTCATCACCATAATCTTTACTTTTTTCTTCATACCCTACACCAAGGGAATCAATCACCACAACAAACGCTCTTTTCATATTATTCCTTTCCACATTCTTCTTTCGCTTTTATATATAAATCTTTTGCCGCCATAATAGCGTTATCATCATTAGAACTACTAGATATATTCGCAAGTTCCTTGATAATTTCATCTTCATCTAGCTTTTTAATCCTAGTTGTTGTCTTGTTGTTTGTATCTTGTTTATAAATATAGAAATGGCTATTTGCACAAGCCGCCACTGAGGCAAGATGAGTAATACAAAGCACTTGGCAATTTCTTGAAATCTTAGAAATCTTTTCGCCCATCTTTAAGCCTACTTTGCCACTTACACCAGTATCTATTTCATCTAGTATCAAAAGGTCTGTATTAGATAATCTAACAAATACAGCTTTAAGTGCCAGCAATAGTCTAGACACTTCACCACCAGATGCTACATTTTTTAAAGGTTTTAGCTCTTCTCCCTTATTCATTGAAATAAGGAATTCAATTTGATCTATACCATTGCTTGATAATTCTTTTTCTTTAATATCTACATTAAATAAACAATTGTTTAATAATAAATCATCTGTCTCTTTTTTGATATCTTTAGATAATTCATTAGCCTTTTTAATTCTTATCTTAGATATTTCCTTAGCACTTGCATAAGCTAAATCATACGCCTCTTGTCTTTGTTTTTGTTTAGAACTAATTACTAAGTCTCTATTCTCAAAACTTTCAACCTTGGCCTTTAAATCCTCTTTTAAAGCAATTAGACCTTTTGTATCAGTTTTATGTTTTCTTGAAAGCTTACTATAAGTAAACAATCTTTCTTCAATCTCTTCAACATTTAAATCAACATCATTAAATTTATTAAGAATATCATCAAGTCTATCTAATTGATCTTGGACATCATAATATAAGGAATTTAACTTATCTTTGATATCACTAATCTGTTCATCTTGAATATTTAAACTATTAACAAGCTCATAAAATTCCTCTTTTAAACCAGAATCCTTATTATAGATGTTTAAAGCATTATTCAAAACATTTAAATATTTCTCTCTAGACTTCAATAACTTCTCTTTTTCTAAAAGTTCTTCTTGTTCATCTAGTCTTAAATTAGCATTTTCAAGTTCATCTAAATCAAACTTAAAGAATTCAATTTCTCTTTCATTGTAAACATTATTTAAAAGATTGTTATACTCATCATCTATTTTTTTATAGTTATCATATAAGACTTTATATTCATCTAACTTATCTTGAATATTGCAATACCTATTGAAAACCTGCAATTGATTACTTGTATTAAACAAATATTGTGAATCCTTTTGAGAATGAATATCAACATATTTACTTAATAAGCTAGTTAAGAAGTTTAAAGTAACAGCCGATTCATTTATTTTGATTGAGCTATGATTATCCTTGCCAATAACTCTTTTAATAATTATTTCATCTTCCAAGTCAATATCTTGATTATTTAATTCAAGTTTAAGATTTTCATCATCAATTAAAAAAACGCCTTCAATAATAGCTTTATCATAACCATTTCGCACTAAAGAAGAATCACTTCTTCCCTTAAATAAATATGATAAAGCCGTTACAATAATTGACTTACCTGCTCCTGTTTCACCTGTAAAGACATTAAAACCTTTTTCAAATTCTATTTGAACATCATCAATTATGGCAAAGTTTTTAATTCTTAAACTCTTTAACATTCTACTTTTTCCCTAATAAATTTGTATAAGCTCTTCAAATCCAATCCAAGACTTTCTTTTACAGTTAAAACATCACCATGTTTAACATACATATCATCAACACCAAGTATATAGACTGGTACATCTACCATATTTTTATTTAGTGTTTCTAGTATTGCATCACCTAAGCCACCTTTTAAAATATCGCATGTATAAACAAAAAGTGGTTTTTTCTTCAAGGCGCAATCTAGTAACATTTCTTCATCAATCGGTTTAATAAAACGAGCATTTACTAAATCGTATGGCAAATCATTAGCCGAGATATCTTTTTCAATCTTGCATACATCATTACCATAAGTAATGATAGTAGCTAGATTCATATTATTATTAATAATTTTTTGCCATTTTCCTACACTAATTTCTTCTTTTTTAAATTCTTTATATTCAATAGAACCTCTTGGATATCTTATCGCAAAAGGAGAAGCTGTTTTAAAGCCTAAATCAAGAAGATTCTCTATTTCGCGGCTATCTTTACCCTGGGCAATAATCATATTAGGAAGAGGCCTTAAAAAGCTTATATCAAAGATGCCTTGATGAGAATCACCATCCTCGCCAATGATACCGCTTCTATCAACTCCAATAACAACAGGCAAATTCATTCGGCAAATATCATGATTCATTTGATCATAACCCCTTTGTAAAAAGGAAGAATAAACAGAAACAAAAGGCTTTAAACCACTTAATGCTAAGCCAGAGGCAAAAGTTAAAGCATGATCTTCAGCAATACCACAATCATAGCTTCTTTTAGGATATTTAGTAAAAATATCATTTAAACAAGAACCTGACATCATAGCAGGAGTAATTGTTACAATAGACTCATCTTTATCCATCATACTTAAGATATGATCTGATACAACTTGGGAATATGATTTATAGCCTAAAGGTAAAGAAGAAAGCATCTTACCAGTCGCAATATCAAATTTGCCAACACCATGCCACTTGCCAAACTTATCCTCTTCAGCAAATTTATAGCCCTTACCCTTTTTAGTTACAACATGTACTACAACTGGTCCATCTTTTGATTTAGCAGCATTGAAGGCGTGAATTAAATCGGAAATATTATGTCCATCAACAGGTCCTAAATAGTCCACATCAAAGCCTTCAAAAATACCTGAATCAATCACTTTATCCTTTATTGATTCCTTTATCTTTTTAATCGCATCAACAATTAAATTACCATTTTTTTTGCCACTTAAATAATCCTTAACATTGCCCTTAAAAGAAATGTATTCAGAATTATTACGTAAGTTGGCAAAACCTTTTGATAAGGCACCAACATTTTTCGAAATAGACATATTATTATCATTAAAAATAATAATGACACGAGTCTTAAGTTCACCTAAATGATTAAGAGCCTCTAAAGACAAGCCAGATTGCAAAGCACCATCGCCCACAACTGGCACAACATAGTAGTCTTCCTTTTTAATATCCCTAGCTACCGCCATACCTAGGGCAGTAGATAAAGCTGTTGAAGAGTGCCCAGCTTCAAAACAATCATATATACTTTCTTCTCTTCTTTGAAAGCCACTTAAACCATTAAACTTACGCAATGTATTAAAATCTTTTGCACGACCAGTTAAAATCTTATGAACATAAGATTGATGTCCAACATCAAATAAAAACTTATCATTTAAAGGATCAAAACAATAATGCATGGCAATAGTAAGTTCAACTACGCCAAGATTACTTGATAAATGTCCTCCTGTTTTAGATACAGAATCAATAAGAAAAGTGCGAATATCATCCGCCAATTCTTCTAATTGTTTCTTATTTAAAGTCTTTACAAAAGTTGAATCTTGAATTTCTCTAACATCCATCATCTATTTTTCATTCTATCGACTATCTCTATTATATAACGAGTATCAAATTTAGCATCTTTTAAATATGCATATAAGTCATCAAATAGATAATCGATGTAATCCTTTAGTTGTTCAACCGATTTAAAACTTAAGGCCGTAAGCTTATCATTACGCACATCAGAAGTTGATTTGCCAAGTTCCTTCTCAGATTTTATAATATCGAACAAATCATCTTGATTTTGAAAAACAATCCCTAGTTTACTACCAAGTGTTTCAAAGTAATCATAATCATTATTTCTTGCAAGATACATAGCCCCTAGACATGCGAATTTAAATAAACCACTTGTTTTATTATCTTGAATTTCCCATAATAGTTTTTCATCGATATTAGAATTACTACTTGTAACATCTAATAGTTGGCCATAAATCATACCATATAAACCCGCATATTTAGCTAATGCGCTAATCAAATTTACTTTAATGTCACTTGCAATATCGCCATCACTTAAACAAGAAAAGCTATGAGTAAGTAAAGCATCACCAGTCAGAATAGCGATATCTTCACCAAACTTTTTATGACAAGATAGTTTGTCTCTTCGATAATCATCATTGTCCATACCTGGTAAATCATCATGAATTAAAGAATATGTCTGAATATATTCAAGTGCACAAGCTACAGGATAGGCACAAGTTTCATTTAAACCAAAGCCTTTTACAATTGAAAACATGATATTTGGTCTAAATCTTTTGCCATCCATAAGGCAATACTTCATAGCCTCTTTAATCTTATTATCATAAAACTTATCTAAACTATTAAATAAATATTCTTCAAAATTACTCATCTTTTTCACCTATATCTGCAATTTTCTTTTCATAATTATTAAGCTGTTTTTTTAGTTCGTCAGAAAGTTTTAAGCCCTCTTCATATAGCTTAATACTAGTATCTAAATCTGTATTTTCATCATCAAGCTTATCAACAATCTCTTTAAGCTTATTCATCTTATCTTCAAATTTTTCTTTAGCCATATTACTCCTTAACAATGGTATCTATATAACCATCAGATAATCTTACTTTAAGTTTATCATTATTCTTTAAATCTTTTTTACTTCTAATCAAAGTATCATCTTTATACACAATTGAATAACCTCTTTTTAAAGTATTATCAATTGAATAAGTCTTTAATAAAGAATATAAATTATTCACTTCATTACTTTTATCTTTCAACTTAATAGTTAACTTATCCCTAATATTATTTAAATAAGTATCAATTGAATTATTTAAATTATTAATAGTATGGGAATAGTTAAGTAAACGTAAATCATAATAATCTAACTTAAGTTTACTCTTATCAATGATTAGATTAGGATTTAATAAATATTTATTATTTGCATATTTATCTAAATCATCTTTATAACTATTAATTTTCTTATCAACTAAAGTTTTTAGATATTCCTTATTATCATTTACTTCATTTATAACATCATTAATTGAAGGAGTAACATATTCAACGCTAGCCGTAGGCGTTGGAGCTCTTAAGTCAACCACATAGTCAACAAGTGTAAAGTCTTGTTGGTGGCCAACACCACTGACAATAAAAGTTTTTAAATTATAGATGGTCTTAACAAGATTTTCATCATTAAAACAAAATAAATCTTCAAAAGATCCTCCCCCTCTTGCCAAAATGATAATTTCATAATCCTTTGTATCAACTTCTAATAATTTATTAATTATGTCTTTTGGCGCATCTATCCCTTGCACTAAACAGGGATAAAAATCTACATTACAAATAGGCCATCTTTTCGCAAATTGAATTTTAATATCCGACATAGCTGCACTATTATCACCCACTAAAACAGCAATATTGCTTGGATAATTAGTAGGTATTTTCTTTTTATGATCATCGTTAAAATAGCCTTCATTAAATAATTTATGCTTTAGTTCTTCATATCGTTGATAAAGATTACCAATACCATCTAAATTCATACTATTAACATAAATTTGTAACTGTCCTGATGTTTCAAACAAAGAAACACTGCCTGAAATAATTACCTTATCGCCATTTTTGGGATTAAACTTTAAAGAAAGAGCCTTTGATTTAAACATCACACAACTAATTTGAGCTTTATCATCTTTTAAAGTGAAATATAAATGGCCAGAGCTATGATGATGAAAATTAGATAGCTCGCCAATAACTTTCACGTTATTTAAATTGGCATCACTATCTAATTTATTTTTGAGATATAAAACAAGTGTACTAACACTTATTTGGCTCATAGATTATCTAATACTCCATTAATGTACTTATAAGAATCATCATCAGAATACTCTTTCGCAATCCTTATAGCCTCATCAATTACAACATTTTTGTCATTTAATTTAGACCTATATTCACTTGTTGCCACAAGAAGAATAGCTCTATCAATACAGTTTAAACGATCAAAGCTCCAGTGATTTAGTTTAGAATTAATATCATCTATATATTCATTTTCATTATTTAATAAATCCGTTTCGATAGTTCTAACAAAATCATCTATTTCGCTAATTGTATCGATAATACATACTTTTAAATCTTTTTTTAATAACAAATGCTGATAAACAGCAGTAACCATTTTAATACGATATTCATGTCGATTCATAAAAATTATTATACACCAAAGGCGTATAATTAATAGGTGGAAAATAAAAGTTTTACTAAAAGATTTTTTGGACATTTGCATACGATTAATTCGCATAGAAGACTAGTAAGAAAACTATGTTTTAAATCAGGGCTATACAAACAAGGTTTAATCCATGATTTAAGTAAATATTCCTTTGTTGAATTCTTTTCTGGAGTTAAATATTATCAAGGATATAGATCACCTATTGATGCCGAAAAAGAAGAAAAAGGTTTTTCTTTAGGATGGCTTCATCATAAAGGTAGAAATAAACATCACTTTGAATATTGGATGGAAAAAGATTATTCAAATATCAAATTTCAATGTCTTGATATGCCTCTTAATTATTTGCTTGAGGCAGCTTGTGATAAGATTGCCGCAAGCAAGATATATATGAAAAATAAATATGTTGATTCTAGTGCTTTTGATTATCTAGAAAAGGGTAAAGATAAGATTTTTATGGGCGAAAATAATTATCGTCGACATAAATTGTTACTTCAATATTTAAAAGAAAACGGCGAAGAAAAAGCTCTTATCTATTACAAGAGCTTATATAAAAAATGGAAAAAAGATAGAAACTTTAATCTTTAGTTGTTTCAACACTTAGCTTTACGCTGTATGGAAGTTGTTCATATTTAACACCAGCTAAATCCAAAATCTTCTTAGAAACAACATTATTATCAGCACCATCATACTTATCTGATTCATAATATATTTTCTTAATTCCTGATTGTACTATGGCCTTTGCACATTCATTACATGGGAACAAAGAAACATATAAGACGGTATCTTTTAAACTGCGTGGAGAATTAAGTATCGCATTAAGTTCAGCATGAACAACATAGGCATATTTAGTAGATTTAAAATCCCCTTGTCTATCCCAAGGCATTTGTTCATCCTTGCAACCTCTAGGCATACCATTATAGCCAATTGAGACAACCTTTTTATCTTCATCAACAATACAAGCACCAACTTGTGTATTTGGATCCTTACTTCTTAATGCGCTTAAATGAGCAAGACCCATAAAGTATTCATCCCAAGAAATAATCATTTTTCTCCTCCTTTATAAATATTACGTAAGTCATTAGAAATATTGGTTGCATGGTTTTTAAAACCTAGATGATTGTAAACACTAATCATTTCAATATCGGTTTGACCATAATATGGCTTCAAATTATCACTAGATACATACTTAAAGCCTGTTGCAAACAATAATAATACAGTTAAAGCAATTACATGTTTGTTAACTTGCTCATACTTATAAATGTAATAAAACATAATACCAGCCATAATACCTCCCAAATGACACTTCCAAGATACATTAGGCATAAAATTAAGCATTATGTTAATTAAAATAGTTGGAATAAAAGTTTTGACGTTTATAAAACCCTCGGATACATAATAGAAAACAAAAAAAGTAAAAAGCGTATAAATACCACCAGATAAACCCAGCAGCATGCCATTACCACTTAATGCACCATTTAATAAAGATCCAAATAAAATGCCTGTAAAAAGCATTACTAGATATTTAACTTTTCCAAGTAGTCTTTCAACAATCTTTCCAACTGAATAAAAGGCCATTAAATTGCATAAAAGATGCAGTAAAGATACATGTACAAAACAATAAGTAAGCAAGCGATAAAATTCATGTAGTCCTAAGGTAAATATCTTATAATCAGCACCAAGTAAGATTGCACAAGCACTAGTTGAATACTTTCTTGAAAAAAGTAAAGTCATAATATATATAAGAATACATATACCCATTATGATAAAAGTAATAGGACATTTTTCATCTTGCATCTTCTTTAATAAAGGACGCTTTTTAGCCTTTTCTCTTAACTTTTTGATCGCATTATTAATAGCCAAAACATTTTTTCTGATTTCTTCTTCTTGATTATCACTATCCTGAATAACTTCATAAATGCCGCTATAGATTTCATCTAGTTTAGGACCATCATGATAATTGGTATTAAGGGCTTCTATATCAAAAGGGAAATCATCATCAATTTCATCATTACAAATATGAATATCTAAAAATTTTATATCCTTTAGACCAAATTGCTTAGCAATAACCGTTTTGAATTGTTCTAAACGTTCCTTTTCTTCTTGAGTTATATAACAAGGAGTCATACTAATACGGATCATTTGATAATTTTTATTATCGCTTGAAGCAATAAAAGCCTCATCCTCTTTGGTATAGCCTTTAATATTGAAAGAAATATAATTATATTTAGAAATGAAAAAATTCATTAATTGAAATATCTTATATGTTTCCTTCATATACCCCACCATTTTCTTTAATAAATGTTTTCATATAATCAGGCATAGATGTTATAAACTGTACTCTTTGTTTTGTCGTAGGATGAATAAAACTTAAATAATAAGCGTGCAAATACTGACCTGTTTCATCAATTGTCTTGCCACCATACTTACTATCATTTAATACTGGATGATGAATAAAAGCCATATGAACTCTTATTTGATGAGTTCTGCCCGTTAAAAGCTTTACATCTAATAAAGTAGAATCACTATATCTTTCTAAGACGCTAAATTCAGTTATAGCCTCCTTAGAATTTTTATCTGTAACTGCCATCTTTTGACGATCTTTTTCGCTTCTTCCAATAGGTGCATTAATCTCACCCTCATTATTTTCAATCGTACCCTTTACAATAGCGTAGTATTTTCTAAAACATGTCTTATCCTTAAGTTGTTCGCTTAAAAAATTGTGCGCATTATTGTTTTTTGCGATAACTAAAAGTCCACTAGTATCCTTATCAATACGATGAACAATGCCAGGTCTAAGATATCCTCCCACATCTGATAAAGACTTGCAATGATAAAGCAAGGCATTAACTAAAGTATTATCATAATTTCCAGGTGCTGGATGAACTACCAAACCCTTTTGTTTATTCACAACGATAATGTCATCATCTTCATAAACAATATCAATTGGAATATTATTAGGCTTAATGTCAGTTAAAACCACTTCTTGGTATTCATATGCAATTTCATCATTTAGTTTTGTCTTATATGAATTAGAAGTAACACATCCATTCACTGTAAGACTACCTTCTTTGATTAGCTTTTGAATAGTTGAACGAGATAGTTCGCTATTGGCTGCAATATAGGCATCAAGTCTTATATTTGTATTTAATTCATCAACTTTTAAATTACACTTTGGCATGTTTTTCCTCCAAAATAAGACATATTATATATAAAATTACTCCAATTGTTAAGAAAGTATCCGCAAAATTAAAGACTGGAAAGTACCATCCAAATAAATTAAAACTTAAAAAATCAACGACATAAGTATTAATAATACGGTCTATAAAATTGCCGATAGTGCCACCTATCATTAAAAGTAAAGCCGCCTTAGATAAGTTATCTTTAGCTTTATACAATAGATAAACAAAAAGTAAAAGGCAAATGGGAGTAATAATCAAGAAAGTAGTTCTAGCATTTTGCATAATGGAAAAACCGGCACCAAAATTTTGAACATAGTTTAGCCAAAAGAAATTCTCTATTACTGTTCTGGATTCGCCCAAACTTAAATATGAAGTAATTACATATTTAGAATATTGGTCAATAATCACTAAAACTAAAACTATAAATAAATAAGTTAAATAAGAAAGCTTATTTGTTTTCATCGATATATTCTTGTACAGCTCCTTCTAATAGTACAAATGGAAGTTCACCATTTTTTAAAATCGCATCGCTATAAGCAATATAATCAAAATTATCACCAAGTTCTTCTTTTGCGTTTTCTCTAATGTTGTAATGTTTGATAAAACCTACGCCATATCTGGAAAATACTCCAGGCATTGAGATAACTGTTTTGTAATAATCTTCAGCATAATCAGTAGATAAATTCATTTCTTCCATCAAATCTTTAAGTGCATCTAAATCATAACCCATATAGTTAACCGCAATATCAATAATAGATAATATAATATGCGAATTAAAAGTCATTGAGTCAATCTTTGCGCAAGTTATCATATTCTCATCTGGAAAATTCAACATTTCAAAAGCATCCAAAGAAGCTAAATCAGCATATCCTTCGGTATAACCGATAAAGAATTGCGTGCTTCTAAATTTATGAGGATTAGTTTGTTGATAATAACAATGTTGATATAAGTGACCAGGGAAACCCTCATGAGCTAATGTTTCATAAGCGCTAATACCTTCGATACCTGACTTACTTGCGTTTAAGCGAATTACATTTCGATTTAAATCATCAAGAGGTGCAGAAACATAATAACCAACGGTACTAGAACCAAGAGTAGTAAGCTCAGAAATTTCATAGCTTGTATCAATCTTCTTATATCTTTCACCAATATTATTATTTAAATACTCTAGCATTTCCTTACTGCTTAAGTTTAAAGGTTCACTGTCCTTTGAAGATACATAAAGCAAATAATTGTTATATAAATCTTCATCTTCTTGATAAGCTTTAAAAAAAGCGTTAACAGTATCAGCATAATAATTAAATAATTCTGTAAACACATCAGCAAGATTGCCATTTGTAGAAGTATTAACTAATAAAGTATATTCGGCATAATTTTCATCAATATTGCATAACTGCAAAGAAGCATCATCACCTTTACCATAAAGTGTTAAAACATACTCATACAACGTATTAAAAGCATCGCAAACATCATACTTGATAATATTCACAACTTCATCATACCTATCAAGGTATGGACTATTAGTCTTAAAAGAATCGATTAAGCTTTGACCATCATCATCAATTATGGACTTAATATAAGTTACTTCTGCATCAAGCATTGTATCTGAATGATATAAGCCATCCTCAGATTGCTTCTTTGAATATTCAATAGCTTGATTAATATAATCAGGAACCTCTTTTAACAAGGTAATATAATCATCAACAGACTCTTCATCATAGAAACCAAATTCCATAAGTGAAGTAATAATCCCTTCAGATAAACTATTCGCATCAGAGAAAATCAAACCATATTTATAGAAATATTCTCCCGTTAAAGATTCTAATAAAGAATATCTAAAGACATCATAGTTATATTGTTGAGTATATGATAATGTATCAGGATCAAATGTAATCAGCTCATTATATTCATCAACCAATAAATCTATCTCTTCTTGATTAAGTTCATAATTTAAAGTACCCCAAGTTACTTCAGGCTTGCTTATACCCATAGCCCTATAATCGGTAACGTTATTATGCAAAAACAAATAGTTTTCCGATACAACATCATCAAAAACTTTATCTAGAAAAGTATTAAAGTCTTCACTATCTGTTGTATTATCCTTATTTTTATCAATAGGCTTAAAATCCTTAAGCATATTTAAATAATATAAAGATTTATCTTCACTAGTATCAATATCGATAGTAGCAATAGGCTCATCATCTTCGATAATCTTATCATCAACCGATTTACCACATCCACAAAGCATCAATAAAGCTAATAGGATACAAAAAAACTTCTTCATTAGTTTTGCTCACTTTCTAAAAATTTTTGTAAAGCTAAAGCAATTTGATCAGGACAAGAAGTAGACTTCATGCCACACTTTAAACCCTTAATCCTTTCAATAACATCATTGATGTTCATTCCTACAAGAAGCTTAGAAATGCCTTGTAGGTTACCAGAACAGCCACCTACAACATCAAGCTTTTGAATAATATCATCCTTAATATCAAAAACAAATTCTCTTGAACATACTCCGCTTGGTTTATATCTATATTCCATTTTTTATACCTCATCTTTCCCAATAATCTAAATTATTATACTATAATAATTAGGTATTTAGAAACGAGGTAAGAAATGAGTAAAGTAAGAACAAGATTTGCACCATCTCCTACTGGCTATATGCATATTGGCAATTTAAGAACAGCTCTTTATGCTTACTTAGTAGCTAAAAAAGATGATGGTGATTTTATCTTAAGAATTGAAGATACAGATCAAAATAGACAAGTAGAAGGTGCTACCGATATCATCTATCAAACACTTAAAACATGTGGTCTTAAGCATGATGAAGGACCAGATGTAGGCGGTAACTTTGGACCTTATGTTCAATCAGATAGAATGAAACAAGGTCTTTATAAGCAATACGCTATGAAGCTTGTTGAAAGCAGCAATGCCCATATTTGTTTCTGCAAGGAAGAAGATATTGAAATTCAAAAACAAATCGCTAACGCCAAGGGTGAATCATTCTTATATAGAGACCCTTGTAAGCAATTAAGCAAAGAAGAAATTAAGGCTAGAATTGATGCTGGGGAAGAATATGTCATAAGACAAACAATTCCTCAAGATGGTACAACAACATTTGATGATGAAGTATATGGTTCTATTACAGTAAATAATGCTGATTTAGATGAAATGATTCTATTAAAGTCAGATGGCTACCCTACTTATAACTTCGCTAATGTAGTTGATGACCACTTGATGGAAATAACAGATGTAGTAAGAGGTAATGAATACTTATCAAGCACACCTAAATATAATCTTCTTTATGAAGCATTCGGTTGGGAAAAGCCTAGATATATACATTGCCCACCAGTTATGAAAAATGAACATGAGAAGCTATCAAAAAGAAATGGTGATGCATCTTTCCAAGATTTAGTTGCCAAAGGATATCTTCCTGAAGCTATATTAAATTACATCGCTCTACTTGGTTGGGCACCTAGTGAAGAAAGAGAAATCTATTCACTTGATGAACTTTGTAAAGCCTTTGATGTAAAAAGAATTGGCACAAGTGGCGCAATCTTTGATATTGAAAAACTTAAGTGGATGAATGGCGTATATCTAAGAAACATGGACAACGAAAAATACTATGAATTAGTTAAGCCAATGATTGAAAAAAATGTTGATCCAAAATATGACTATAAGGCTATTGCCAGCGCTTTAAAAGATAGAGTAATGTTACTTACTGAAGTTGAAGATATGATTGATTTCTTTAATGAAGTAAAAGATTATGATAATAGTTTATACATCAACAAGAAAGCTAAGACTAATCAAGAAGTAGCTAAAGCTTCACTAGAACTTGCTTTACCAGCACTTGAAGAAATCGAAACATTTGATAATGATCATATCTTCGAGGCTCTAGCTAAAGTTGCTAGCGATAATGGTCTTAAAAACATCACTGTTATGTACCCTATTCAAGTTGCCTTATCTGGCAAAGATAAAACTCCTGGTGGCGCTACAATGATAGGACAAATCCTTGGTAAGGAAGAAACACTTAAACGTATTAAACAAGCTATTGAAAAACTAGCCTAATTCAAAAGCCGAAATCAATCGGCTTTTTTAATACTTATAATTACAGCTTTCTTAGTTATTAATTTATGTTCTTTAACACTAACACTGCCACCCAATAAATTTAGATATTCTCCATCATTTAATTCGACGTTAAATTCAACTTCATCGCTAGATAGTGGAAACATACCTAATTCTTTATAATCATTTTCATAATAATTAATTACACTTATGCCTTTTTGCTTATCTTGCATAAATGAAGATTGAATCAGTTTCTTGTTTACCTCTCTTTTCTTTAGCTCTACATTTCTTAAATAAAAATCATAATACGCTTTATCAAAGTTGTTAAAAGAAACAGTATCCTTGTCAAATAAAGATGGGGTACAAACTTCCTTAGATTCTTCTCCTGAATAAACAAAGACAGGACCTCTTGTGAAAAAAGAATAGGCAAGTAAAGATTTATGAAAATCTTCATCACCCTTATAGGCACAAATGCGTGGCCTATCATGATTTTCAATAGCTCTTACAATTAAGCCATCTTGTCTTATGGAAGCCTGTTCCATTTCTAAAGTTCCTTTATAAATATTTAGATTTTCAAGTGTTTGATTATTTAAAAATTCACTAAAGAAATGCCAATTAGCATAGTGATAACACATATCAAAACCACATTCAAATAGTTCATCATTACTTAAAACTTCTCTGCCACTTTTCCTAGCTTCTAATAAGAAATTACCATCTACTGCCTCAGCTAACATAATAGTATCTTTACTTAGTACATTTTTTACTTTCCTATAAAAAGAAGCTGGCAAAAATGAGGCAACATCAAATCTAAAGCCATCAACACCCCATGATTTATAAAGTCTTAAAAGAGAAACTAAATAATCCCTAGTATCTTCCCTATTTAAATCTAGATCATAAACATCTGACCAATCACCTACTCTATTACCTAAATTGCCAATTTTATCATGATAATAAAACTCTTCATGCGTTTTAATCAAAACGGAATCCCTACTAGTATGATTAAACACAACATCCATAATGATTTTCATGCCTAATTCATGGGTTTTGTTAATTAAAGAGATAAAATCATTAAGTGTGCCATATTCTTCATTAATAGCTTCATAATCTTTTATAGCATAAGGAGAGCCCAATGTTCCTTTTCTTCCTTTTAGGCCAATTGGTGAAATAGGCATAACATAAAGAATATCGCACCCCTTTGCTTTTATGATATCTAGCTTATCTTGCAAAGCTTTAAAAGTACCTTGGGGCGTCTCATTTCTTACAAATACTTGATAGATAACTGAATTTAATAAATCTTTTTTCATAAGCACTCCTTTTTAACTGCACTTAGCATATCGTTATAAGAAACAAATTTTTCATCTAGACGTTTTTGACACTTTATAAAAACATCAACCAAATCTTTAACATCATCATATTTTTGTGCTTTATAAAGCGCCTTTTTATATTCATCTTCATATTCATTATCAATAGCGATTAAATCAATATTATTATCAATGCATTGTTTTAAAATAATGAATCTACCTATGCGACCATTTCCATCTTGAAAAGGATGAATTAACTCAAAGCGATAATGGAATGTAGCAATATCATTGATTGTGATATTATCGTTTTCATTATAATCAGACAATAAATTAAACATCATACTATCAACCATAGATGGGCTAGCCAGCTTTAAATCTAAGCCTCTTGATCTATTTTCATATTTTTTATAACAGCCAGTATCATTTATTTCTTCATCAACAGAATCTTTTATTAGTTCTCTTTGCCAAGAAAATAGCATAAACTTATCAAGTTTTTTACCGGCATCATTAACAACCATATCAAAGACATTTAGTGAATTTTTAGTTTCAATAACATCATCTAAAAAATGTTCACCACACACCTTCTTTTCAAATAATAGTTTTTCAAGATTTTCTTTAGTAAATGTTGAACCCTCCAAATGATTTGAATGATATAAAAACTCAATCTTTAAATCATCATAAAATGAGTTCTTTATAGAAGCAATTAACTTCATTTCTTTTTTATTTATCTTCATCAAAGTTATTATACAGTGAACTACTCCGACTTAATACTTCGTATTTGAAGTCAGAGCTTCCTGCTTCAACCATCGTTGCACTGATCACGATATTCGTAATCAACGTCTTACATAATGTCCACAGGCGTATCAGTTTGGGCTATTCCATCCCTACTTGTTTTTGTTTTATTTAGGCTACATCATATGATGTATTTAGTATTCTTAGACCTTCACGTAAGATATTGATTGCAGCGTTTTGGTCTCTATCAAATTCTAGACCACATTCACACTTTATTCTTCTTACTGTTAGGTCTTTCATCTCTGGATGAATTGTTCCACAACAATGACATGTTTGAGAAGATGGATACCACTTATCAATCTTTACTAGATACTTGTTTCTATCTGCTAGCTTGTATTCCAACATCGATAGAAACATTCCATATCCATTATCCGTTGTTGCTTTACCATTGCCGAATCCACGATTTGCCATAGAACGCATATTTAAGTTCTCTACACATACGACATCATACTGATTGGCTATCTCAGTAGATATCTTATGTAGATTATCCATTCTTTGGTTTGCTATATGTCTATGGATTCGATTCACCTTTTTTAATTGTTTCATGTAATTGTTTGATTTTGTTTCATTCTTTTTAGAACCTTGCATACGTGAAAGCTTACGTTGTTGTTTTGCTAACTTCTTATGACTTTCTCGATAGTATTTATGATTTGTGCCTACATTACCTTTATTGTCTACATACAATCCATCAGATGCATAATCTAACCCAATTGCATTTGTGATATCAGCTACATAATCATTTTCATTAGTTTTATATGCAAAGAGTACAGATACATAGTACGTTCCATCAGATTCTTGTGATATGGTAGCGGATTTGATAACCCAATCATTATCGGGTTTACGATGTACAACCGTTTTGACAAAGCCAATCTTAGGCAACTTGATTGCTTTATCCGTAAGTGCAATCGTTCCATCTTGATTATTTGTTATATAGGACTTACGACTATGTTTCGCTGATTTGAATTTTGGAAAACCATTTTTCTTTTTACGAGATTTATCAAAACAACTTCGAAATGCACTTTGTAGATTCAACTGTGCATTGGCAAGTGCTAAACTATCTACTTCTTTTAGAAACGGATAGTCTTTTTTATATTTAGCAGGTGTTACAGAAACAAACTTACCAGTAGATTTATAACTTTCAATCTTATCATTCAACATGAGATTATAGACTTTACGACAACAACCAAAAGTTTTCGCAAACATAACACTTTGTTCAATTGTAGGATAGATTCTATATTTGATTGCTTTGTTTTTCATATCTCTTAGTTTATGAATGTACATATTGTTTGAACATTTACTTTGTACATCCGTTATCCTCCTGGTGCCAATATTATAGAATGAGGATATACAAGTCACTGTACCTTTTCAGGTACAGTAAAGATATTTCTAAAAAATATTAGACAATTCATCCCACCACTTATAGAAGTGGGGGATTTCTTGTTCACGGCTTGTTAAATCAAGAAATCTTCCAGATGACTATTGACTCTATGATAATCATATAGTTTAAGATGCAATGCGAAGTCGAAAATCTAGGAGGTTAAAAGATTATGAATTCAAAAGATACAGAAAAGAATCCGCTTGCTTCAGCTCCTATTGGAGGTCTGATGATAAAATATGCAATTCCTAGTGTTGTAGCACTTGTTGTAAATGCATTGTATAACATTGTCGATCAGATCTTTATTGGATGGGGTGTAGGTACATTAGGGAATAGTGCAACAAATGTAATATTTCCCCTTAATATGGTCGTTATGGCTCTAGCATTGTTGCTTGGAGATGGTGGTGCAGCATATTTAAGTCTAGAATTAGGAATGGGAAACAAAGAGAAAGCAGAAAAAGGTGTAAATAATACATTTTCTTGGCTAATCATTGTAGGAATCATTTTTACGATCATTTGTGCTATATTTTTAAAACCATTAACAGCTTTATTTGGTGCAACACCAGATAATCTAAATTATGCATTAGAATATGGAAAAATTGTGGTGTTGGGATTCCCATTTGTTATTGTTGGATGTGGAATGTGTTCTTTGATTCGTGCAGATGGTACACCACATTTAACAATGATTGCGATGATTGCTGGATGTTTATCAAATGTTGTTTTAGATGCATTGTTTGTTTTAGGATTTGGATGGGGGATGAAAGGTGCAGCAATTGCGACAGTCATTGGTCAGATTCTAAACTTCGCAATTAGTATGTGGTATGTTCCAAGATTTAAAACAGTAAAAATATCTTTATCCGCAATGAAACCAGAATTTCGTATGTTGAAAAAAATGTCTGGATTTGGAGTTTCTAGCTTTGTATCACAAATAGCGATTGCGATTATTATGACAGTCATTAAT
>CAVKAO010000035.1:0-20217 GCA_963654705.1 Oscillospiraceae bacterium
TTCTCATTGCTCTTTTGTATTCCGTGTTAAAGAAGAAATTATTTATTTGCATAAATGCGAGTGAATTAGGTTCTCTATGCAAATCAATTTTCAAAGTGGGGCTTGCTCCTTTTGGACTTGCTTTGACTCCTAATATTTCACTGGTAATCATCAATCGTTTTTCGGCATCCTATGGTGGAGAAAAAGCAATTGCTACCTATGCTTGTATCTCTTATATCATATGTATTATCTATTTAATATTGCAGGGAGTAGGTGATGGTTGTCAGCCACTTATGAGCAAATATTATGGCGAGAGGAAAACAAATGAGTTAGCAGAAGTAAAACGTATGGCATACACTTTTGCTGTTATTCTCGCTTTTATCGGATGTGTCATCATGTATCTTGGCAGATGGCATATAGGAACATTATTCGGTTCTTCAGATACAGTAAATTCTGAGACTGCTAAAATTATCCCAATCTTTTTGGTTTCGGTTCCATTTGTTGCGATTACAAGAATTTCTACAGCTGGATTTTATGCAACTGAAAAAGCAACATTGTCCTATATTTTGACATTTATTGAACCTGTCCTCATGCTTGGATTGATGTTCATGTTGCCACCACATTTTGGAGGCCAGATAATGATCTGGCGGAGTACTGTATTTGCAAGAATTATTTCAGCTATATTAGCGTTATTACTGACAAAATTAAATAAAGGATTTTCTAATTTATAGCCATTTCATAATAAAGCTATTCCCTTTGCCGCATCCAACAATCTTTAACGCATAATGGAAACTCCACTCTCTTTGGTATTACACTTCCACGTTCTTTATGGAATGCAACTTATGACAAAGATTTTCCAAATTGTTCAAGGTATTATTTCTTCTATCACTAAAACAGTTTGGACTTGGAACATCAAGCGAAACAGTGATTCCTCAAGAACTGTTGTGGTGTCAATGTAAAAGCATTATCTCCCGACTCTGCTTTAAACCTATCGAATTCGATAGGTTTAAAATTAGGATTGTGAATCTGTTCCCACAATCCTAAGAATGAAATTGTAGAATGATTACGCATCAAATTGGCAACTATAATAAAAGCATTATCCGGATTTTTATACTTGGCAATATCTGTAAGAGAAATATATGCGTCTTCATTAACAACATCGCCCATCACTCTGATTTCTGTCCCGTTGGCATCTATTTTCATATTCTTCATATTTTCTTTTCACCCCTCCCATTCTATTTTTCAAATATGCTCTGCGCTTGTGCTGCAAGTATATTACACACCATCTCATAAATAAATCCATAGTTAAAATTTTACGTTGATAACGAATTTCAATGTCTATTTCCTTAAAATACAGCCTAATAAAAAAACAGGCAATCTCATAGACTGCCTGTCATCTAAAATAACCCATATAGAATTTTAATTATTCAAACTCGCCAAAACATCTAACATTTACATCCAAAAAAGCCCATAAAATAGCACATATTCCAACTTGTAAGCCACGGTTTGCAAGTTATTTTTTCAAAATGTTGTCACGCGTTATTAAGTACATCATTATAAATTGCAAATAAATAATTAAGTGAGTAGATAAACGAGCAAATGAACAATAAACAATGGTGATTTGAAAATTGAAACAGACTAAGATGCCAAGTATAATATAGACAAATAAAACGTATTTAGAAAGAAGAGGATCCATAATGCTTGAACAATTAATTGCCGAAGCAACAGAATGTGATTTCAAAGTTGCACTTGAAACAAAGAAACCAAAAAGCTGGTTAAAAAGTGTTAGTGCATTTTCTAATGGCATTGGTGGAACTTTATTTTTTGGTATTTCAGATGATAGAGAACCAATTGGATTATCAGATGTGCAAAGTGACGCAGAAGCAATTAGTCGTTTAATTAAAGAACGTATAACACCGCTGCCTCAATTCAATTTAAAACCCTTTGTAGAAGATAATAAAAATCTATTGGCTATAGAAGTTTCATCTGGCCGTTCTACACCTTATTATTACAAAGCAGATGGTGTTATGGAAGCTTATGTTCGTGTTGGAAATGAAAGCGTAATTGCTCCAGACTACATTGTTAATGAATTAATTCTAAAAGGAACCAATCAATCATTTGACACTTTATTAACAGACGCTTTAAAGAAGGATTATAGTTTCACGCTCCTAGAAGCAACTTACCTGGAAAGAACTGGTCTTCATTTTGAGCCATCCGATTATATCTCTTTTGGTTTAACTGATAAAAATGGCTTTTTAACAAATGCTGGAAAACTCATGGCCGATCAACATATAGTGTACAATTCCCGCATATTTTGCACTAGATGGAACGGTTTAGAAAAAGGTTCTATTTTCGATGATGCACTCGATGATAAAGAATATGAAGGAAATTTAATCTATCTATTAAAGAACGCTTCTGACTTTATTAAAAACAATTCCAAAGTTAGATTTGCTAAAGAAGCACAATACAGAGTAGATAAACCTGATTACGCTGAACGAGCTATAACAGAGGCTATTGTCAATGCGCTGATACACCGTGATTATATAGTGCTTGGCAGTGAAATTCATATTGATATGTTTGATGATCGTTTAGAAATTGCTTCTCCAGGCGGTATGTTTGGAGGTGGAACAATTCAAGAATACGATGTTTATAATATACGTTCTATGCGAAGAAATCCCGTAATCGCCGATTTATTTCATCGCATGAAGTATATGGAAAGACGCGGTAGTGGTTTAAAAAAGATTATTAGCGAAACAGAAATGCTTCCAGGATATAAAGCTGAATTAAAACCTGAATTTTCATCAACTGCAATGGATTTTAAAGTTACTTTAAAAAATTTAAACTATACCCCACAAGTTAACCCACAAGTTAACCCACAAGTTAACCCACAAGTTAACCCACAAGTTAACCCACAAGTTAACCCACAAGTTAACCCACAAGTTAACCCACAAGTTAAAATACCTAAACAAATATTAGAACTGTGTGTTGAGCCTAGGACAAAAAAAGAAATTGCAACAACTTGTGGATTCAAAGATATAAAACACTTTACTCAAAACTTCATTGCACCACTTATGCAATCAGGACATCTAAAGATGACTATCCCAGATAAGCCAAACAGTAAGAATCAAAAATACATCACCATCAGCAATAAATGAAGCAATAGCAGCCATTTCATAAACAAGCCCTTCCACGCTATGCAGAAGGGCTTGTTATTTTAAGGATATGTAATAATTTTTAAATAGGATCTAGCTAATTGTAACCTGTCACTCAAACTCGAAAGAAATTTCAAAACAGTAACTATATTTGTTTACGTTTGTTTTCATCTCAAAATGAAACGTAACTCTTTTTGTTTACTGCGCATTTATTCTATATTTCTAGTGGTAGCAAAATGGTAGCAGAACTAGGCATCTGCCATCATTATTAGCATAATCATTCAGATAAAAATCATTTAAAACTTACGTTTTGATTGGTGTTATACACAACTCAATAACGAATGGTTTTTTTAATAAAGAACTTTCTTCACTTTTTCATTCTATAAGTGCTCATATGCTAATTCGATACCATTTTAGCTATGCATAAGTATTGTAAACATATTCATACACGTTATGTCTATATAATGAAATATCATTCTCATTATATGATTCAGGAAGCTTTGCCCAAAGAATATCTCTAATCAGATTATCAATACTAGCTTTTGTTTCTTGTTTGTCCTTCCAATGATCATATTCTTTAATCTTCTCTGTAACTTCTAAATAAAGTTCTACCGAAACTTCTTTAAGCTTTTTTATATCACTCTTATTTAAATTATCTTTAAACAATAAATCATAAAAAGTTAGCTCTTCATCGTTTTCAAACCCTTCGATTATATAACGTTTTTCTTCTTCACTCATGCTATTGGCTAAAGCCATTAGAGCTTCAAATGTTTGCTCAATTTTCACTCTATCTTGCTCTTCGTTATAGGATTCGATGATTTCCTGATATCTTTCATAATAATTTACTCGATTTGGATTTACAGTCATCATTAAAACAATTTTTTGTTTAATAGATTCTTCTAAATCTCGCATAAATAAGTTTTTTTGCTTAACTTTAGTGAATTCCTTGCGTAAAAGATCAAAATCAATACCACTAATATCATATCTAAATGAGTTTTCTGCCACTTTTAAATTCGTTGTATCAACTTCAACATAATCACTAATAATAGAATTAATTTCAATAGATAAGTCTGTCGTATCTATATGTCGACGTTTTTTTTGAATTTCATTGTAGATTGCAGAAATAGCTTCACATTCTTTTCTTGTTTGATTAGAGATATCATTTCTATCAGCATACTTAATTAGCCTATTAAGTTCTTGTGCGTATGTGCTAAAGGTCTTTTTAATTTCTAAAGTTCCGCACATTGCATTTGCACCATTTTGTAAGTACTCGATTTTGCTAAAATCCGATGCATCAATTAGTTGTTGAAGATCAAAATCATTTTCAGATAAGAATAATTTTGTTTTACTTACAACATCATTTATCCTATTAATCAATTGCTCTTTATCTATTGTTGGATTCACATTGCCTTTACCAATATTAGTTGTATAATCCGCTAAAGCTTTTCTCAAAGCTTTTACAATTCCAATATAATCTATAATTAAACCGTTACTCTTTCCTTCTGAAACACGATTAGCACGTGCAATCGTTTGCATCAAAGTATGAGCTTTTAAAGGCTTATCTAAATATAAACACGAAAGGCACTTAACATCAAATCCAGTTAGCCACATTGCACATACGAAGACTACTCTTAATGGATTATCACGATCTTTAAACTCTTTATCAAGATCTCGCTTCTCCATCTTTTCACGATGATATTTAATATCTAGGTTCCACTTTTTAAATGTCTTAATTTCATTCTGTTCTTGACTAATAACTACAGCCATCTCAGTTTCTGACATCCATTTAATTTTCTTTTCTAGCTCTTGCGCTTCTTGTTGAGATGCATGCTTTAATTGTTTCTTTAATTCTTTTATTTCTTGTTCCCAATACTTTTGAACATAATTATACATTCTTACACAAGTAACTTTATTTAAACATACAAACATCGCTTTTCCGCTAGTCCATAAATCCGAATAATGTTGCACAAAATCTTTCGCGATTTTTTCAAGTCTTGGTTTTGCGGTTAAAATATGAATTTCTTTTGCAAATTCATGTTCAATCTTTTCTCGTTTATCTTCATCTATATCCGCATCTTCGATAGCATCCAAAATTTTTTCAGTGATTTCTGGATTTTCTAAATCCTTAATCTTAACACCTCTATTTTCATAATATAAAGGAACTGTAGCACCATCTTCTACGGCACGCTTAAAATCATAGATAGATACATACCCACCGAAAGTACGAGCAGTAATGTTATCGCTACTTAACAAAGGAGTTCCTGTGAATCCAAGTCTTGCAGCAGTAGGCAATAATTTAATCATATTCTCTGCAAAGACACCATATTGGCTTCTATGAGCCTCATCCGACATAATGATTACATCATGATCAGGATAAATTGGTTCTTCAGATTGTTTATTAAATTTTTGAATCAAAGTAAAGATAAAGCTAGGATTTCCTTTTAGTTTTTCTACTAAATCTTCACCGCTAGATGCAATAAATTTACTTGCTTTAATATTTCCTAATAATCCACAGTTCTCAAAAGTATCACTGATTTGTTTGTTTAAATCTTCTCTATCTGTTAACACAACAAATGTTGGCGAGCCCTCGAATTTTCTACGTATCTTTTGAGCTAAAAATACCATTGAGTAGCTTTTTCCAGAACCTTGGGTATGCCAAAAAACTCCTAATTTACCATTATTTAGTTTTCTTAATTTATAAGCTTCTACAGCTTCATTGACTCCTAAATATTGATGATTACGAGCAAGTATCTTTGTGATTTTTCCATCAGAATGATCATATAATATAAAATTTTCTAATAAATCAATAAAATTTTCTTTCTTACAAATACCTCTAAGCATTGTTTCTAATGCAACACTACCCTCATCTGATTCCGCTAATCTTTTCCATTCATGAAAGAACTCATATTTACTTCCAAGTGTTCCTACTTTAGCCTCAACGCCATTGGATAAAATAATAAAAGCATTGTAATAAAACAAATGAGGAATTGTATCTAAGTAATCTGTATAGTTATCATCATAAGCATTTTGAACATCTACCGTTGTTTTCTTTAATTCCACAAACAATAGTGGAATTCCATTCACAAAACCTACTATATCTGTTCTTCTACGATATAATTCACTATGAATTTTCAACTCTTTTACAGCAATAAATTCATTATTATTTACATTCTTAAAATCAATTAGAACAACTTTTCTTTTTTCGGTTTGCCCATCAGGCTTCTTAACAGTAACATCAATTCCATCACGAATCATTCTATATTTTTCTTCATTGATTTGTTGAAGAGATGAAGTGGATAAATATGTTTCAAATGTAGACTGAGCTTCTAATATTTGTGATTGAGTAACCCATGGATTTAATCTCTTTAAAGCAGATTGAAAATAGCGAGTCAACAGTATTTCTTTATATGACTCACGTCCAAGTGTTCCATCTTTCCCTAATATTTCATCATTGTAAGCATAAATTACATTCCAGTCTAGTTCGTCACGCAATAAATGACCAGAACTTTCCTGAACCAGTATATTTTCTGAATAATCATAGCTCATTTAACTCACCGCCTTTTAATTCATCCCTAAGAACAAACTCATCGTTTATTTTTATAATTGCTGTTATCATAAGTATAGCCATTTGTACATAATCATGATACTGTGTTTTTTCATCTAATGGATTATTTCCATGTGCATATTTATTTCTTAAATCTGGTCCATTATTAAACTTTGATTTATTTAGCATGTAATTAAAATAATCCGATTCCTTACTAGAAAAAAGAGTGTTTTCTACTTCCAAATCATTTTTGGCAATTAATTCATTAATTTCTTTTTTTATAACAACTAAATGATAAAAGGATATATATTCATGATTATATAAATCTTTTAAAAGAAATATTTTTTTACTATCAAAAAGCAACTTACCATCTTTGTCTAAATGCGCAACCTTTTCTTCAATCAGACATTTGATTAGCTTTTTCTGATATTCAGCAAAGGAATTGATATTCACCGTTTGATGTCTAATTAGTTCGTAAAAAGTGCTATAACTATAATTTCCATCTATACACCCCAATGTTGTTTGATCAGAAAACAAAACATTCATAACACCCAAAATTTTACTTCCTTTTGAAAAAACATATTTATTTTTTAATAGACTAGGAATATTTTTTATGTCTAATATTGTTGATGAGAATTCGAACAATTCTCTATCTATTTTGCCATCCTCAGCATACATTTTAAATTGTTTCAAAACACTCTCTAATTCAATTGCTAATTTTAAACATTTATCACCATATGAATCATTATCATCCAATTTACTTAGCACAAAGCCAAAGGCATTAAATTCTTTGTTTAAATAGTCTTCAAAAAACCATTTGAAAACAGAAAATAAATCAATACCATGCTTTTTCAAAAAATCAATATAAGCAGCACCTTTGAGAAAAGAGCATTGATTCAGAAATTTAAATGCATTATTTTCCAAATAGAATTTTTTACCTTTTTGATTAAAGGCATATTCTAAAACACCTGTCTCACTTTCTACAGTAGGCAAAACACTACGAAATTCATTATCCACCAGTTCAAAAATATAGATGAAATTATTTAAAATAGTAGGATAATCCAAATGCTGTTCCAACCAATTTAAGTCATAACTTAAAATACATTGATTATCCACAAAAGTTTCTTCTTTAATTTGTTTTTGTGGTTTTAAAGATATTTGGATTGTATATCCATGCATTAAATTTATTGACTTATTTGGATTTTTCCAAAATTCTTGATATCTCTTTTTTGCATTATATCTAGTTTTATCACTAATTGGACATTCCTTAGTGCTTTGAAATAAATAAATCAAGTTTAAAGTATTTGGATTTATAGTTTCAGATTCAATATATCTTTCAAAAATAGTGTCAATTTTATTTTTATCAAACTCTTTAGGTAAGTTGAATTTCGTGCCATCATCTTTCATGAAAGTAGAAACTAATATATCAACAGTTTGATTAGATTTATATAGATTTTCTGAAATAATATCTCCATAATAATCAACAATATTCTTATGTTTAAGAATAAAAGCAAACGTCGTCGTTTCTTTAGATAAAAAATTTCCAAAAGATTTAATAGATACTTCTTTATAACTTTTATATTTTTCGAATAATACCCAAAAATCATCATAATAAAATGTACAAACTGAACTTTCAAACTCCTCAAAGTTTGTATCGTTAATTTCGTTGAACTTTCTCCCAATTATTTCATCAAATTTTTTAACTCTATCCCTATACTCATCAATATCTCGTTCTGTCCAACCTTCTAGATTTATGTTCAATTCAAATAAACGCTTAATGTTAAATAATTCAATAACTTCATTTATATCTGTATAGGTCTTATCTTTATCAAATACTTTTATTATTTTTATAGATTTTGCCAACTCATAAGAAATGCTCCAATCAGATTTGCCATAATACTTAATTCCATCATAATTTGGTCTCATCTATAAAAACTCCTTTCATTTTCAATAAACTTCTATTTCACCATTCATAAGTTTTAGAAGTAGTCGATCACGTGCTTCTTTTAATCCAATATTTTCTTTATAAAGAATCCTCATTCTATCAAATAATGGTTTTACAAAACCATTTAGTTTCTCAATAATGTTTCTGTCTGGAAGAACAATTACATATTCATTAACAATATCTTTATTTATATGTTGCTGTGCACCTCCAGTTGCCTTGCCTATTATTTCCCATATATTCGTAGAAACATATAAATATATATAAATTGAATAAAAATCTTCTTTATCAATTATTCCTACAACTGATTGATTCGCGCATGTTTCTATTTCTGTATAACTCACCTGACCTAAAGTGGCACCAGTAATCGCAAGAACAGTGGTATGGCAAGGCATAATTTTTGTAGATGATTTTTTTAATCCTAATTCTGTAATGCTTTCACTCCCCTTCATAATCCTTAATGAATTTACTTCTCCAGAATTAATCCAAGAAATATTACCACCCCAATAATTTTGATTACTTCTCGAAGGAGTGCCTCCTAAAATAGTAATAAATGAGTCTCCAATACGTTTCTTCATCCATCTATCCGGCACACCATTAACTATTTTTGTATTTTCGTAACCAGGGAAATGTAAATCTTCAAACCATTCTTTATATAAACGTTGTGCGGCTTCTTCAAGAAGTTTGATTTGCTTTTTGTTGTTTTCGATAAGGTCGTCGTATGTTTTTAATACATCAACAATTTTTTCTTGTATTTCCATCTTAGGACACGGAACTTCAAAATTTGCAATCATATCCTTAGTCATCGCATTTCTTGAAGCACCTTTGCCAACAGCCAAACTAAGCATATAAGATTGCATAAAAGGACTAGCCAAATAATAATTCAAAAAATATGGATTTAGCACAGTATTATCAGGACGAACTATGGAAACATGCTGATTAACTCGTGCAGGCAATAATTTAGTTGGAACGATACATGTTCTAGCTACTGAATCTCCTGTTATATTTAATAAAATATCATTTTCTTTTACTGTTACACCACTAAGTTTCTTGGCTGCCAAATCATTTATAAATACCAAGCCATTATAATCAAAGCTAAGGTTATATACATTCTGACTTCTAATAAAACTTGTTCCTTTTTCAATGTAAACAGTAGCTCCTCCCTTAGGAGTGGCGCCACTTCCAATTTTTTTGCATATATCCCCTAGTCTAACTTTCCCCCAACTCATAACCCCATCTCCTTCATATTATTAGAGATAGTATCCATTAATTGATTTGATTCTTCTTGTAGTTGCAATAGTTCTTTATGTATTTCGTGCATACGTTCTTCAAAATCTACACCATCATCTTCTTGAGGAGCTACACCAACATATGCCCCAGGAGTTAATGAATAGCCTTTTTCTTCGATTTCTTGAATCGTTGCTATCTTACATAAACCTAAAACATCTTGGTATTCGCCTTTACCAAAGTTTTCATATAACCATTGAGCTTCTTTAGCTATAGTAAACTGTTCTTCTTCTTTTGCTATGAGCTCATCATAATAAGTTTGAGTTTTCTTTTTCTCATTTCTAGAAGCACTTTCTACTTTTTCTTTAGCTTTTTGTTTTAGTTCTTTTATTTCATTCTTTAAAGTACTTATCTTCTCTTCAAATGAGTCCGTACCTAATGTAGTTTTGTATTCATTAATTAAATTATGATATTTTTCAACTTCACCACGGTATAACCATACAATTGCATTTAAGTTCTTTAATTGCCATTCCGTCCACTCATTTAATGTACGATCAACTACTGTATAGTAATTTCTTGCATCAATGAATAATACCTTATCAATTATTTCTTGTTTCTTTCCTTTATCAAAGAACCATAAAGAACATGGTAATGATTTAGTATAGAAAAAATTATTTCCAACACTTACCATTGCATCTACATGTCCTGTTTCAATTAATTTCTTTCTAATTTCTTTATCCTTGCCTTGGCTATCTGTAGCTGATGAAGCCATTACAAAACCAGCTCTTCCGGTATCATTCAAATAACTGTAGAAATAGTTAATCCAGCAATAATTTGCATTACCTATTTCTTTATCTTTATTTACACCGGGTAAGCCGAAAGGAAGTCTACCTGCACTTTGACAAGATTCAGCTTTTACTTTATCCACATTAAATGGAGGATTTGCCATAACATAATCACATTTACCATTCAAATTATGTGCATCATGATAAAAACTATTTGCTTCATCTCCTGATTTTATTACCCCAGTCAAACCATGAACCGCCATATTCATCAAACATAATTGAGCATTATATTCAACTTTTTCTTGGCCGAAGAAGGTCATAGTTTTATTTGCATTCATTCCTGATTGATTCACAAAATCGCCAGATTGTATAAACATTCCGCCAGACCCACAAGCTGGATCTAATAAAGTTCCACCTTTTGGTTCAATAACATTAACAATCATTTTTACAAGTGGTTTTGGTGTGAAGAAGACACCATCATCTGCAGCGACATTCTTGGCAAACTTATTTAAGAAATATTCATAAATTCTTCCTATTACATCTCCACCAACATCATCTAATGCTGAGTTATTAAAAATACGCAAAAGTTCTGATAGTATTTCATCAGAAAAATCTGTATATGTCTTAGGTAAAACGCCTCTTAATTGTTCACTTTGATCCTCAATTAAAGACATCGCATTATTTACAACAGCGCCTAAACTTGTCATTTCTTGACCATCTTTATTTTTTAGACCTGCTAATGTTATATTTTCCGGAAGATTTAATAAATAATCATATTGAGCTTCTTTCGGTAAAAACAAAGCACTTTTTTCAGCAAAGTCACTTGCTTCAACAGGCATTACTCTTCCACCACGAGAAGGACGATCCTTCAATATCTCGGCTTCAACTTTTTTATATCTACTGTAGGCATAGCGAAGAAAAATTAATCCTAGCACAGGCATGCAGTATTGGTTGGACGTCAGCTTAGATCCTGAACGTAATAAGTCAGCTGATTCCCATAAGTCAGATTCTAATTTTTTTATATCAATAATCGCCATTCTTATTCTCCTTTTTATAAATGCTCATAGAATTCTTTAATCTTATTAGCCATAAGTGCTCTTCTCTTTTTCAAGAATTCTTGATAATCGCTTATATCATAATTAATAAATTCTTCCGGAATACAAGTTTGTCTAAATGATTCCTTTAGTTCTTCTTCAGTAAGAATACCGCCAATATTTGGTTGCTTTGTTTGTATTTGTTCTAAAACCTTACCCATGTAATTCTTTGGTGCTTCATCTTTAATGCGAATATTAATTTCTGATTGTGTCATCGCATAATTGGCAATCTGATTATATAAGGCCTTGTTCTTCAGTCCATTCTTTTGAAGATAGTTCTTAGGGAATAAATGATGTATATCTCCACGATCTTCAATTAAATTTTGAACAGTAATCTGTTTGGACAAGAAGCCTTTATCTTGCATCTTCACTTGTGCCATCAAGAACACTTTAAAGAATGGGCTACTAGAAACAGAAGTATTTAATCTTTCTGGAAGTGTATATTGCCAATAAGCATCTGATAATTGTCCAAGTTCGATTTGTTTTAAATATTCTTGTGGATCATTTGTATCAAATCGCTTTACATCATAATCAAACATAGACTCAGGAGATCCAGAGTATCTACCTGTTAGAATTGATAGAACCATCCATTTTCTAACAACCATTTCAATAACAGATGGATTAACGCCTTTGTCTACCATTAAGATATATAAAACATATCCAAAGTTTAATACGTTATCAGAACGAATCAATGATGAATCAATGATCCCTGCAGATTTAATAATCATCATATATCTTTCGAAGTTTGTTTTTGAGACAAATTTCATTACGCCATCATGTAATTTCTTATAGGAATCTTCCGCAACTTCTTCTTTATAATCCCTTGTTTCAAAATCTCTTCCTGACAATAAATTAACTAAATCAGAAAGTTTTCCTCTTTTAAACTGTGAAGTAAATGCTACACGTAATACATCTGAGTAAGACGGTGTATAAATATCATCATGATTATCAGCCACCCATTCTATTTTGTTAAATTCTTCCAACTTAACAAAATCATTGTCATTTTCTTTAATAGCCTCAATATCCATTGGTCTTTGTTTTAAGTGGCAAAAATAATCTATTGTTTTTCTAATAATATCTCCGTCATATTTCTCATTAGAAGAAATCTTAGACATCGCAAAATCCGCTTGTGATAAAACAGTCCCCTTAGAGTTAATACGAATGAAAATATCTGTAACTGTTTCTATATCTAAATCCTGATTTAAATCAATTACACCAATATTGTTGCCCTTAATGGCTTTTAGTTTTGTAATTGTTTTATTGATTTCAGAAGGATCCACGCCATTCAAATTTGCATATTCAATAGAAAAATTAAAATCACTAAATCCAGGCGTAAATAGTTTCGAAATATCATCAATAAACTTACTATCTTTACCAATTGCAGGGTTGTATACCTCAAACTTCTCATCAATAGGATTAAATGCTATTTTAATTCTTATCTTCTTGTAATTTTGGTTAATAACTTCTTGTCCAGCAATAGCCGCTGTTAATGCAGTAATTCTTTGTTGACCATCAATAACGATTTTTTTACCTGTACTAAACGTTCCATCTTTCAACTTCACGTCCGGATTTTTCCAAATGATTATATAGCCTACAGGGTAGCCTTGATATAAAGAATCCATTAAATCACGAACCTTACTCGTATCCCATACAAAAGGTCTTTGCATTTCAGGAATCGCAATTTCGCCACTAGAAATCCAAGAAATTATATTATCAACAGAATAGTTATTTACACTATACTTCGCCATTATCTTCACCCACAATCTCAACAACATCATCAAATGTGCAATTTAAATACTTACAAATACGAACTAGAAGTTCCATAGATATAAATTGTCCTTTTCCCATTCTAGCCAATGTATTTTGACTAATACCTGCCTTTGCAGCAAATTCAGTCTTTTTTAAATCCTTATCAATAAGTAATTTAAACAACTTTTTATATGATACTTGTTCCATAACACGTTCTCCGTTATTACCAATATTATAACTTATTCATATTTCATCATAAATATTTATCTTTCATTTCTGCAAGATTTTCTTAAACAAAAACGATATCCGAAGATATCGCTTAAGTCTAACCATTCAATTTATGAATCACATTTGAAATCTCATCTACATACTTCATATCTTTTCTTTTTATGCAGAAACTACTTGTTAATGCTAGACATTCAATTGCTAAAGTATGTTCTCTATCTGTTAATTCAATTGTTTTCTTTTGCTTTGTAGTCATATTATCGTAGATATCAATCACTTTTAATAAACAATCATTCCTTACTTGATTTCTATCTTCTTCAATAAAAATTGTTCCGTTTAAGCACATAATCAAACAACCTAATTCATATTTATCTAATTTATATTTCATCGTTCTAATCCCTTCTTTCTTTCTAATTCTTTGTTGTAGTCAATGCATCTTTGAGAGTGTTCTTTGATGTATTCAAGACTTTTAATATCTTTTCTTAACTCTTTAATTTGTGGTGTTAATTGTTTTGCTGATTCTGATAATCTAGCTTTTTCAATCAAATCATTTTCTTTATAGGACTTTGAATAATATTGTTTTCTTTGAATTTGAAGTTCATTTAATTTAGTATTCAAATCATTTATTTTTATATTTAGATCTTCCAAAGTATCAATATTGTTCTTAGCAACAAACGTTGTAGCATTGGTAATTAAATCCAACTTTCTACATTCTTTTCTCATTTCTTTTGAAAGTTTAACTTTTCTTGATGCATAATTCGGAAGAATGCCAATTAATATTTGAAACTTCACTACATCCTTTAAGAAGCCATTTAACTGATGTTCTTTATACATTTGATATAAAGTATTCGCATCATTTTGATTATAAGTTATCTTCAATTTCACAAATTTAGTTTCAGTAGAATAAATTCTTCTCTCTATTGAATCTAAAGAATACTTTTGTCCTAGCAATGTAAATGGAATAGCTTTTGAATAGTTTGGATGTAAAATACAAGGCATATCTTCAACTTCAACAAATTCATAACCTTCAAGATTCATATCTTTTATAAATGAATCAAAATCATAATTACGTTTAATCGCATCATCCATATCTTTTTTAATTTCTCTGATATAAGATCTAGCCTGATAATATTCATTTCTTGATTGACCTTTTCCTTTCGGCTCATCAATAATACTTAATCCATATTCACTACATATTTCATCAGATATTTCTCTTAACTTATAAATATCTTTCATCGAATTGTGATATCTTTTTCCATCAAGTATTGATATTGGATTTATCACAATATGATTATGCAGATGTTCTTTATCAAGATGCGTACATACTACAAATTGATATCGATTTCCAAATAATCTTTCTGCTGTTTTTACACCAATCTCATGAACCATATCTGCATTTCCTTCACCTGGTTTAAAGGATTGTATGGCATGATAGGCAATGATTTTTGATTCATCATGAAAATTTTCTTTTAAATTCATCATTGAAGTAAATGGATCATTGCTAGAACAATTGATACAAGTCATATACTTTTGATTTTCAGTTGCACTATTTCTTGAAACATAACTTCCCAATTTATCAATAGTCTTATCTTCATTGGATACATATTCAAGTACATGATCCAATCTATTTTTTACTGCCCAAATCTTTGTTGTTGCCATTAATTACCTCTAATTTGATGATTAAGATTTATTAAAACTTGATTTAATAATCTTTGATTTTCTAATATTTCATTTTCTAAAATTGGACTTTTTGAATTTAAACTTCTAGTGATTTGATTCAGATTATTTCCTACATGATTGATTTCATTAATCAGTTTATAGAAATCTAAATCCAACTTTTCTGTAATCTTTTTATTCAGCAATGATGAAAGAATATATTCTTGTTTAGATAATCCACTCTTAGAAATCTTAGTTAATACTCTTTCATATTCTTCATCACTTAAACGACAAGTCATTCTATGATTTCGTTTCCTTGTCACCATAGTGACAACCCCTTTCTGTATATGGGTGACCATATGCGTTGCTTGCTAATACAATATCCATAGAAATCAGTGACGAAGTGACGTTTGCAAGGGTATGCCCAATTCAATGTCACTTTGTCACCATCAAATAGGATCATCACCCAAATACTCCAATTTCATCTTCCTAGCCTTATTGGTTCTAGGAAGGATTTCATAGGCAATATTTGAATCTTTTAATAATTCCATATTCTTTCTCATTAATATTGATAATCCTTTACCACGAATGTTTAATTTAAGTTCTGAACAAAGTTGATCATGAGATCCTTCATAAGTTTTCTTATCAACAATGAAATTGATGACCTTACTTAAATTTTCATCCAACACCTCATCATATTCTGTTTCAGCGATTTCAAAATTACACTTCTCTGTTTGAATCAAAGTGAGTTCGTCATCTGGAATATCTTTTCCTTGAATAGTTAATTGTCTTGTCTTTGATATATGATTTCTTTTGTACATAACAAGAATACAATCAGCTCCTGCTGTTAAACCTCTAGATCCATAGATGGCATCAAATGGTGTAGATGGATTAAATTCCTTTCTTAAATGAGTAACAAGAACAATTGTTAAATTGTATACAATACCTAAAGAATGATATTGGCTTATCTCTTTATATTCGGTTTCATAATCACGTTCACCATTCTTTCTAATCTTGGCAAACGTATCAACAATCACAACTTTCAAGTCTTGGTTCTTACACCATTCTTCATCTAAACATTTTCTAAAATCAAAATTATTGCCATCTTTATAAAATCGTAAGATGAATTTTTCATTTGGTTCTACACCCATCCTATTTAAACGTTCAGATACAGAATATTTATGATCTTCAAACGCTAAATATAAGACAGCTCCTTGTTTTACTTTTCTATCAAAGAAATCTTTTCCAGTTGTAATCGCATCCGCAAGTTGTAAACAAAAGAAAGTCTTTCCTGTTTTTTGTGGTGCACCAAGTAAGGCAACACCTGGTGTAAGCATATTTTCTACAATACATGGAATATTCTCTAACTTTTCATCCAGGAGTTGTTTTGATGTAAACCTTCCAAATATTGGTTTTTCATTAGGAATATCCAAACCATTTTTGGCATAACCAATAACACTTTTATAAATAGCACCTACTTCTTTTTCTTCTAGTGGTGGATTACATTTCTTTTGATTTTCAATTTTTATTGATGCAAAAATAGCTTCATCTTCAAAACCTTTTGCTTGCATAGAACAACCCATCCGAAAAAGATAATCATTTCTTTGTCCTTCATCAATCTTTTCAAAAGAAGACAAATGAACTTGTTCCATTTGATCAGTTGCTTCTAAAAATTGATACACAAAATCATTTGCATAGGAAATCTCTTTGTTATTGGAAACATAATATTTGCAATCATAACAACTACCTTCTCCAACCACATAACCATTTTCACCACGAATATCAATTTCATCATAGATACGAACACGATTTTTAATTGGGCGATCTACTTTATAATAAAGATGATATCCACCAGATGGTGTCCTTACGGTATAAGTTTTTGGAAAATCGTCTGCATATTTTTCTATCAGTTCTTTTCCATTCAATGATTTTTTAACATCTACATCAATGACAGCTAAACCATCACCTGTGCAAATGGCTATGTTGTAATTTGTATTTGAAAACCATTCCTTAATTTGTTCAATGTCTGTTGTTGCTTCTTCTTTCCAAGAATGAAGAACTTGTTCACCTTTAGAATTGCTTTTTAATGGAAAAACACGTACATTAATCTTAGCAAAGGTTAATGCTGTTTCTAATTGAGTATTCATTGGCGTGGGTCCTCAATCGGCTTGATCTTTGTTTTTTCTTTTCCATTAAATGCTAACAACATCTTTTCCATCCATTGTCGAATTTCTTGATCATCTTCACTTTCAATAGATTTATGAATTTCTTTCTTTATGGATGTAATTACATAAGGATTTGGTTCAACAATGATTTCTTTATTTAAAACACAAGCAATTAAATAATTTTGTTTACTAACTCCTGCTAGTTTAACTTTTCTATCTAGTATTTCCGCTTCTTCATTAGAAACTCGAAAAGAAATGATTTTACCTCTAAATCGTCCTCTTCTATCTAGCACCTTTTGACTCATCTTTGCCTCCTTCAATATCGTTTAACTTATCTGCCATTTGTTTCCCTCTTTCATCATAGGAATGTGCATATAAGTAAGTGATCTTTTCTGCTGAATGACCTACACGTTTTCCAATGTCTGTTGCAGAAAATCCATTTTCAATCAACATTGTGATGTGTGAATGTCTAAGATCATGAATTCTAATTTTCTTGATTCCTGTTGCTTTACATCCCCTTTCCATTTCATGATGCATATAACCCTTTGATACTGGAAATAGATATTCATCATCTTTTACTTTATAAAGTGTTTCTATATAATTCTTCAATTCATCAACCATAAAATCAGGAAGATCAATAATGCGATTACTATCAAAGGTTTTTGGATCTGTTACAACATTTTCACCTTTAATGGTCTGCATGGATTTATTAATGCTCATTGTCTTCTTTTCTAAATCAATATCAGATTTTGTAAGTGCTCTAAGTTCTCCTAAACGAATTCCACACCAAAATAAAACTTCAAACGAGATGTAACTAAGCGTCTTATCGGATATCGCATCAACAAATTTAGAATATTCTTCATATGTCCAGAATTGTTTTTCTTTTTTGGTTTCTACTCGAACACTTCCAGCTGTTGCAGCAGCATTCATTTTTAGGTCATAATACTTACAAGCGTGATTAAGAATGGCACTCAGTTGTGAATGCATAACTCTAAGCGTTTCTAATGAATATTTTCCACCACCTTTTTTCTTTGTGACCATCATTTTATTTTGCCAACGCATTACAACTTTAGGTGTGATTTCATTTAAACGTAAATCTTTAAAATGTGGCCGAATATTCTTTTCGATGATGTTTTGTTTTGTTAGAAATGTATTTAATCGAATGCGATTTTTAATATCGGAATAATATACATCTACAAAATCATCAAATAACATCATCTGATCATCTTTTTCCTTCGACATAAAAGATTGTTCATAAAGTTGAGCATCTCTTTTTGTTTCAAACCCTCTTTTAAATAAACGCTTTTTCTTTCCTTCTAAATCTACATATCGTTTAGAAATATACCAACCTCCATTTTTATCCTTGTAAGCTGCCATAATGATGTTCTCCATAGATTTTCTCGTTAAAGTACGCACGATTGATCTTGCCAGAGATAGTTAGATATCCTTCTTTCTTAAGTTGATCATTCATGCTTTTGATCATTCTATAAGCAAGTCCTTTAGATATGCCTAATAGATCTGCCACCTCCTGTGCTGTCATAAAAATAGTTTCTTTCATTTATTTCATCTCCTTTTCTTTCTTCAGTAACTCTTTTTGTTTACTGTAACTTCATTATAGTAACTCTTTTTGTTTACGTCAATACAAAATAGTAACTTTCTTTGCTTACTGTATACAATTTTATTTACAGTAAATTTAATTGTTTTCTATGCGTGACTGAAATGCTATAATTGGGGGTAAGGGGGAATTGTAAAATGACCTTAGGTGAAAGAATCAGATATGTACGTCAACTAAGAGGCATGACACAAACAGAGCTTGCCGAAAAAGCTGGCTTCACTGCCGATGAAAACGGAAGAATCCGTATCTCCCAATATGAAAATGATTCAAGAATTCCTCGCAAAGAACAACTAAAAAAAATAAGCGAAGCTTTAGGTGTAACTTCCTACTATTTAAGTTTGGAAGAACATACTGCTTCACTAGACTTTGCATATTCTTTATTAGAATGGGATCGAACAACCAATTTCATAATCCGAAAGGAAATAGTCCAAGACGAAGATCACTATCTTATTGATTTCAATACAGATTTCTTTAATGACTTCTTCAAAGAATGGACGCAAAAAAAAGCTGATCTAAAAGATGGCAAGATCAGCAAACAAGATTACATAGAGTGGACTATCAATTATCCAAACGATAAGTAGCACTCATACGATACTTTAAACAAGTATCAAATTATTGATGAATATTTATTTCTGGCAGTGAATAAAAGGCTCAATGAGTTTCAACTCAACGAGTCTTTTTATTAGTTTGGTAACAATTCTGTAATTTTGCCTTTGCATATAGTATATTATTAATAGAAATTGGGGTATGCGTTTGCGGACACATACTTGGAGGAGTCGAAGTAATTCGGCTCCTCTTTATTTTTCACAAAAGAAATGAATAACACATCAACTAAATCAATATTCAATCATTGACAATAGAATCACCATAGCTCAACATTTGAATTTAAAATAACACAATTCAAGAAATAAGAACTAAGAAGCAATAAATCGTAGAATCATTAAACTAGAAAAACAAATGTAATCATCCTAAAATAATAAGCTTTTTATGCTCGTGGTAGCAAAATGGTAGCAATTTCATCCATTGCCATTAAAAAAAGCCCTTAAATAAAGGACTTTCTTAACTTTGGGTATTATTCAAACTC
>CAVKAO010000036.1:0-18562 GCA_963654705.1 Oscillospiraceae bacterium
TTGTTCTTTCTTCTATTTTTAACTTCTTCTGGCATTTCACTAATATTGCCAGCTCTTTGTAAAGCGCGTTTAGTAAGAAGTGGTCCAACTAGTTCATAAATAAGAATTGCTAACAAAGTTATATTTCTAATCAAGTCACCTTGAACGCCAAGTTCGCTTGCTTGTACACACATTCCCAAAGCAACACCAGCTTGCGGCAGTAAACAAATGCCTAAGTTGGTATATACGTCTTTATCACATCCTGTAGCTTTACCAGAGAAATAAGCACCAAAGTATTTACCAATCGATCTTGTAATTATATATACAAGTCCTACCAAAACAGCACTAATTGATTTTAAAACACCAAGTTCAAGTTCAGCACCTGATATTACAAAGAATAAGGCGAATAAAGGATTAGTCCATCTATCAATCTTTTCCATAATATCTTCAGAAAGAGGACACAAGTTACAAAAGACTGTTCCAGCCATCATACAGACAAGAAGTGATGAGAAGCCAATTTCATTATTGCCTATTTTGATATTGAGTTGTGATAAAGCAACCGCTAAAAAAACTAAGGCAACAGTAATATTTAAACGATTATGATTAGAATTAAATAGTTTTTCTAATTGATTTAAAACAGCACCAAGCAAAGCACCAAGAAGTAGTGATAAAACTATTTCTAATAGTGGATTAACAATAATTGATACCAAATCAAAACTATCTAGCACAAGTGCTTTGGCAATACCAAATGATATCGCAAAAACAATCAAACCTACCGCATCATCTAGCGCAACAATAGGAAGTAAGATGTCAACTAATTTTCCTTTAGCCTTATATTGTTTTACGACCATTAAAGTTGCAGCAGGAGCTGTGGCTGTACCAATAGCACCTAGTGTAATAGCTTGTGCAATACTCAATGTTTCAGGATGTAAAGTGGCAATCAAGACTAAAGCTATATCAATTAAGATGGCTGCTGTTAAAGCTTGAACAATGCCAATTACTACAGCTTGCTTACCAATATTCTTTAAATCTTTCATTCTAAACTCATTGCCGATTGAAAAGGCAATAAAACCTAATGCTACATCAGAGACAATAGATAGTTTTTCTACTTCTTCCATATTAAGGAAACCAACACCCTCAATATTTAATTGTCCTAATACATATGGTCCAACTAGTATTCCAGCTATCAAATAGGCAGTTACTGCAGGAAGCTTAAAACGCTTTAAGACTCTTGTCATTAATAAGCCTGCAAGTATCGCGATAGATAGCGATAACATAATATTCATTTATAATATCCCCCTTAAGCGTCATTATCAATTTTATTCTTTTTATATTTTTTTTAAAGATAAAAAACTTGAAATCAAGGCATATTTTTAACAAAATTAATGTAAGCCTTTACATTTGAGCATTTTAAATGAATTATGCAAATTTAAATAAAATCTTCTACTTGTAAACACTATTAAAATCCAATATGAACTACCATATTAAAGAAGAACCTGCCCCTTATAGTGTTCTTCTATAGCGTTTATTATTTAAACGCTTTTTTTGTACAATAAACTTATGAAAATATTAGATATATTAAAAAGTGAAAACAAATTTGCGATAAACGATCGTAAAATTCCAAACGAATTAAAAATGAAGGCTAAACTACTTTGTTACAAGTATAATCAAACAAGTCCTGATAATAACAAAACCAAACAAGAGATATTAAAAGAATTATTAGGTACTTATAATCCCTTGACCTTTATAGAACCAAGCTTTTATTGCGATTATGGTTTTAATATCCACACTTCTGGTTTAACTGTTATAAATCATAACTGTACAATACTAGATACTTCACCTGTCCATATAGGCAAAAACGTCTTTATTGCCCCAGGAGTTGTAATAGCTTGCGCAGGTCATAGTAAAGATAAAATTCAAAGAAAAGAAGGCATTCTTACTTCTAGTCCTATTAATATTGGTGATGATGTTTGGATTGGAGCAAACACCACCATTAATGGTGGTGTTAATATTGGAAGTGGCAGTATTATTGGTGCTGGATCAATTGTAACTAAAGATATTCCTGAAAATGTTATCGCTGTTGGAAATCCTTGCAAAGTCTTAAGGGCAGTTAATGAAAAAGATAGGGAAGAAGTTTTAGAGTTTGAAGTTTAATAAAAGGCAGCTTTTGCTGCCCATTATTCAATCACAAGAAGTAAGCTCATCTTAAATTTAGAAAGTGGTGTAACACTGTGTTCACCATTTTTATCAAATCTAAAGCTTTCGCCCTCTTTAATTTTATATTCTTTACCTTCATAGCCAATGATAGCCTCACCTTCAAGACAAGTAAGTAAAGCATTGCCTGGTGCCTTATGAGGAGTTAAGCCCGTACCTTCATCAAAGGCCATTAATACAAATTTCATATTGTCTGTATGCACTACATCTAGATTTGCAATACTTCCCTCTTCATAAGAAATTAAATCCTTTAGGTTTAGACAATTTCCCACTTTAATAATACTATTCAAAACAAAATCCTCCTTTAATATTATTTCTGTATAAATCATACCCGAATTAGTATAACAACCACATAATGTATCCTTGTTTACTAATAACAGATTATATTTATCAACATCTACATCTTTACCATCTAAAGTAAAAGTTCCGTTGCCTTCATTTAATAGGTAAATGATTGGATAACTATAGGTTTCAGCAGATATTGAAGTATCTCTTGCTAAAGAAAACCAAGTTATAGGCAAACTTTTACTTAATAAAGTAGGGCGTGATATGGTCATGCCCTCTTTAATTGGTCTAGCATCACTTATTTTAAAAATACTATTTAACATAATCCTTCAAAAAATCAGTTATGCATTAAGCATAACTGATAACATATTACCAATTTGTAAGTTCAAGATAAAGCTTCTTATATAAAGCAGCAGATTTTTCCCAAGAAACATCCTTTTCCATATCACGCTTTACCATCGCATCAAAGTTATCTCTTTGCGTAAAATAAACAGTCTTACATCTATTTATCGCATCAAGAAGAAGTCCGGCATCATATCTATCAAAAGTAAAACCATTACCCTTTTGTTCATACTCATTATATGGTTCAACCGTATCCTTTAAACCACCAGTTTCTCTAACAATTGGAACACTACCATAGCGCATGCCAATTAATTGAGTAAGACCACATGGTTCAAAGGCTGAAGGAACAAGTAAGGCATCAGCAGCTGAATAAATCTTATGAGCTCTTGTTTCATCATACATTATATTGGCACAAAAACTTCCTTTATAGATTTGTTCATAATATCTAAATGAACCCTCATAATATGGATCACCACTGCCAAGCACCACAATTTGGGTGTTGCCATCCATTAAATCACCAACAATCGCATTGATTAAATCAAGACCCTTTTGATCAGTTAAACGTGAAATCAAACCAATCATAATCTTGTTTTCATCTTTTTCTAGACCAAGTTCTTCTTGTAAAGCAAGTTTATTGGCCTTTCTAGCTTCTATAACGTTAGATTTATCATAGTTATTAGTGATATAAGTATCATTCTTTGGATTCCAAATATCGGTATCAATACCATTAACAATACCTCTTACCTTATAAGAATAGTATCTAATATGGCCATCAAGGAATTCACCATAATCGCCTTGGATTTCATTTGCGTAAGTCTCAGACACTGTAGTAAGCTCATCACAATAAGAAATACCAGCCTTAAGCATATTTACATCATCTCTATTAACTCTTAAAGCATCATTATATAAGACTTCATAAGGAAGAGAAGTCCAATATCTGAATGTATCAACATTGAAAATTCCTTGGAACTTTAAGTTATGAATTGTATATACAACCTTAGCACTACCTACAGCACTATTTTTAAATGATTCTCTTAAAAATACCGGAACCAAACCAGTTTGCCAATCATGACAATGTATTATATTAGGCACCCAATTCATATAATTTAAAGCGGCTAGACAAGCCTTATCAAAGAAACAATATTTTGGGATATCACCAATAATGGAAGTATATGGATTACCACTAGTGAAGAAATCTTCATTATCAATAAAATCATATACAACGCCATCGTCACTTACATATTCCATGATGCCCACATAATAAGAACAGCCATCACTTGTAAGATCCATATAGAAAGATCCTCTAAAAACCATCTTATCTTGCCACTTTTGTGGAATACATTTATATCGAGGAAGCATTACTTTAACATCACAATTTTGTTTAACAAGTTGTTTTGGTAAAGCATACATTACATCGCCTAAACCACCAGTCTTAACAAATGGATAACATTCAGAACCAATAAAGACAACCGATCTTCTTCTTGTATCTTCACTTTCTTTTTCTTCCACTACATTATCAACAGCCTCAACTACAGGCTCCACTTTTTTAACTGTCTTTTTTCTAGTAACTGCCTTTTTTACAGTACCTTTTTCAGTAGCAGTTTTCTTAACAGTCTTTGTCTTAGAAGTAGCTTTCTTAACAGGTTTAACTACAACCTCTTCATCGGTAGTTTTCTTGGTTTTTTTTAAAACAGTTTTACTTGCCATATTCACCCCTTGATTATTAATTAAATCTAATTTCTATGTCTTTATTTTATAACTTTTATAAGGATATGAAAACGGTAACATTTTTTATTCAATTTTAAAAAGCCAAGTTCAATTTTGAACAAGGCCTTTGTTTTTAAATATTGTTTAAGCACTTAGTACACTACCATCAGCTAATGTAATAGTATAACCATTGAAGTTAATTGTGCCATTGTTAGTTAAACTAGATATAGTACAATCACCGGTTAAATTCCAAGTAGAACCTTCTTCAATTGTAACAACCACATTATTTGATACTGTACTTGTCGCATTTGTATTTTCTTCGATATTAATAGCACCAGTAAATGTAGAATTACTAGATAAAGTCATCTTTAAAGAAGAAATAGTATCCACTAGAATATCACCATCTAGATCTTGGTTAGTACAAGTAAAGACAACGTTTGCCCCATTACTTCCACTATTACCCCACTTGCTATTACCAGTTACTCTTAATAGGTAAGCATCACTATCTTTATTAAGCAAAGTTACATTATCTAGTGTAATAGTTGCATCAGTATTGGTAACATAAATCATGTCGCCATTATTTGATGTAAGGCTTCCTTTACTCATCTTAAATGTCGCTTCACCAACTTCAGCATCACCTGACATTGATTGATAAATCATGACATTGTGTACATTGTTTGCTGAACTAGTACCCTTATCATCTGACATATTGCCATAGACTATACAATTTGTTAAATCAATCGTATTTTGACCCTCAATAACAAGAGCTTCAGAATTATTAGCCGTTAATGTTGCATCACTTACTGTAATATCAGCAGTTGAATAAACAGCAGGTGAATTATAGCCATTAGAAGTATAGGTACCGCCACTTACATTAACAGTTCCTCCACCTCTATCAGATCTAATCGCAGCACTTGAATCACCACTTGTATTAACCGTTAAATTAGAAGCGTTTGTCATGCCTCCACCAGTAGTTTGAATACCACCAGAATTATCAGCAGTAGTGGTAATAGTAGAATCAGAAATATTAACCACAGTACCCGTACCATATGAGAATACGCCATTACCACATTGAGCAGAACTGTTAATAGTGGCATTTGTAATGGTTACATTAGCCCCGTTTGTAGCAAGCAAGGCTGCATTTATGCCATAGAAGTCACCACTTTCAGGACTATCAACACTACCACTTTCTTTATTTACTGTAATATTATTCAAGGTTACGGTAGAACCATCAACTCTTAAAGCATTCTCACTATCACCTGTTGAAGTATAAGTCTTTCCATCAACATCACTATCAACTGTATTAGCACTAGTACCTTGATCTATACTACCACCATTGTTGCCTCCACTATTATCACCAGGTTTTGAATTACTATTCATATCAATAACTTCAATAGCAGTAATTATTCCATCTTCTACGGTAATTGTAACTATATCGTCTTTACTTAAATTTGAAACAGTATCATTTAAATCATCAACAAACTTTAATGTTAAAGTAACTGTCTCACCACTTTCTGTAAAGCTATAGTGGCTCATATTTCCCATATCTGGTGCATCGCCACTTGGCATATCATTTGAACCATTAGACAAGTTATCACCATCAGGTTTTTCAGGTGGTGTACCACCATCATTACCATCATTTGTTGGCATCTCAACTTGATTACCATTTGAGTTTGTATCATCCGGCTTTTCTGGTGCACCACTTTCATCATTGTTGTTCATATCACTTGGAGTATTATCATTTGGTGCTTCACCATCAGGTTTTTCAGGCACGCTATTTGATGAACCATCTTCATTTGGCTTTTGCCCACCATTTGAATTTGTATCATTATTCATTTCTGGCGCTTGTCCTTCTTCCATCTTTTCCTCACTTAACTCACCTAAAGCTAAAGAGATTGAATCACTATCAATGGCACTTATTTTACCTGTATAGGTGCCATCTTCATTGTCACTTGCTTTACAAGCAACTAAACTTAAACTTAAAAATAAAATTGAAAGTAAACATATAATTTTTTTCATGTTTCTTTCCTCCTTACAATTTCATATTAAAACTGTTAAGTGAACTAAATGTGAAACTAAAATGAAGTTAAAATAAAATCTCGAAATTACTTCCGAGATTTTAAATTAGGATATTTCAATTAAAACTAGTGTTTAAATAGATTTACAATTCTTTGCCAGAAACTAACTTTTTCATTAGTTGTTTCTGTTGTTGTATCTTCTTTCTTAGTTGCTTTACTACCTTCAATTTTAAAGACAAACTTAATAGAACCCTCTGTACCTTCAGATATACCAGAGAAGTTGTTGTAATTATCTTCACTATTACTCATAGCTTCAAGTAAATTGCTAGCCTCTTGTAAAGAAGTAATACGAGTACTTTCTGTTAGCTTAGAAATAGCTTCATCATTATACTTTTGCATACCTTCTTTTAAAGTCTTGGCGCCATCAGCCAAAGTTTGTGAACCATCTTTTAATGTAGCAACACCACTATTTAAAGTATCAATGCCTTCCCTTAATTGCTTAGAGCCAGAAACAAGTGAACTTGTACCATCAGCTAAAGTCTTTGAACCAGCATATGCTGAATCAACACCAGCTGTATAATCATTAACACCAATCACAAGACTTCTAACACCAGTTAAAGATTTTTCAGCAGTAAGCATTTCACTATTTAAAGTTTCTTTAACAGCTTTAGTTAAAACATTATTAATTGCATCTTTAGCTTCATCACTTCCGCTATTAGCCTTAGTCATAATAGTTTGAATGTTTTTCATTGTTGTTAAATCATTTGCATACTCCATAAAATATGAATTAGGCGTATAGTTACTAGTATCGTAAGTACCATTATGCTTTGTAACAGCATAAGCAAAGACAGTTGTTGCATTAGACTTTGCAGCTTCTTTCACCTCATCTGTTGCATCTTCACCAACAAGAGTATTAACAATACTTGATATAACTGAGGCATATATAGTATCTAAACCAGTATTTATGACAGCACTTGTATAAGCAGCCTTTACAACTTGTGATACCACTGCATCATTATATGGATCATCACAAGTATAATCACCTGTTTGACTAGTCAAAACTTTATTAATCGCATTACCTAAGTTTTCATTGCCCAACACATCTGCATTTACCGGCTTATTACATGCATAAGCCAAGATAAATCCAGCAGTTGTATCATTAATATCTTGTGATGTTGAAGCTTTTACTGCCGCTTTAATCTTTGTCAAGATTGTTGCATAAGTAGCTTTTAAATCATTTTCAGTATAATTTAAAGATTGTTGTTCCCTAATATTTGTAAGTACTTTATTTACTGGATGATCGGCATTAGTGAAATCAAATGCTGTACTTGTATTTGTTAAAGCACTTGCATATTCTGTTGCGGTTTTATATGCATCAGAATTCAATAATCCTTGTGCCTTAAGCAAATCTTCACTTGCTGATGTAATCTTTTGTTCAACTGTTTTAGAAGAATCAACATTTTCTGATGCCATATAAAGTAAGCTATTTACAATTTTCTCTAATTGTTCTGAATCACCTACCTTAGCCTTCACTAATTCAGTTACTTCTGCTTTTGCAGCAGCCCTTTGATCATCAGTTACAGTAATATTTGCATATTCATTGAAAATACATTTATTAGAATCTTTTATACATGTATCCACTTGATCCCATGTAACCTCAGGATAGCCCGCTTCTTTTAGTTCACTATTTACAGTAGCTAAGATACCTTCAGCCACTTGAGACATACCACCTCTAAGTTTATCAGATTCGTTTGATAATGTATTCAAGCCATCACGTAATGATATAGCACCACTAGCAAGCTCATCAGCGCCCTTATACAAAGAAGCTGCACCAGAACTTAATTTATCAGAACCATCTTTTAATGTACCAACACCATCATTTAACTTAACTGCACCATCATATAAAGATGTAGTACCATCAATTAATTCATTTGTTGCTTCCTTTAAATCATCTAGCTTATCAAAGATTGAAGAGAATTCATCAATATCATCAAATTCTTCTTTTAAAGCATCAGTAGAAGTAGCTGCTGCCATCATTAAAGTTGGAGACTCATAATCAGTAACATCAGCTTCAATAGAAATTTCATCAATTAGATAATCTTCTAATTTATGCATTAAATCAGTGTCTAATACTTGTTTTAAACCGCTCTTTAAACCAGGAACCATAACTGAAGCAATAATACTATGACTTGAATCATTTGTTACAGTACCTGAATTTACACTTACATTAGAGAAAACATCATCATCTAGCATTGCAACAAGGCCAGTTACAAATGGTGTAACTAGATTGTATGTCTTATTATTAGCTTTATAAGTTTGTTTAGAACTATTAGTAACATTTACTTTAATTACTAAGTGTCCTGATTGACCTACAAGCTCATCGCTTGTTATTTCTTTACCATCTAATGTATAAGTAATTTTTACGCTTAATGGCAATTCTTTAGTCGAAGTACCTTGATAATAGATTTCCTTATCACTAGTATTCCAAATATAACCACCACTTGTGCTATTTACTTCATCATTACTCTTTAAGTTTTCGACATCCTTTAAATCCGATGTATCCTTGTAATTATTAAATCCACTATCAGAATGTAATGTATCTGATACCGTAATCGATTTAACACTACCATCAGCATTTAATACTGTATAAACACTTTCTTTCTTTTCTACTTCATCTTGCGCACTTACTGGTAATACGTATGTAGCTGCAAGTAGACAAGATAAAGCTGTTACAAATACTTTATTCACCTTTTTCATTTTAAGCATTCTCCTTTTTAGTCTTTGGCCAGCCAATTGTTGTATGGCTAATAAAACCTTCAAATATAATTAAGAAACATGGAAGTACAAATATAATTATTACCATTGAGTACAAGGCTCCTCTTGCAATAAGCAAACAAATACTTTGTAGTAATTCCATTTTTGAAATAATCGATACACCAACTGTTGCACCAAAGAAAGTTAATCCTGAAGTTAGAATTGATTGTGAACAGTTATATACAGCAATTTGTGCAGCCTCATATTTATTATGTCCAGCTGCTATTTCTTCTTTAAATCTTGTTGTCATTAAGATAGCATAGTCTACTGTTGCACCAAGTTGAATTGTTCCAATTACAATACTTGCGATAAATGGAAGCGTTGTGCCAGTAAAGTAGGCAGTTGCCATATTCATGATGATGGCTGATTCAATAGATGCTACTAGCAAGATTGGCAAACTAATTGATCTAAAGCTAACCAAGATAATCACAAAGACAAAGGCAATAGAAATCCAGTTTACATTGTTAAAGTCAACATTGGCGATTTCAATTAAGTCCTTAGTCATAGGTGCTTCACCTGTTACTACAGCACTTGAATCATATTTTTTAACAATCTCATTTAGTTTTTCAATTTGAGCATTAATCTCATCAGTACCCGCATTCAAGTTAGAATTGATTAGAATCATTTCATGACCATTAGCCACAAAAGTATCTGTTAAGACATCTGGTAAGATACTTGATGGAATAGCACCACCTATAAATTTTTCAATAGCTAATACTGAAGTTATATGATCTAAATCTTCAACCTCATTAACCATCTTCTTTACATCTTCATCCTTTAAATTATCTTTAATGATGACAAAGTAGCTAGAATTCATATTAAAGTCTTCTTTTAATTTTTCATTGCCAAGTTTACCAGTCATATCTGAAGGAAGTGAATCAGTTAAAGTATAATATTGTTCAACCTTTGGATAAGCTAGAGCAAATAAAGCAAATACCACAAAGAAGATTGCCATAACACTCTTATAGTGTTTAGTTACAAAATAAGAAGTCTTTTCAAGCTTTGGAATTAATGGTTTATGTTCCCATTTCCAAATCTTATTTCTAAAGGCCAAAATTAAAGCTGGAAGAATAGTAATCGTTGAAACTACACCAAGCACAACACCCTTTGCCATAACTAGGCCAATATCCTTACCTAGTGTTAGTCGCATAAAGCATAGGGCTAAAAAACCAGCAACAGTAGTCAAGCTTGATGCACTAATTGATACACCAGTATTGACAATAGCATTTTCCATGGCATCAAAGTCATTATCAACTAATTTTCTTTCTTCTCTCCATCTATTAACAAGGAAGATTGAATAGTCCATGGTTACACCTAACTGCAATACTGTAGCCAAGGCTTCTGTAATATATGAGATTTGGCCAAAGATGATATTTGAACCAAAGTTATATAAGATTGGGAATATCAAGCCAATCATAAATAAGAATGGTAAGATATTTGATTTTAAACCAAGCCATAATACTACAATACATGCCAGTACTGCAATTACTATATAAATTGGTAGTTCTTGGTCAACTAAAGCTTTAGTATCTTGTAGTATTATTGACATACCACCAATATAAGCCTCATTAGCACAAATCTTTTTAATCTTGGCAATAGCGTTCATTGTACTTTGTGATGCGGCTGTATCATTAAATCTTACAATCATCATGGTTGCATCCTTATCGGAATTAAACATGAAATTGTAGATATCATCTGGTAATATTTCTTTTGAAATTGTCACATCTAAGACATCAGATAGCCAGAATACCTCACTTACCCCCTCAACATTACTGATTCTTTCTTTTAAATCAAGTAAGTTTGATGTAGGCATATTTTCTACTGTAATCATTGCACTAGATGCAAGATTAAAATCCTTTTCCAAATATTGTTCACCCACCATTGAATCAAGATCACTTGGCAAATAAGTCAAGATATCATAGTTGATTCTTGTTGATACTGCACCAATAGCAGATGGTATCAGTAACAATATGGAAACTATTAAGATTTGTTTATAAAATTTAACAATAAAATGCGCAAATCTTTTCATAATACCTCCATAAAATTAATGACCATTGGTCATTTACATACGCTATTATATATCTCCCTTAAGCAATGTCAATAGAAAAATGACTTTTAGTCACTTTTTTAGGAAAAGTACTTTACAATCAAAAAAATATTCATAAAATATAGGTATATGGCAGGTTTAATAACACAAAAAAAGGAAGAAAAAAGAAAAAAAATATTAGATTCAGCATATGATCTATTTACCGCAAATGGTGTATCTAATACTTCTATTTCAATGATATGTGAAAAATCAGGAATTGCGAAAGGCACATTCTATCTTTATTTTACTGATAAAGAAGATGTCTTAAGAAATTTAGTAAGAAGGGTATCTTTTGATATTCTTAAGGCCGCCTATGATGAAAGCCAAAAAGTAAAGGGAAACTTTATTGATTCAGTTATTTGTATGGCTAATTACTTAATTGAACTATTTAAAAATGATAGAGATGCTTTATTAGTGATTAAAAAAGACTTTATTTGGCCAATCTCGGAAGAAGAATTTTACACAACTGATGATTCAACGATGTCTAAAATAAGAGAAGCTATAAATATCTACTCTAAAGAAATAAATATGTCCGAACATAAGATATTATTAAGACTATATGCTCTATTATCGATGTTGTGCTCGGTTTGTTATTCATCAATTATTGATGGCTTTCCAAGTGATATTGACAATTTAAAAAATGAAATATTTGAAATAGCTAAAGTAACACTATCTAATTGATGATGTCAATATCATCATCATTTCTTATAGATATCGTAATCTTATTGGGCAAGCAAGTAATTGTTTGCCCTTTTTTATTGATCTTACCCTGTTTTATACAAATCTTATCAGGACAATTTGCATCTTCCATATACACATAGCCATCTTTAATAACGACAATATTAGTACCTTCATTTAAAACAACTTGATTATCAACATTTAATGAATAGTAGAAAATATTGCCGTTATTATTAACCACAACCAAAGAACCGTTTTCACGGTTATTAAAAAAAATAAAAAATAAACTAATAAACAAAATAGAACAGCTAAAAATAGCTGTTCTTTTTTTAAGCTTTGATTTCAACTGTTTCTCCATTAGGACCAGGCGTATTCTTTAAATAATCAATAATTTCGGCCTTTTTATCAGCAGTTGCAATCTTACAAGGAAAGTTTGTAACCTCGCCTTCAACTAAGGCATGAGCTAAACCACTACAACCAGGATAGCCGCAAGCGCCACAGTTATAGCCTGGTAGTTTAGCTGATACTTCTTCTTCCCTTTTATCTACTTCAACATGGAATACATTGGCTGAGATGGCTAAAATAGCTCCAAGTACTCCTCCAAGTATCAACATGATAATTAATGCATTAATCATTATTTTCCTTTCTATTAGGACATGAATTTATATTACATCCTCTACAATCTTCTTTAAGTTTCTCACAACCCTTTGGAACTGGCGTTTTACTGTTAAAGTAATAACTAATTCCGAATAGGCAAGCAAGAAAAACAAATATGATAATTGGTAACATTAAACAATACCAGCTAATCCTGAGAAAGCTAAAGCCATTAAAGCTGCCACAACAAGCGCAACTGGGTTGCCTTTCCAAGATGGTAAAGTATCCGCATAATCAAGTCTTTCTCTAATACAAGAGAATAAGAATAATACCATCATAAAGCCTAAAGGTACGGCCAAAGAATTTACACAAGTTTCAATAAAAGTATATTCAGCTGAAATGTTTTGTTGTGCAACATATAATACAGTACAGTTTGTAGTAATTAAAGGAAGATAAACACCTAATGATTTATATAAAGTAGGAGAATATTTCTTAATAATCATTTCTACAAGTTGTACAAATGAAGCGATAACAAGGATGAAACTGATAAGCTGCATATACTCAATATGATAGGGAACAAGTATTAAATAGTTTAATCCATATGTAAGAATAGAGGCAAAGAAAATTACAAAGGTAACCGCAAGGCCCATGCCAACTGCTGATTTACTAGACTTAGATACACCCATAAATGGACAAATGCCCAAGAATTTAGTCAAGACAATATTATTAGTTAATATTGCGGTTAATATCATTGAAAGAAGCTTCATTATTTGGTTTTCTCCTTTTTGTTTTGATTAGACTTAATTTTGCCAAAGATAGCTGCAAAAACAGCGAAAGTTAAGAAAGCGCCAACTGATCCAGAAAATAAGGTAATCTTATAATCTTGGAATGGCAAAACAATCTTAAATAGTATTTGTGAAGCATTAAATGGATTATAGAATTCTAGAGCCATCGTTGATAACAATTCTCTTGTAACACTTATCAAAAGTAATGAGAAGGTATACGCAAGACCCATTCCAAGTCCATCAATAAATGATGCAAAGACACCGTTTTTAGATGCGAACGCTTCAGCTCTACCCAAAATAATACAGTTAACAACAATAAGCGATAAAAACGCACCTAAACTTGTATATAAAGAAGGCATGTAGGCATGTAATACCATTTGTAACATTGATACAAGTGTCGCAATTATTACAATATATACTGGAATTCTAATTTCATCTGGAATAACTTTTCTTAAGGCTGAGATAATAACGTTTGAACAAATAAGAACAAGTGTTACCGATAATCCCATACCAATCGCATTATTTAGCGAAGTAGAAATAGCTAAAGTAGAACACATACCTAGGAATAAGCCAAATACTGGGTTATTTTTGATAAAACAATCTTTAAAATCCTTCCACATATTAGCCAATCTCCTTTATAGCATTTCTAGCTTCATCAATCATTTTCTTCATTGCATTAGAAGTAAGTGTTGCCCCACTTACCATATCAACATCCTCATCAATAGTCTTGTTCAAGTAATTCTTTTCAATATTACTTTCTTCAAAACACTTTGAACCATAGCCATTAGTTTCTTGTTGAGTAAGTGTCTTAACCGCGATAATTGTTCCATCTTCATCAAAGCCAATTAAGATATCAATAGCCGTATTGTTGTTGTAGCCAGTAGCAGTTGTTTCAACAATATAACCCTTGCCATCAATCTTATACACTGACTTTACAGTACTATTTTTATAATCTAATGTTTCAAAATCGCTATCAGGGAATATTTCATTGATATTTTCCAAAAGCACTTTACGATCATTTTCTTCAATAATTGGCTCAAGAGCTGTATTTAAAGAACCAATCGCAATGCCACTAAGACCTGAAATAATACCTAAAAACAATAATAGTTTAATTGTCTTATTCATGATTTACCTCCACATATGTTGTAGTAGAATTTGCATATTTGTAATCAGTTGGAGTAATAGATAAACCAGCACAAGTAATCGCAATAATTGTTACAAGAATTGTAGCGTATGTAATAATACTATTTTTCTTATAGGCTTCAATTTGCTTACAAGAGAAAATCTTATCAATTAATGGTGAAAGCATATTCGCAATCAAAATACCATAACATACACCCTCTGGTAAATTGCCTAAAAATCTAATTAAACAAGTAACAAGTGCCGCAACACATGCAAATACCATTCTACCTGGTACCGAGAATGGTGATGTAACTGGGTCAGTTAGCATAAATACTGCACCATATAATAAACCACCAGTACAAATAAAGGCAATGGCATATCTAATTCCTAAGCCATTTACTTCGCCAATGATAAATGAACTTACAAAGCATACTGTTATATATGTTAAAGGAACTCTCCAGTCAACCACACCATCAGCTAAAAAGATAATTAATAATACCAATATTATCAAAGTACTTGTCTCACCTAGTGCACCAAAATAGTTTCCTAAAAATAGATTAGATAGGCCACCATATTGAGCTAAGAAAGCTTCAAAGCCTTCTTTGGTCATTAACCAACTAGAAGAGGCAAATGAAGCAGTTGGTGTAGATTGCGTTATTAAATCAACCGCAGCAGTAGAAACAAATGATGTAGTAATAAAGCATCTTCCTACCGCAGCTGGATTAAAGGTATTTTGGCCAAAGCCGCCAAATACAAGTTTTCCAAAGAAAATGGCTAGGATACTTGAAATAAATACTGCATATAAAGATGTATCACATGGAATAATTTCCACAAGAATTAAACAAGTAATCCAAGGAAATGATGTACTTAAAAATTGTTTAACATCTTTTTTTAACACTAGCGCATAAACAACTTCCGTTCCTACGCCACCCAATAATGCGCATACAAGCATTAATAAAGCATGCACAAAATATTCAACACCTAATACAAAACTGTTATATAGACCAAATAAATATACAACAATTAGGCCTAATAATAAGTGGGCCATAACTGTTTTAGTATTCAGTCTTCTTCTAAACATTGGTGTGGCTCTAAATTTATATTCTGCCATTATTTAGCCCTCCTTAAATTATAGAAACGTTTAGCTCGTCTAATATTTTCTGTAACCTCAATCTTACTTGGGCAAATATAAGTACACATACCACATTCAATACAATCTAAAACATGTAGTGCTTCAAGACGTTTCACATCATTAATCTTAAATGCTTCATTGATTGAACAAGGTTGTAAAGAACTAGGACAATGTTCAACACATTGACCACATCTTAGACAACTCATAGCCTTAATTTCCTCATGTTTATAAATAGTAACACCATTGGAAATGGTATTGATGCATACTTCATCTTTGGTAACACATGTTCCCATCATAGGGCCACCCATTAGGATGTTGGCAGGCGATACTTTAACACCACCACAAACATCAATTAATTCCTTAATAGATGTGCCAATGCGACAGAATACATCATGTGGATGCTTAATGTTTTCACCAGAAATCGTGACAAATCTTTGATACATTGGTAGTCTTTCTCTACTTGCTTTAGCCAAAGTAATAGCACTAGTACAGTTACTTACAATAGCTCCAACTTCAATTGGCAGCTTATTATAACGCTTACCCATCAAGGTATTAACTAAAGTACGCTCCCATCCATATGGATAAGCATCCTTAACTGGACATACTTCAATATCTTCTTCCTTATTAAATAAACCTTTTAATAATTCAATTGTCTCAACATGATATTCCTTAATACCAATCTTACATTTCTTAGCACCTGATGCCTTAAACATAAGCTTTACACCCATATAAAAGTCCTCAGGATTGGTTTCAATATTACGAATATCAGCAGTCAAATACGGTTCGCACTCTACCGCATTAATAAGAAGTGTCTCACATTTATCGGTATTATATTTGATATAAGATGGGAAACCTGCTCCACCTTGTCCCAATAATCCGATATTCTTCATAAATTCAATGATTTCTTCTTTAGAACTATTTAAATCAATCGTCTTTTCTAAATACTCTTTTTCATCCTTAAAATCATTTCTAATTACGATGTGATTACAAGGCTTAAGTCTTGCGGACATCTTCTTCTCAATAGCGATAACCTCCCCTGAACAAGGAGCATAAAAAGGCACATAAAAACGTGCACTTGCTAGACCTATCATTTGTCCAAGTTTCACTTTATCGCCAACATTAACTTTAGCTTCCCCCTCACTAGATCCAACAGATAGTGGAACACTTAGTATTTCAGGATTAAGCTCTAAAACAGAATTCTCTTCTGTCAAATACTTTAATGACCTTAGTTTTTTACACATTGGCCCAATTAAAAATGGCATAACTTTCCCTCACTTAACTTAATTATATAGTCAAAATACTAGTTAAAACATTAACTAGTTAAAAATATGAGATAGTTAACAAATTCACAAAATCAGCGCTTAATCAAATTTGCCGCTCTTCTTCATAACCATTTTTAAACGATAGTTTCTATCGAATATTTTTTCATCTAACCCATTAATCTCTAATAGATTAGCAATAGCCCATTCAGGATCTTGTGTGTGATAAACGTAATAAACAGAATTCATTTGTTTATGCTTGAATAGTTTCATTACAAAAGAAGTATCTTCTTCTCTTGTATAACAAATATAACGATACATATAGCCCATCCAAAATAAAGAAGCCTTTGAATATTTATCTTTTCCATAACTTGTAGCTTTATATTCTTCATTAATGCTTTCTATGCCTTCGTTTACATCCAACGATAAAAAAGCGGTATAACCTTCATCCATTTTTTTTGAAAGCTTAGAATGTAAAAAACGTCTCATGAAAATAGGACTTGAATAATCAAGCTCATAGGATTTTTCAAAAATCTTTGCCTGATATTCGCATAAAAGCAATCCATTGTGATCAAATTCTCTCATTTTAGTATTTCCTCAATATATAAACCCGCTTTATATTCTCTTTTAGCTAGTTTAAGCTTTGTATCAACTTCATAGCTTCTTTCCACCAATGCTTTTTTACAAGCATCTTTTTCTTTTTGACATAAATAATATCTATCCATAGGTATCAAACCATCAACCGCTTTTTTTGTTTTAAAAATATATTGCATACCTAGTTTTGAAGCTGATAGAGAGTGCAAAGCCACATCAGCATTTATATCACCATCTGCAAATTGGCTCATAATATAAAACATTTTATTATCCGCAATAGGAGCGATTACTACATCTGCATTATTTATTCTTGAAACAATTTTAGAAACTTTTTGATTATCTTTGTATTCATTAATTGTTCCTCTAAAAGCACAAATCGCAAGCATCCATTCCAAGCCGCATTCAAACTTTTCTATTTTTAAATTATCTAAACTATATTTAAACGAATAAACTGATGAATCTGTAGCTTCACACACAAAAGACAATGCTTGATTATAAGTTTCACCAAGATAAAAACCTCTGCCGAAATCGCATTTATCTCTCGAGCCATTTTCATCAATAAAGCAAAGCCCATCTTTAGAACCATGGAATAGTATATTTTTATGATTTTCTTTAAGTAACTCTTCTTTTACTGAATTTAAACGATATTTTTCTTTATATACATAAGAATAAAAATCTTCATAAACTTTTTTATTTATAACACCATTTTTTAATATTTCATTGAGTGCCGATCTAGAAGCACCTATTTCTTGTGCTAATTCGTAAATATTGGTTTTTTTTGCCTCTAAGACAAATTCAATATCTCCTTTAATGTTATAGTCACAATTAACTTCAATCATTCCTGCACCTCTTCTTTATAACTATTATATAAATCGAGTAGGAGGAAATAAACAATAGATTTACTTCCGACCTCTCACACCACCACATCGTGCCGTTCGGCAATGGGCGGTTTC
>CAVKAO010000037.1:0-5080 GCA_963654705.1 Oscillospiraceae bacterium
ATAAAGCTTTATAGCCACTTTTTACTTTCTTTAACTGTCAAACTCAGGATTATAACAAAAAAGAGAGCGATTATTCACTCTCTTCTTCATTATTAACTTCATCATCTTGATGTTCCATTAATGTAACGGTCTTAACATAAGTATTTTCTTCAGGTCTTATTAATCTAACACCTTTAGTAACTCTACCAAGAGTTGAAACTTTAGATAAAGATATACGAATAATAACACCATCATTACGCATGATAAGAGCATCTTCATCACCATTAACAGCTTTAAGTGCCACTAAATCACCATTTGCTTCCGTTATATTAATAGTTTTAACACCCTTAGCACCTCTTGAAGTTATACGATATTCATCAATATCCGTCTTTTTACCATAACCGTATTTAGAAACAACAAGTATTTGCTTACCTTCTTTAGATGTGCAACAGCCAATAACATATGAATCATCAACATTCATGCCTCTTACACCACTCGCACTACGTCCCATAGCTCTTACGCCATTTTCATTGAAACGTACAGCCTTACCATTGGCAGCACCAATAATAATTTCATCATCACCTAAAGTAGGTTTTACATCAACTAATTCATCATCATCTTTCATGGTGATGGCAATCTTACCTGATTGTCTAATTGACTCAAATTCCTTAGCCTCTACTCTTTTACATAAGCCGTTTTTAGTAACAAAGAATAAGTAGCCTTTAACTTCCCATTCACGATTAATTGGAACAAGAGCCTTAACTTTCTCATCTTTTTCAATATTTATAATATTGATAACTGGAATACCTTTACCATTTCGACTAGACTCAGGAATTTTATAACCCTTTATACGATATACTTTACCTTTATTAGTAAATAGTAATAAATGGTCATGAGTAGACATTGTAATGTTTTGATCAATAATATCATCTTCATTTAAAGTCATACCCTTAATACCACGACCACCCCTATTTTGTGTCTTATAAGTATTTACTGGTAAACGCTTAATATAACCATTACTTGATAAAGAAACGATGATATTTTCAACAGAAATCAAATCTTCATCTTCAACATCAACTTCCCCATCAATGATTTCTGTACGACGTGGATCATTGTATTTATCTTTAATAACAGTAAGTTCATCTTTAATAATTTGAAGAACGCGACTATGATTTGCCAAGATATCCTTTAAATCAGCAATCTCTTTATATAATTCATCTAATTCAGCACAAATCTTTTCATAAGATAAACCTGATAGACGTCTAAGTTGCATAGAAAGAATAGCTTCACCTTGTTTTTCATCAATACCAAATTCATCATTAAACTTAGTTAAGATTTCTTCATCAGTTCTACTAGTCTTAATAATCTCAACAATACGATCAATATTATCTAAGGCAATCTTTAAACCCTCTAAAATATGCGCACGTTTTTCATCTTCATTTAAATCAAACTGCGTTCTTCTTTTAATAACATCAATTTGATGTTCAATGTATAACTTAATAATTTCTTTTAAAGTTAGTAACATTGGCTTGTTATCAACAAGGACATTATTATTTATACCAAAAGAAGATTGAACAGGAGTTAGCTTATATAATTGATTTAAAACAACTTCGGGCTGAACATCCTTTTTAAGCTCAATTTCAATACGAATACCATTTCTATCATTAGAAAGGTCCTTCATATCAGAAATGCCTTCAATTATCTTTTCCTTTGCAAGTTCATGTATCTTATCATACATAACCTGTTTATTTACAAGATAAGGAATTTCCTTAATTACTAGCTTATGTTTATTTCCCGGTAAATCTTCAACCACCACCTTAGAACGCATAATAATTGAACCCTTACCTGTTTCGTAAGCTTGTCTTATACCACCTCGACCAATGATATAGCCACCTGTAGGAAAATCGGGACCAGGAATATAATTCATTAAATCAATGGTTGAAATATCTGGATTATCCATTACTGCAATAATCGCATCAATAGATTCTCCTAAATTATGCGTAGGCATATTAGTAGCCATACCTACCGCAATACCCATTGAACCATTTACTAACAGATTAGGAAATCTACTTGGTAAAACAACAGGTTCTTTATGTCTAGCATCATAGTTGTCACGCCAATCAATTGTTTCTTTTTTAATATCCGAAACAAGTTCCAAACTAATTTTTGACATTCTTGCTTCGGTATAACGCATAGCCGCAGCACCATCACCATCAAGTGAACCAAAGTTACCATGTCCATCAACAAGTGGATAACGATAAGAGAAAGGTTGAGCCATACGTACCATTGTGTCATAGATTGCCGTATCACCATGAGGGTGATACTTACCCATAACTTCACCAACTATATTAGCTGACTTAACATGTGGTTTATCAGGAGTAAAGCCTGCATCATACATAGCCCAAATAACTCTTCTATGTACTGGTTTCATACCATCTTTTACATCAGGCAAGGCTCTATCGATGATAACAGACATTGAATAGCTTAAGAAGTCTTCTCTCATTTCCGAGGAAATGTTTACTTCTTTCATATTACCATGATTGAAAAAACGATTATCTAATTCTTCCATGCGACCCCCTAAATATCCAAGTTCTTAACAAAGTGAGCATTTTCAACAATAAAGTTACGTCTAGGCTCTACTTCATCACCCATCAACATTGAGAATACGCTATCCGCATCAATCGCATCCTCAATAGTTACACGCTTTAAAGTTCTTCTTTCTGGATCAAGAGTTGTTTCCCAAAGTTGGCTAGGATCCATTTCACCAAGACCCTTATATCTTTGAACATCATACTTCTCATCACCAAAATCTCTTTTTGCAACCTCAAGTTCTTCATCAGAATAACAATAACGAAGTGTCTTTTGACCCTTAAATAATTTATATAGAGGTGGCATTGCAATATAGACATAACCACCTTCAATCAATGGTTTAAAGTATCGATATAAGAAAGTAAGCATTAATGACGCAATATGTTGACCATCGACATCGGCATCGGTCATGATTACTATCTTATGATATCTAAGCTTAGATATATCAAGTTCATCACCAAAACCGCAGCCAAAAGCTTGAATCATCATTCTAATTTCGGCATTATCGAAAATTCTATGAAGTCTAGCTTTTTCAACATTCAAGATTTTACCTCTTAAAGGAAGAATAGCTTGGAAATTAGAATCACGACCTTGTTGCGCACTACCACCAGCTGAATTACCTTCGACGATATATATTTCGCAAATTGAAGCATCTCTACTAGCACAATCCTTTAATTTTGTAGGAAGACTTGCTCCACCAAAATCATCTTTTCTTCTAACTGTTTCTCTAGCTTTTTGAGCAGCTAAACGTGCTTCTGAAGCCGACTTTGCTTTTTCAATAATGATTTTGGCAATATCAGGATTTTCTAAGAATAAGCGCTTTAAATAATCACCAAATATTTTATTTACAGCAGGTCTAACTTCCGCATTACCAAGTTTGCCTTTTGTTTGACCTTCATATTGAGGATCGGGATGTTTTACTGAAACAATCGCTGTTAAACCCTCTTTTAAATCATCATTAGTAAAGTTTGGATCATCGGGTTTTAAAATCTTCTTATCTTTAGCATAGGCATTAACCACTCTAGCTAAAGTTTGTCTAAAACCATCAAGATGCATACCGCCTTCTGGTGTGAAGATATTATTACAGAAAGAATAAACCTTTTCTGTGTAAGATGTATTGTATTGGAAAGAAACTTCAACACTAATATTAGTTTCCTCATCACTTCCATCGCAATATAAAATATCTTCAAATAATAGATTTTCACCATCATTTAAAAACTTAACATATTCTTTAATACCACCCTCATAACAGAAAGTACTTGTACCTTTATTCTCATCATCCTTTTCCCAATTAAAAGTAAAACGAATACCCTTATTCAAGAAAGCCATTTGTCTAATACGATCATATAAAGTCTTATAATTATAAACAGTACCTTCTTTAAAGATTAAATCGTCGGCTTTAAAACGAACTGTTGAACCTGTTTCGCTTTTATCACAAGTACCAATTTCAACCAATGATTTTTCAACTTTACCACCATTAGAAAACTTAACATAATATACCTTGCCATCTTTATGAATAGTTACTTCTAGCCATTTACTAAGTGCATTAACAACACTGGCACCAACACCATGTAAACCACCAGATACTTTATAAGCACCACCGCCAAATTTACCACCGGCATGTAATACAGTGAAGATAGTTTCAACAGTTGAAATGCCCGTCTTTTTATGAACTTCAACTGGCATACCACGACCATCATCTTTAACAGTTACAATATCATCCTTATCAACTGTAACTTCAATATGTTTTGCATACCCCGCTAAAGCTTCATCGACTGAATTATCAACAATTTCCCAAACTAAATGATGTAAACCGGTAGAAGAAGTGGTACCAATATACATACCAGGTCTTTTTCTAACAGCCTCGAGTCCTTCTAAGACTTGAATATCATCAGAAGTATAATTGTCATGGTTAATATTTGTATCAGACATTTAAATCCTCCTTTATTTCGATTAAATTAAAATCTTTTTTTATATTCATTCCTTTTAAATCTGTTCCTGTGATGATAACTTGTGTATCACTTGGAATAATCTCTAATAGTCTTTCTTTATTAGAAATATCAAGTTCCGATAAGATGTCATCCAATAATAATATTGGAACATCATTAATCTTTTCTTTTATATATTCCATTAAAGCTAATTTAAAAGAAATTAATATCATACGCATTTGTCCTTGGCTTACCATTTCTTCAATTCTTTGATTGTTTGTCAAAAAAATATAATCTTCATGGTGAACGCCAAAGCTTGTATAGTGATAAAGTTTATCTTTATCATGACTCTTATCAAGATTTTCCTTTAAATTATCAATATCACTACACTTTTTATAAACAACTCTTAAATTAATATCCTGATTACTAATCTTAAAATAATAATCATTTAAGTATTTATTAATAATTAAAAAGAAATCTTCACGTGATTTAATAATAATTTTCATCTTATTAAGCATCTTATCTTCAATAATACTTAAATAATTTAAATTAATATTTTCTTCTTTAAGTAATTTATTTTTATC
>CAVKAO010000037.1:5090-17305 GCA_963654705.1 Oscillospiraceae bacterium
TTTATCTTTTAAAAGTAAATTATATTCAAGTAAATTATTTAAATATTCCTTATTAGTTTTACCTATTTCAATATCTAGTAAGCGTCTTCTACTTTTAGGTGAATCATTGAATAAATTCAAATCACTAGGCTTAAATAAGACACAATTGAGTTTGCCAATATATTCGGATGTCTTTTTAACAAGCACATCATTAAAGTAAAGTTTCTTACCCGATTGACTAATCACAACTTTATATTTATTGTTATTGCTGCATTCTATACGAGCATATTCTTCACCTTTTTTAATTAAATCTAAATCGTTTAAAGTTCGAAAAGATTTGGTATTAGAAACGTATAATAAACTCTCCAAAATATTAGTCTTGCCTACCCCATTTTTTCCAATAATAATGTTTAGATTAGGTGTGAAGTTTATATATTTATTTGTATAGTTTCGATAATTATTTAACTTTAAGGAACTAACTAACATATGATGTATGAAACTCCTGATATTTCTATCACATCATCCTTGTATAATTTCTTTCCTCTTCTATTTTCAAGTTCATTATTAACTAGTATCTTATTACTATTTAAAAAGATTTTAGTTTCGCCACCAGAACTAACTAAATCAATAATTTTAAGTAGTTGTCCTAATGTAATATATTCATCTTTAATATGTACTTGTTTCATGTATCAATTATAGCATTGTTTCCTTAATTTAAGACATTTTATATTTGACGTAGTCTTGTAAATAAAAAATAAAACCTCAAAATATGAGGCTTTATTTTACTTTTTAAAAGATTTGTACCTAAATTTAAGCTTATTTATAAGTTCTAACTGGAGAAATCAATTGAATAACACTTTCATCCGTTTTATCTGTAACAATAAGCGGTTTTAATTCACCTGAGAAAGAAATAACAATCTCATCAGCACTTAAGGCTTTTAAGGCATCAATTAAATACTTGCCAGAACAAGATATTTCAAGTGGTTCTCCTTCAAAAGAAACAACATTGATATTTTCATAAGAATGACCATTAGAACCATTGCAAGTTATTTCTACTTGATTAGAATTAATAGAAAGTTTAACAATGTTTTTGCCATCACTTGCTTTAATAAAAGAAGAACGATCAAGAGCACTAATAAGTTCTTTTGCCTTAACTGTTAGCTTTTGAGTAAAAGAAGTTGGGATAATCTTAGCTACATCAGGAAATTCATCATCTAGAAGTCTAGTATGAATTACAGTATTATTAAATATAAATATAACTTTAGAAGGATCAATACCAATTTCAACTTCTTCAATATTACCAATTGAATGATATATATCAAGTAAATACTTACGAGGAATGGTGATGTTAAAATCTAGATTTTCATCAATAGAAACTGTTTTAGAAGCTAAACGATATGAGTCTGTTGCGTTTACATATAATTTGCCATTACTAGCCTTAAAGTTTACACCAGTCAAGACTGGACGAGTATCCTTTTCACTACATGCAAAAGATGTTTCATCTACTATTTTAAAGAAAGTGTAAGTAGAAAACTTAAAAGTCTTACTATTAATATCAAAATTAATAAAAGGATAATCGCTAGAATTCATCGCATTGATTTTAAATTCAGAGTTTCCACCAAAAATCTTAACAACACTATTATCAAATACTTCAATATTAATAAAATCGCTATCTATCTTTCTTGTAATTTCTAGTAAATACTTAGCTTCAATTACAATTTCACCTTCTTCTACAACAGTAAGTATTTCTCTATCTTCATCATTTTTAATAATTGATTTAATAGAAATATTAGTATCAGAAGAAATAATAGTTAAGCAATCGTTACTAGCAATTATTTTAATACCATTTAAAGAAGGTAATGGTGTTGTATTAGATATAGCTTTAGATGCAATTCCTAGAGTATCTAGAAATTCTCTTTTATTAACTTTGAAAATCATTTGCCGCTCCTTTTTATAATATAAATATATTAATTTATTATTATTAAGGTGTTGATAAATGTGGATAAGTCATTTATAAACCTTAACTACGCCTTTATTTTAACATTTTTAGTCTTGATAAATATGTGAATTATTGGGGATTATCCAATGCGCTTTTCAATATCATTAACTGCTTTTAAGTAAGCGGCGTCAGTCTTAATTAACTTTTCCACCTTCTCACAAGCATTAATAACTGTCGAGTGATCCCTTTTTCCAAATTCGCTTCCTATTTCCTTGTATGGCGCATCCAACAATTTACGACATAGATACATAGCAATATGTCTTGGTATAGCGATACTTTTAGTACGATTGCCACTATTAATCTGTTGTTTAGAAATGTTGTAGTAATCACAAACGGCTTTTTTAATCTTATTCATGCTTAATTCATTATGATTTTCTACCACCTGATCTTTAAAAGCTTCTGTTGCAATCTTTAAAGTAATATGGTCTTCACCATTGCCAAAATTAATGAAATAGAATAAAAGTCTAGTTACTGCGCCCTCTAAAGAACGCACATCTTGAGAAAAGTTAGTGGCGATATAAGATAATACATCATCATCAACTTTTTCATTTACTGCTACATTATTAGCTATCTTCATTTTTAAAATCTCAATAGCTGTTTCATATTCAGGAGATTGAATATTAACGTTTAACCCTTGATTAAAACGTGATAATAATCTAATTTCTAAGTCCTTTATTTCAGCTGGTGTTTTATCAGCTGTGATACAAATTTGTTTATGATTATTAACCAAGATATTAAAAATAGAGAAGAATACTTCTTGTGTCCATTTTTTGCCAGCGATAAATTGTATATCATCAACTAGTAATAAATCTAAATCATAAAAAGAATTCTTAAATTGATCTATGCACTTATTCTTATTTGATTTATCTAAGGCTTCAGTAAAACCTAAGCCAGAGATAAAACCAATCTTTTTATGTGGGAAGCTTCTTCTTACCTCATTGCCTATTGCGTTTAATAAATGTGTCTTTCCTAAACCGGAATTACCATATATAAATAATGGATTATAGACAACACCTAAGTTTTTAGCACAAGTAAGTGCAGCAAGTTGTGCTTGATTGTTACTTCGACCAAGTACGAAGTTAGAAAAGTTTTGATTAATATCTAATTGTCGATCGAAATAATCATTGCATACAATAGTGGCAACTTGTGCTTGAACATCATCTTCAAGTATTACATTTACATTTAATAAATCACCAATATTTTTTTCTAGGGCCTTTTGAATTACGATTTTATATTGAACCATCAATGTTTGATTGATGAAATTAGGAACAGCTACACGACATTCTTTTTCATTTAAATCAGCGATTCTTGATTCCCTGAAAATCATATTAAATATATCCTCAGGCACATCCCCAGAGTCATAGATATCCTGAATAGTCTTATTCCATAAGCTTTTATAATAATAGTCTACATTTGTCATATTTTTAACCGAGTATTGTCATTATAATTCTTTACTTTTTTATTATTCAAGAAGAAATTTTTCATTAAAAAAATAATCAACATTTCAAAACACTTATCCACATTTTAGTTATCGCGTTTTAATGAGTTTTCCACATTTATCCACATCTTTTAAATGTGGATAAAATGTTTATAGTTTATCCACATAGTTTTCCACAGTGGATAAGTGTGGATAATTTTTTTTATTCACTAAGTTTTACACACAGACCATCTTCAAAATAAACGATTAATAAAGGCTTTTATGACATTTTCCACTTATCAACATAATGTGGATAACTCAAAATTGTGGATGTGTATAATTTTTGTGAATAAAGTTTTAACACTAATAGCTAAGTGTGGATAATCCACATTAAAGTCCCCATTTTATCGACTAGTTTTCAACATTGTGGAAAACTAATATTTCCTTGAAAATAAATATCTTATCCACATATTAATTTATAATAGAAATATGGCAAGAGAAAAAGAGAAAACGATCTTTACTAATATGTGTCTTATATACGATGATGATATGATTCTTGTACAAGAAAGAACAAAGAAAGATTGGCCAGGTATTACCTTTCCTGGTGGACATGTTAAAAAAGGTGAAAGCTTTCATGATTCTATAATTAGAGAAGTAAAAGAAGAAACAGGATTAACCCTACTTCATCCAATACTATGTGGTATAGAAGAGTATAAACAAACAAATGATGAAGATCGCTATGTCATCTTATTTTACAAATGTAATAAATTTACAGGTGAACTAAAATCATCTAATGAAGGTAAAGTATATTGGCTTAAAAAAGATGAATTACATACAAAACAACTTTCCCTTGATTTAGATAGAATATTAGACATAATGGAAAGTGATGATAAAAGTGAACTAATTTATTATTTAGATAATAATGAATACAAGTCAAAGGTGGTATAGATATGGATATTAATGAGTATCAAAAGCTAGCAATGCAAACGCTTAATAAAGATATTAAAAAAGAAGATATTCTAATTAATGCAGGCATGGGACTTTGTGGAGAAAGTGGCGAATTTATTGATTTAATAAAGAAACATTTATTTCAAGGTCATGATTTAAATAAAGATGACTTGATTTCAGAACTTGGTGATATTGCTTGGTATCTAGCTGAAAGTGCTTATGCTTTAGATATCGATTTAGAAGAAGTACTCATTAAAAATATTGAAAAATTAAAAAAACGTTTTCCAAAAGGTTTTGATAGCGATAAATCAATAAATAGAGAGGAATAAAAATGTATAAAACAGAAGACTTATTAGATTTAAAACATAGTTTGGCTAAAGATTATTTAAAGAATTTTGAATATCCTTGGCAAGCTTTAAAAGGAATTAGTGAAGAAATTATTAGGATTGGCAAAAGTCTTGATAAAGAAAAATATGTTGAAGTAAAAGAAAATGTTTGGGTAGCTAAAAGCGCTATTGTATTTGATAGTGCCTATATAAATGCTCCGGCAATTATTGGCGAAAATTCAGAAGTAAGACATTGTGCTTTTATAAGGGGTGCAGCCTTAATTGGGGATAATTGTGTTGTTGGCAATTCATGTGAACTTAAAAATGTTATTATTTTTGATAATGTGCAAGTACCACATTATAACTATGTTGGCGATTCTATATTAGGATATAAAGCCCATATGGGAGCAGGTTCGATTACCTCAAATGTAAAATCAGATAAGACACTTGTTGTGGTAAAAGATCCAAGTGGTGAAAAAGTAGAAACAGAAATTAAAAAATTTGGGGCAATATTAGGTGATAATGTGGAGGTTGGCTGCAACTCTGTATTAAATCCAGGCACTATTGTTGGAAGAAACACCAATATCTATCCACTTAGTAGAGTAAGAGGTGTTATACCAAAGGATAGTATCTATAAAGATAGTGATGATATTGTATTAAAAAAATGAAAAAGGCAGTAATTTTTGATTTAGATGGTACTTTACTTAATACTATTTCCGATTTAAATAATACTGTGAATTTAACTTATAAATATTTTGGAATAGCTAAAGAAAATACCAAAGAGAAAACTATGGCTATGGTAGGCCATGGTATTAAAAATCTTGTTGAACAAATGTTTGTAGATAATCCATCTTTAAAAGAAGAGGCTTATCATAAATTTTTGGAAATATATGATAAAGAATATTATAAGACTACCCTTCCTTATAATGGTGTAAATGATTTAGTTGATAAATTAACTTATGGTGGTATAAAGGTTGGAGTTAATTCTAATAAGAATGATATTTATGTTAAAAAACTTATTAAGATGCATTTTGGAAAAATTAAAGAAGATTATGTACTTGGTAAAGTGGATGGTATTAAAGTAAAACCAGATCCTGAGGGTGTAAATATTATCATTGATAAAATGGGCGTTGATAAAAAGGATGTTCTTTATATTGGCGATAGTCCTACAGATATCCAAACAGCGAAAAATGCAGGAATTAATTTTGCCTGTGTTACTTGGGGTTTTAGAAGTGAGAAACAACTTGTTGATGCGGGGGCTACAAGGATAATAAATGAGCCTATGGAAATAATAAGAGTAATACAATATTAAATAGAAACGGAGTAAATTATGAGTGAAGTTGTAAAAGAGAGAAAAGATATTGAAGAAAAGGATAAATGGGATTTAAGTACTTTATTTAAAAATGATGAAGAATTTTTTGATGCGTTAAAAAAATTAGATCCAAAAATTGAAAGTCTAAAAGAATATGAAGGCAAGTTAAATAATGTTGATGATATATTAGCTTATCTAAATGAGAAGAATGATGCGGGTAGACTTGCAAGTAACTTATTTTGTTATGCGTCTTTAAGAAAAACAGAAGACACAAGAAATAATGAAGCTTTAGCGATGTATTCTAAAGCTTATGGCAAGCTTGTAGAACTACAAACGGCATTATCTTTCGCTAATCCAGAAATTTTAGCTAATGATGATGAAAAACTAAAAGAAATTATAAATGATGAAAAACTAAAAGATTTTAATTTCTATTTAAGTGACTTAGTAAGAGAAAAAGCACATATGCTTTCAAGCAAAGAAGAGGCTATACTTGCAGCTTTTGCGGAAGTATTTAGTACACCAGAAGAAACAATGTCAGCACTTACTAATGCCGATATGAAATTTGATTCTGTAGAAGATAGTGATGGTAATATGCATGAACTTACAGAATCTACTTATATTCTTCTTCAAACTAGTAAAGATAGAACATTAAGAGAAAATTCTTTTGATAGTTTTTATGAAACTTATAAAAATCACATTAATACATTAAGTACCACTTATGCGGGCAATGTTAAAACAAATGTGACTGAGGCGAAACTTAGAGGTTATAAGTCATCAAGAGAAATGAAAATGTCTGGCGATAATATTCCAGAATCAGTTTACGATAATCTAATTGATACAATTCATAAGAGAATGGATTTAATGTATCGTTATGTAAAATTAAGAAAGAGAATCTTAAAGCTAGATGAACTTCATTATTATGATTTATATACACCTTTAACTAGTGGTATTGATACAAAATATTCATATGATGAAGCAAAACAAATGGTAATTGATGCGGTTAAACCACTTGGCGAAGAATATGTAGCTAGAGTAAAGAAAGCTTTTAAAGATAGATGGGTTGATGTATATCCAAATAAGGGTAAAGAATCTGGTGCCTTCTCTTCTGGTACATTTGATTCTAATCCATTTATTAAAATGAACTTTACTGGTACTTTAGATTCAGTATCAACATTAGCTCATGAAATGGGTCATTCTCAACACTCTTGGCTAACTCATCATAACCAACCATTCCAATATGGTAACTATACAATGTTTGTTGCTGAAGTAGCTTCTACTGTTAATGAAAATCTATTAATCGAAAAACTATTAAAAGAAGAAACAGATTTAAATAAACGTTTAGCCTTATTAAATGAATACCTTGAAGGCTTTAAGGGTACTGTTTATAGACAAACAATGTTTGCGGAATTTGAAAAGCAAACGCATGCCATGGTAGAAAAAGGAGAAGCCTTAACTGCTAAATCATTAAGCGATAAGTATTTAGAACTAATCAAACTATATTTTGGTGATGATATGGTAATTGATGAGAAAGTAAAATATGAGTGGGCAAGAATTCCTCATTTCTATTACTTCTTCTATGTATATGTTTATGCAACTGGTTTCTCTAGTGCTTGCGCAATTTCAGAAAATATCTTAAGTGGCAAAAAAGACGCAGTTAAAAATTATCTAGAATTCTTATCAATGGGCTCTAGTAAATATCCATTGGAAGAATTAAAACATGCAGGAGTTGATTTAAATACTCCTGAGCCAATTGATATTGCCTTAAATAAATTTGAGAAAGTATTAATTGAAGCAGAAGAGATTGCTGATAAACTTGGAATGTAATTAATAAATAAAGGCTTAATTTTCTAAAAAGAGATTAAGTCTTTTTTATTTTAACCAAACGCAATCATAACTAGGTAGTATGATATTGTGAATTGATTAAAGGAGATTTATTTTATGAAAAAAACTATTAAAAAACATTTTTATGAAGACGAAAAATTTGATGGAAACGAATTAGCACAGGAATTAAAGTTCTACGACAAGTATAACGGCAATTCGTTTGATAAAATTAAGTGTGTTATCGGCGTTATTATGATGGCTCCAAAAGATGTGGCGGAATTTCTTTATATTCTTTTCGACCTAAAAGTAGACAATAAAATAAAAGACGCGATAAAAATAGATGTCTACATCTTTTCGTTTTTTGTTGCTTACCTATGCTGGTTCTCTTGCTGGCTCACAGTCTTCTTACCAGTTATTTTCCTTTGTGGCCTAGGTGGTAGTGGTGACGACCACTATTATTGGTAAAACAAGTTCGATTATCAATCATAACAGAAAGGAGAATACATGTGACTCTCACTCTCTCACATCAATTAAAGGTGAGAGTTTTTGTGCAAAAAAGCATCATGAAAAACATCTCACATCTTTTATCGAACAACCAAATAGCGAAAATCAGCCAGTTAGCCTGTGCCTTGTGTGCACAAAGTCAGCGGTCTTTTTTTTTATTAAAGACTTTCTAGTACTAGAAAATTAACTAAAACACGATAACCATAGGGTTATTTTTATTTTTTTACTTTAGTAACTGTAAAACTGTTAATTATTAGACTTTGAAGAAACTGCAAATTTTGCCTTCCAACACTTTGAAGAAACTGCAAATTTTGGCATTTTAGATTTTGAAGAAACGTCAATAACAATATAAAAACCCTTATACAAAAGGGTCTTAACTTCAAATAAAATTTTATTTTTTTAATAAGGTTCATCGCCATCATTTGGTTGGTTATTAAAGAAATAAAAAATAAATGGCAAAGATATAATAGCGGATATAATCTCAGATATTGATTGTGCTTTTTCTAGTCCTTGTAAACCAAATAATTTATTAATGATATAAATAGTGGGAATTAATATTAAACCAGATCTTATAGCAGCTAGAAAAGTTGCAGCACGAGTTTGACCAATTGATTGAAACAACATGTTGCCATAAAGTGTTATTGGCATCAACATTAAAGAGATAGAATACCATTTTAGACATGTTGAACCAATTAGTATTACATTAGGATCATCCCTAAATAAAGATACTAGTGACTGTGAGTTGAAATAAGCGAGAGCTGCTGAACATATCATAAGGCCACTACCTAGCTTTAAGGCAAAGATAAAACCAGCCTTTACTCTACTATAAAATTTAGCTCCATAGTTGAAGGCACATACTGGTTGAAAGCCTTGGCCAATACCAACGGCAATACAGAATAAAAAGTTTACAATTCTTGTGACAATTGAAATAGCCGCAACTGCTGCATCGCCATATAATCCAGCTGTACCATTTAAGACCATTGTAGAAACTGAGTTAAGACCTTGTCTAAATAAAGAAGGAAGGCCCGTTTTATAGATATCCTTATAAATATATAGTTTTCTTGAAAAGTCTTTAATATGGAAGGAAGATTGTGTTTGTTTACGAAGATATGGTATCAATAAGACAAACATGGAAATATACTCAGAGATGGCAGTTGATAATCCAGCACCTGCAATTCCCATATGATATATATTGATAAAAAGATAATCGCCTAAAATATTAAGTACTCCACCAAGCGTTAAGCCAATCATCGCAAAGAAGGCCTTTCCTTCATATCTTAGGATATTGTTCATGACACAACTTGAAGTTAAAGCCGGTCCAGCAATTAGTATAAATGTAGCATATTCTTTAGCATATGGAAGAATAGTATCAGTACTACCCAATAGTCTCATAAATGGTTCCATGAAAGTAAAACCAAGTAACATAATTACAAGTCCGACAATTATTGAGCACCAAAATGAAGTAGAAGCATAAATCTTAGCTGATTTAATATCATGACTTCCTAGTTTTCTTGCGATATTTGCGCCTGCACCATGTCCAAACATAAAGCCAAAGGCCTGTAGTATTGACATAAGACCAAATACAATACCCGTAGCACCAGATGCACTAGTACCAAGTGTTCCTACAAAGTAAGTATCGGCCATATTATAAATAGAAGATATCAACATTGAAATTACAGTAGGTAGTCCCAAAGTTAATATAAGAGTTGAAACAGGAGTTTCTGTCATTTTTATATACTGCTTGTTAGCGTTATCTAAATTTTCCATGGAATCTATTATAGTCCCATTATTTAAAAAGAGTTCACTTAATCGCTAATATCTCTCTTATAACTTGCTTGTTATACATATAGTCTTTTAAAGTATCAACATTATCAACGTTTATATCAATTAATTCAAAGTACTTTCTAACTTTATTAAATAAAGGAAGATACTCCTTGTATACCTTATTATGGCGATGATAAACATTTTCATCGTAATATAGGTATATTAAAGTTTTAATAATTGATAAACATGAGTTTTCTATCCAATAGTCACATTTATCAATAGGTGGTAAATATTGTTCAAGTAGTTTTTCTATTAAGAAACGTCCATCATCACTAGATTTATAAATATCTACATAAATATAATCAAAAGAATTTAAATATTGTTCATTAAAATAATCAAAGGCATCACCATTAATAATATTTACTTTATTAATATTAGGAAATTGATCTTTTATCTTATTAAAGATATTAATTACTTCCCTTTCCTTTTCAATAACCGTAATACTTTCAACATCTTTATTTAAAAGAGCCATGTAAACAAAATAACCTATCCCTAGTCCAAAAGTAATAACCTTCCCTTTAGCCTTGTAAGCAAAAGGATCATTAGTAATAAACTCACTAGGAACCGACATCATCCACTCTTTATTATCTTGATAAAGAAAGATAGCCTTAATATCTTCTTTTAAAGCCCTAAGTTTCATATAATCCTTAAGTTCTCTATCTTTATCATCAACAATCGCATCACTATTAAATAAATAACCCTTTTCAATGGTTACAAGTTCATAAGAAAAATGTTTATCACATATCTTATCAAGCTTTATATTTTTAACATAAGGATTATCATTATAAACACTAGAATCAATAAATAATGGCGCATTAATATCGTATTCATATTCTTGTTGGCCAGCATCCCTCAATTCTTCCTTAGCCTTAAGTTCATCTTTTATATCAACATAACCATCTAAATAATCATTTTGATAATTACTATCCAAGTTTCTTTTTATTCTATTTAAATAATCAACAATCTCTTTATTTTTTACTATTTTCATAAACAAATCATACCATTTAATCTCGCGAAAATTACAGGTTCTCTATTGAAAGGAGAATCTATATGGAAGATTTAAACAAAATAATTGGTGCTAATCTAAAAAGATTAAGACTACAACATCATCAAACTCAAGAACAACTAGGTGAAATCATTGGCTATAACAAGACAACTATCGCCAACTATGAAAGTGGCTATAGGTTAATAGACTTAGTTAGTGCTATAAAGATAGCCAAAAACTATAACGTATCCTTAGATGAGTTTGTTAAGGAAGTTCACGAATCGTGAATACGCACATTTTTTAAAAAAGCTAAACTAAAGAAAAAGGTGGAGAAAATGAAAAAGAAAATAATTATTATTGCGATTATTACTGTTGGATGTATATTTATTGGTATGATTAATGATAAAAAGAATACTAATAAACAAACTACTAGCACAATAAAAGAAACACAAGTGCCAGAAGTAAGTGAAATACCACAAGTAACTCCAGTAAGTGAAGAAATAAGAGCAGACTTTAAACAAGCAATGGATTCCTATGAAGAATTTATGGATGAATATGTGGAATTTATGCAAAAGTACAAAGAAAATCCAAGTGATCTAGGATTACTTGCAAGTTATGCTGGATATATGAGCAAGTATGCTAATATGGTAGAGAAGTTTGAGAAGTGGGATGATGAAGAATTAAACGATAAAGAACTTGCTTACTATATTGAAGTATCAGCCAGAGTATCAAACAAACTTATAGGTGTTTTAGATTAAAAAACAGCCAAAATTAACGTAAATCTTAAGACTTTTTCGACCATCGCCTAAAAATGCCCCAAAAATTGGCTAAAAATTGCCCAAAAATGTGTGCTAAAATGGAGATGGTCGAAAAAAATCGCAGATTTTTTAACCAAATCACTAAACGATGTTTGAAAAATTACTAAAAAGGTTAAAAAAACACCTAAAAAAGCCCATTTTTCATCAAAATCGTCTAGGGTAATATTGTTCTTATAAAGGATTGACACGCTTTCTGTGCTGTACTCTTCAAATTGGTCCATGCACAAGGGTAATATTGTTCTTATAAAGGATTGACACTCGGTGTGTTCTTTAACGTAATTT
>CAVKAO010000038.1:0-16626 GCA_963654705.1 Oscillospiraceae bacterium
CTTATTATTATGAACATCACAAGCACTATTTAAATAGTCTTGTTTATTGGCAACACTTTTTAGACATATAAATTGTATTAGAAAGCATTGATGTTTGGTACAGCGTGAATTTTGCATTTAGGAAAACGTGATAAATTTACTAATTTATCTTCAAAAAACGTGAGAAAATACCAAAATTACCCTCAAAAAACGTGATTTATTAGTATAATTTAGTCATAACAAGGTGAATTATATGTATTTAAAACGAAAAATAGACAGTTATTTAAAAGAGTGGAAAAACAATCCTAATCATATGCCATTGATAGTTAAGGGCGCTAGGCAAATTGGTAAAACAGAAAGCATATTAAATTTTGCACACAGCGAATATGATAATGTCATATATATTAACTTTGCCATCGAAACAAAATATCAAACAATTATTAATGATGGATATGATGCAGAGTCTGTAGTTAAAAATATTTCTTTTATTGATCCATCGAAAAAATTTAATGAACAAAATACTCTAATCATCTTTGATGAAATACAAGACTATCCAGACATCGCAACATCCCTAAAATCCTTTTGCATAGATAAAAAGTGTGAAAAATAAAACATCAGATTTGAAACGAGAAAAATAGTTGAGATGCTCAACTTGTAAAAAAATAGTATCCTCTAAAGTTATAAGGAAGAGAAGACATTGACTGTCATCTAGCTATATTTTAGTCAAATTGATTAAATCAATGCTAAGTGTTCAGGCTCTAAGTCCTACTTATTTGTGCTTGTATAGATGACGGCTACTTATATTTATTCAGGATATTTAGTTAGACAACCAAATTGCCTACTCACCTCAACGTGCTCTGTAGTATATCAGCTCCTCCTTCTTTATTATATTAAACAAGGAAGCACGATTGGTGAAGGAACATTTTGGTGACGTATTTGTGAAGGCGACCAAAGGGCGCCTTAATGGAGAAAAATATGATGTTATTTGTTCTGGGTCATTACTTGGAATCAACTATAAAAAAGTTCATAGTAATGCTGTAGGCTATAAAACCGATGTAGAAATGTATTCAATGGACTTTGAAGAATTCTTATGGGCACTTGACTATAAGGATGAACAAATAAGCATAATCTTAGATAACATGTTAGCTTTTAAGCCATTTACCAATCTACAATTTGATATCTTTAAAAAGCTCTTCCTTGATTATTGTGTGTTGGGTGGTATGCCAGCTGTTGTTTGCTCATACGTTGAAAACAAAAACTTCTCTAATACTTTAGACTTACAAAGACAAATTATTTTTGACTATGAAGAAGATGCAAGAAAATACACTGAAGGGTTAGATCAAACTAAGATTATTTCTGTCTATAGAAGCATACCTGCTCAATTAGCTAAAGAAAACAAGAAATTTCAATATAGCCTAATCGCAAGAAGCGCAAGATCAAGAGAATATGCTGGCTGTATAGAATGGCTAGTTGATGCTGGTATTGCCTCGCTTTGTTATTGCCTAAACTTTCCCGAATTACCATTAAAAGGCAATTATGATATTTCTAAATTTAAAATCTATGTTCCCGATACTGGTTTACTAATAGCTAATTTAGATAATGAAGCACAAGATGATTTAAGACAAAATAAAAATCTTGGTGTCTATAAAGGTGCCTTATATGAAAATTTTATTGCAGAAGCCTTAAGAAAACAGAATTATGGTTTGTACTACTACAAAAAAGATGAAGGCTCTCTAGAACAAGATTTCTTCATTAGAAGTAAAAACGAACTTATACCAATTGAAGTAAAAGCTAAAAGTGGCAAAGCAAATTCAATGATCAATTTAATAAATGATCCAAAATACAAAGATATTAAACATGGTATAAAGTTCTCTAATAATAATATTAGCTATAGCGATTCTATGATTACCTTTCCTTATTTTTGTGCCTTCATGCTTAAAAGGTTTATGGAAAAGCAAACAATAATGGAATAGCTTGTTTTAGCATTATTTTCGCAAACTATTTTAAATAATTAGCGATACAATTTAAACATGTTACAAATTAAAAATATTTCAAAAACTTACAAGACAGGAAACCTTATCCAAAAGGCTTTAGATAACGTATCTTTAAATCTAAGAGACAATGAATTTGTTGCTATACTGGGTCCATCTGGAAGTGGCAAGACAACATTATTAAATATTATTGGTGGCTTAGATAAATATGATAGTGGAGATTTAATTATAAATAGTATTTCCACAAAACATTATAAAGATAAGGATTGGGATGCATATAGAAACCATACTATTGGTTTTGTATTTCAATCATACAATCTAATACCTCATCAAAGCATTTTATCAAATGTTGAACTAGCACTTACTATATCTGGTGTTAATGGTAAAACAAAGAAACAAATGGCCCTAGATGCCCTAGATAAAGTAGGACTAAAGGAACAAGCACATAAAAAACCAAATCAATTATCTGGTGGTCAGATGCAAAGAGTCGCCATTGCAAGAGCCTTGGTAAACAATCCTTCTATTGTTTTAGCTGATGAACCAACGGGTGCCCTTGATACTAAAACTAGTATTCAAGTAATGGATTTATTAAAAGAAGTGGCCAAAGATCGACTAGTTGTCATGGTTACACATAACCCAGAATTAGCTGAACAATATGCCAACAGAATAGTTAAATTAAAAGATGGAAACATCATTGACGATTCTAATCCTTATATTGTGCAAGAAGTTAAAGAAGCCAAAAAACAAAAGATTGGTAAAGCCCATATGTCCTTTCTTACAGCTTTATCTTTATCCTTTAACAATTTATTATCTAAAAAAGGAAGAACGATATTAACCGCCTTTGCTGGCTCTATTGGCATAATTGGTATAGCCCTAATATTATCCTTATCAACTGGTTTTCAAAACTATATTGATAAGATACAAGATGATACGATGTCTTCTTACCCCTTAACAATACAATCGGAAACCTCAAATATCTTTGGGGCAATACTTTCTTCTACTATGCCATCATCTAGTAATGATGAAACAAGTGATGGTTTAGTACATGAACAAATGACCGTATCAAATATGGTAGACAGTATTGGTTCTAATGATTTAAAGTCATTCATGGACTATTTGGATAATAATAAAAACTTATATGAAAATGATGTCTATAAGATTAAATATTCTTATTCAATAACCCCAAGAATCTATACAAAAGATATTACTGATAAGATAGTTCAAACAAACCCTAGCACTTTAATGTCTTCTATCTATTCAGACTCTGCTGCATCATTATTATCTTCAGTATCAGCCGCAAGCTCAATGGGCGTTTTCCAAGAAGTAGAACTAGATAGTCTAAAAGAAAATACAACACTACTAGAAGGTGAATATCCATCAAACTATAACGAAGTAATGGTAGTCTTAAATCAAAAAGATCAAATATCAGATTTATTAGTATATTCACTAGGTCTAAGAGATAATGAAGTCTTAAAAGAGATTATCTCTGATGTAATGACCAATAAGGGATCTGATTATCAGGATGATGGTAAAACTTATACCTATGCCGAATTGATGAACAGAGAATTAAAATTAGTTGATGTATCTGATTTATATAAATACAACTCTAAATATAATACCTTTGAAGATATGTCATCTGATGAAGAATATATGAGTAATGTCTATAAAAATGGCGAAACTTTAAAAATTACAGGTGTTGCGGTAAGTGATAGTGATTCTTCAATAAATGGTATCGTATACTTACCAAGTCTTGTAGATCATGTCATTGATAAAGCATCAAATTCAGCGATTGTAAGAAAACAATTAGACAATCCAACCATCGATGTATTCTCGGGCAATAGATTTGATGAAGATAAAAATAAGTCAGGATTAAACTTTAACGATTTAGTATCTGTAGATGAAGACAAACTAAAAAATGCTTTCAAATTTAATCTAGATACTTCATCTCTTGAAAGCACTGACTATGAATCAATTATTATTGATAACTCTAACGCTATAAAAGAAAGTGTTATCGAAACAACAAATGGCTTTACAAGTGCTATATCAGCTGTTGATAAGGCAATCGCATCATCTTTAATCGAAGGTTATAAAGCATTCTTTAAACAAGAAATAACTTATGCAAAGGGATGCGGTGAAAAAGGAGAGTTTGTTAATCAAGAAAATCCAATGCTTGGTTGTCAATTTAATGAAGAAGCAATCAAAGATGAAGACTATGTAGAAATTAATGGTGTTAAATTCGCTAAAGACCAATATGTAACAACAGTATATTATTCATTCCCAGAAACGGTAATGGAAAATAAAACAGATGAATATTATATAAATATGCTAGACTCTTCTGAAGATTTTACAAATGGCATAAATACCGCCTTAAGTGAGCTTAAGAAAGCTAATATAAATGTAAGTATAGACAATGTTAAAAAGGTAGCCTATGACGTATTTAGAAAATACTTTAGTACAGTTAGAAGTAATGAAAACTATGATTCAACTACAACTTTAATTAGTGAAGAAAATTTAAAGAAGATTGATGTAGAAGCAATTGAAAATGAAGTACTAACTTCTTATTCAAGCATGATATATGGTGATGCCTACAATAGCGCAAAAGAATATATTAATCTATTAGCTATGCAATCAATTGGTAATGTAATATCAGAAACAACATCACCATTCACTAAAGTATTCTCAAATATGGAAAATGCCTTTAGCGTAGATACTAGTGCCTTCTCTAGCGCCTTTAACTTCAATATGGATGAAGAAGAACTATCAAGACTAATGTCTAGTATGTTAACAAGTTCTAGTGCATCATATTCTAATAACTTAACCAATTTAGGCTATCAAGATAAAGATGAACCAACTTCTATTTCCTTCTACTTCAATAGCTTTGATAGTAAAGAAAACTTCTTAAAAGTAATCAATGACTATAATAAGCTACAAGACAGTGAAGAAAAAGAAATTAGCTATACCGACTTAACTGGTGTACTGATGTCATCTGTATCAACAATTATTAACGCTGTTACCTATGTCTTAATTGCCTTTGTATCTATATCACTAATCGTATCTAGTATTATGATTGCCGTAATTACCCTAATAAGTGTAATGGAGCGCACAAAAGAAATAGGTATCTTAAGGGCTATGGGTGCAAGTAAACGTAATGTAAGTTCGATATTTAATGCTGAAACATTCATTATCGGCTTACTATCAGGAGGCATTGGTGTAGGTGTATCATACTTATTAACCATTCCAATTAATAAGATAATCTATGCCCTAACACAAATTGAAGATATTAAGGCGGTACTTGAATTAAAGCCAGCCTTAATACTTGTTGGTATATCAGTATTCCTTACAATGATTGCTGGCTTTATACCAAGTAAAAAAGCAGCCAAACAAGATCCTGTTATTGCACTTAGAAGTGAATAATCAAACTAACCATCAACATAAAAAGTTGATGGTTTTTTATTTGTTTATAGCCAAAATTAAAATGGAACCACTTTCATTGAAAATGTAACCGTTATCTTGTTTCATTTTTAACAAATGGTCGTATTATGGTTAATGGACAGGGGGTTAATCAAATGAAAAAATATTCAGTTATTAGAGTACTAAGAAATAAGGGAGGCCAATCTTGCACTGTTGAAGTAACATTTAATAATCTTGATGAAGCTTCTAATTTCTCAACCAATCTAAATCGTTTCTATGGAAACAAAGTTCTAAATTGGGTTGTAGATAAATATTAGTCTATCGCAAACATACGCACAATTAACATTGCGTACAATAAGAAAATGATAAATGGTAAGTAAATGTATTTACCATTTTTTATTTGTAAACTGGTATTTTCGTGAAAATTCAGCACTTTTCAATTGGTATTTTCGTGAAAATTTAAAGGTTTTTAGTTGGTATTTTCGTGATGATATTATAAAATAAGTCCATAAATAAAGGAGATTTCTAATGTTTAAAAGAAAGGCTTATGATCAACTATTAGAATGGAAAAAGGAATCACAAGGCAAAACAGCTATGTTGATAGAAGGCGCAAGACGTATCGGCAAAAGTACTGTTGCACAAGAATTTGGAAAAAACGAGTATGATGACTATATTTTAATCGACTTTTCTAACGCAGATAAAAGAATAACGGATAACTTTGATAACCTTTATAATCTAGATACCTTTTTTAGAAATCTTTTTCTATATACTGATGTTACATTAACACCAAGAAAAGGCCTAATAATATTCGATGAAGTGCAATTTTTTCCCAAGGCTAGGCAAGCTATAAAACACTTAGTTAAAGATGGTCGATTTGATTATATAGAAACAGGATCTCTTATTTCTATCTACAAGAATGTAAAAGACATATTGATACCAAGTGAAGAAAGAACTATAAAGATGTACCCTATGGATTTTGAAGAATTTCTATGGGCAAATAATAAAAAACTAATGGCCGATACCATTAAAGAGTCATTTGAAAACAAAAAAGCATTAGGAAACGATATCCACAGTTTAATCATGGAAACATTTAGAACATATATGGCTGTCGGTGGCATGCCACAGTCTGTAGAGGCTTACATAAATGGACTAGACTATACAAGTATAGATAATGTTAAAAAAGATATTTTAAATTTATATGCAGCAGATTTAAGAAAATTTGATGATGAAGAAAACGGTAAGGCTTCACTTATCTTTAAAAATTTACCTTCTTCACTTACAAACAATAATTCTATCTTTAAATTATCTAAAATTAATAAAAACGCTAGGATGCGTGAATATAAAAATACAATTCATTTTCTAGATGAATCCATGATTGCCAATTTCTGCTATAACGTTACATCACCCGAGGTAATATTAGAGTTATATTGTCAAAGAGATAAATTTAAAATGTACATGGGCGATACAGGTTTACTAATCACCTCAATATTAAAGTCAGATCCAAAAAGCCGTAATTCAATTTATAAAGCCTTAATAGCTGATGATTTAAGCATCAATGAAGGTATCATTTTTGAAAATATGGTAGCTCAAATGTTAAGAGCTAATAATTATCCATTATATTTTCACGAGTTTTCTTATACTCCACCAAATACTATTACTGAAAAGAAATATGAAATAGATTTCTTATTAGTTAAAGGAAAAAGAATCGCTCCAATTGAAGTTAAATCTAGAGATTTTAAATCACACAAATCATTTGATTATTTCAAAGACAAATATAAATTAAAATCACCAGAAAAATATATTATCTATACTAAAGATTTTAAATATGAAGACAATATTTATTACATTCCTATCTATATGACAATGTGTATTTAAAAAGGTTAAGAGTGATTCTTAACCTTTAATCTGTTTATCGCTCTAGCAAGATTGGCTTTTGCGTTTCTATATTCTAACATACTACGCTTTTGTAAAAGTTCTTCCTTAGCTCTAGCTGCAGCCCTTTTTGCACGATTTTCATCAATCTCTTCGGGTGCTTCACAAGAATCCACAAGAATCAATACTTCGTTGTTTTCAACCTTGATAAGACCTGAAGAAACAGCTGCCTCCTTAAAATCCTTACCTTTTTCTTTGTATTTTAAGACACCGGGAATAATAGCCGAAATCATATTACGATGTTTTGCCATAATGCCATATTGGCCAGAACTTGTTGGAATAATTAGCGATTCTAATTCTCCCTCAAAGAAGTTTTTATCAGCCGCTAGAATATGAGCTTCAAATGTATTTCTCATTTCTTAGCCCTTTGTTTAACATCTTCAATCGTACCAGCATTATAGAAGCAACTCTCAGGATAATCATCCATCTCACCATCTACAATCGCTCTAAAGCCCTCAATAGTATCCTTTAAAGGCACATATACGCCCCCAATACCTGTAAACTTTTCTGCAACAGAAAAAGGTTGAGCCAAGAACTTTTGAATCTTTCTAGCACGATTTACTGTCTTCTTATCTTCCTCAGATAACTCATCCATACCCAATATGGCAATGATATCTTGAAGTTCATTATATTTTTCAAGTGTTTCCTGTACACTTCTCGCTACTCTATAATGTAATTCGCCTACAATATCAGCTTCAAGAATTCTACTTGAAGAATTAAGTGGATCAACGGCAGGATAAATACCCTGTTCCGCAATCTTTCTACTTAAGACAGTTGTTGCATCTAAGTGGGTGAAAGTTGTAGCAGGAGCAGGATCACTTAAATCATCCGCTGGAACATATACTGCTTGAACTGATGTAACAGAGCCCTTATTTGTAGAAGCGATTCTTTCCTGAAGTTGGCCCATTTCATTAGCCAATGTTGGTTGATAACCTACAGCCGATGGCATATGACCTAATAGGGTAGAAACTTCTGAACCAGCTTGTACAAATCTAAAGATGTTATCAATAAACAATAATACATCCTTATTTTCTTCATCCCTAAAATACTCAGCCATCGTAAGACCAGTTAAAGGAACTCTCATTCTGACACCTGGTGCCTCATTCATTTGGCCAAAGACTAAAGCGGTATTTTCAAGTACGCCACTTTCTTTCATTTCATGCCATAAGTCATTACCCTCTCTACTTCGCTCACCTACACCGGCAAAAATAGAGTAACCATCTTTATTAGTGGCGATATTATGCATTAATTCCTGAATTAAAACCGTCTTACCAACACCAGCACCACCAAATAAACCAATCTTACCGCCCCTTGGATAAGGCTCTAGTAAGTCAATTACCTTAATTCCTGTTTCTAGTATTTCACCAATTGGCTTTTGTTCAGAGAACTTGGGTGGATCTCTGAAGATTTCCCACTTGTTTTCCGTATCAATTTCAGGCTTATCATCAATAGTTTCACCCAAGACATTAAACATTCTACCAAGTGTACACTTACCTACTGGAACCGATAAAGTTCTTTCAAGATCAATTACCTCTTGACCCCTATATAAGCCTTCACTTTTACCAAGCATTAAGCATCTAACCACATTATCGCCAATGTGTTCAGCAACTTCCATAGTATAATCTACGCCATCAATAGAGACCCTTAAGGCGTTTTTAATTTTAGGCAACTTTTCAAAATAGACATCAACAACTGAACTTGATACTTCTACTATTTTTCCAACATTCATTTACTTGCCTCCTTTTTATGTTTCTTTCTTAAAGCTAAAGCACCAGCTGAAACCTCATTTATTTCCTGAGTAATTTCAGCCTGCCTTAAAGTATTATATTGAAGCGACAAGTTATCCAATAACTTTTCCGCATTATCATTAGCACTAGACATTGCATTCATACGTGCATTCTGTTCACAACAGAAACTATCAACCAAAGCAGAGTAGATATATCCAGAAATATAACTAAACATTACTGAATTTAACACTTCCACCTCATTTGGATAAAAACCAAATGGTACACTTATTTCCTTCTCCTCTTTACTAGATTGGAATTCCTTACGATGGAAAGGCAATAAACGCATTGATTGAGCATTGGTTGTAAACGCATTAACTAAGTCGGTATAGACAACAAATATCTTACTTAAATTGCCCTTATCAAATTCACTTAATAAAATACCCGCAATCTCCCTAGCTCTTTCCATAGTTGGATTTTGAGCAGTATACAAGAAAGATTTCTCAACCTGGATATTTCGTGATTGATAATAGTGTCTACCATATTCACCAACAACATAGAGCTTACTACCATGATAACTAGCCATTAAGTGTTCTGCTTCCTTTATAACATTTTGATTATAAGAACCAGCTAAACCCTTATCAGCCGTAATAACTAAAATTCCATAGGTGCCCTTTTCCTTTGGTTCACCCTCTAAAGGATAAATATAGGGACTTTCAATATTATTGGAAGTTCTAAAAATTCTCTTTATCTCGCTTCTTAACGCATCAAAATAAGGACGGGTTTGATTTAGCTCCTTTTTAGCCTTAGTAAGCTTTGTTGAAGCAATCAAATACATCGCATTAGTAATTTTTCTTGTATCCTTTACACTAGAGATACGATCTTTAATTTCCTTAGTGCTCGCCATTTAAAAACTCACTAGCTTTATCAACTATATCTTGTCTTAATTTATCATCCAAAATACCAGTATCCTCAATTTGCTTAACAATATTAGTATGGTTTTTATCAAAATAATCTAATAAAGAATTCTTAATAGACTTAATTTGCTTAATATCATAACTATCAAACAAATGATTCATCGCACTAACTAAAATTATTACCTGCTTGGATACAGAATATGGGTGATATTGTTCTTGTTTTAAAAGTTCCATTAGAATTTGACCATAATGAAGTTGCTTCTTTGTTGCCTCATCTAAATCAGAACTAAATTGCATAAAGACTTCCATCTCTCGATATTGAGCCAAATCAAGTCTTATCGAACCAGCGGCCTTTTTCATTGCCTTGGTTTGGGCATCACCACCAACTCTAGAAACCGATAAACCGATATTAATAGCTGGTCTTTGGCCTAGATTAAACAAGTTACTCTCTAAGAAAATTTGACCATCCGTAATCGAAATAATATTTGTCGGAATATAAGCACTAACATCACCAGCTTGCGTTTCAACGATTGGTAAAGCCGACAGGGAACCACCATCAACTAGATTGGCACTTCTTTCTAAAAGTCTTGAATGAAGATAGAAAACATCACCTGGATAAGCTTCTCTACCTGGACTTCTTTCAAGAAGCAAAGATAGAGCACGATAAGCAATCGCATGCTTACTTAAATCATCATAAACAAGCAAGACATCCTTGCCTTGTCTCATAAAATATTCACCTAAGCTACATGCACTATATGGCGCAATATATTGCATTGGAGCTGACTCACTTGCTGTAGCACTTACAACAATCGAATAATTTAGGGCATCATTTTTTCTTAATTTTTCAACAATACCCGCAACAGAACTAGCCTTTTGACCAATTGCCACATAGATACAAATAACATCCTTACCCTTTTGATTAAGAATCGTATCTAAGGCAATCGCTGTCTTACCAGTTTGTCTATCACCAATAATTAATTCTCTTTGCCCTCTGCCAATTGGAAACATTGAATCAATAGCCAAGATACCTGTTTGTAAAGGTCTATTAACCGGACTTCTTTCCATAATACTTGGAGCAGCTTGCTCAAGTGGTCTAAACTCTTTTGAAGCAATAGGACCCAAATCATCAATCGGATTACCCAAAGCATCAATAACTCTACCAAGGAAATTATCACCTACTGGAATACCAGCTTCCTTGCCTGTTCTTTTAACACTACTTCCTTGAATGATATTACGATCATCACCAAATAGAATACATTGAATATAATCCTTCTTTAAATCAAGAACCATACCACGAATATTATCTGTGAAAAGTAAGATTTCACCATACTTAACACCACTTAACCCTGATACCTTAGCAATACCATCGCCAACACTAGTTACTCTGCCTACTTCCTTAGCCAAAGCACTAGGTGTCCAATTATCTAAAGAATCATTAAGCAAAGGAATGATATTACTATCGCTAGCCTTAATTTTATTCCATTGTTCCTTAAGCTGTTCAAACTTATTTTTAGGATCCCAATAAAATATCTTATCACCAACCTCTAGCTTAAGACCATTTTTTATATCCTCTTCCTTAAAAGAAAAAGTAATATCACCATATTTTTCTTTTAAAAAGTCTTCAAACTTAGCTAAAGTAGCAGCACTAGGCTTTTTACTACCATACAAAACAGCCTTCATACTTAATCCTTCTTTTCAAGAGCCTTTAAGAAATCATCATAAGAGCCCTCAACACTCTTATCAACCAACTTACTTGTGGCCTTAATAGCCAATTGCGTAATATCCTTATTTGCACTATTGATAATTTCATCATGCTTCTTTTTAGCATTAGACTTAGCATCCTCAATAATTCTATCGGCATCCTTTTTAGCCTTATCCAAAATCTCTTGACTTTGCTTATTAGCCTTATCTAAAGCAGCTTGTCTATTATCCTCAATTTGCTTATCCACAAAAGCTAGCTTATCTTCATACTCTTTATAAAGAGCATCCACGCTAGCCCTCTTATCATTAGCCTTATCATCTATATCCTTATAATATTCTTCTCTTTTATCCATAAAGTCCTTAATAGGCTTATATAAAAGAAAATATAAGCCAAATGACAATATGACAAAATTTAGAAAATGCAAAAGGATTTGTTGAAAATCAATATTTAAAGGTAAACTCATAAAGCTCCTATAGGACAAAGATAATCAAAATCGCAACAATCAATGCATAAATAACAACAGTTTCAATAAACACTAGACCAAGCATCATAGCTGTTCTAATTTGGCCACCAACCTCAGGTTGTCTTGAAATACTCTCACTTGTCTTAGCAATCGCAATACCCATGGCAATAGCAGCACATGCTGAAGAAACCCCAACAACAAAAGCAGCTGACTTAGCCTTATCGCCAGTCTCACTAGCGATGACGCTATTATTTGAATTATCTTCCGCAAAAGCTGGACTAGCTACCATAACCATTGAAAACACTAACGCTAAAACAACTAAAATTTTCTTTATCTTTTTCATAATATCTCCTTTTTATCTTCTTTCTTTTTTTCACAAGCTTCACCATAAAATAAAGCCACTAACATCGTCAAAACATAAGTTTGAATTAAAGCATGTAACAAAGTAAATAACACCGCTACAATTACTGGTAAAACAAAACTTAATGACAAAGAATAATACACTAACTCATTTACCAATAATCCACTTAATAAAGCACCAAATAAACGGAAGCTCATTGAAATTGGAAGTGAGAAATCCTTTAATGTACTACCCACACCCTTTAAGCCATTGTGAATGCCTCCACCTATAAGTATTACCAAATAACTAGTAACACCTAAGGCGATAGCTGCATTAATATCAGCTAAAGGTGCTGGAAGAGTGATTGATCCCCCATGTGTTGTAATTGCTTGTAAACCAAACAACTCAAATAACGTACTTAAAAATACATATGATCCTGCTGCAAATAGATAAAAATTTAAAAAGCCATGTGCATCAGGACTATTGCTAGTGCCAAGGTCTTCAAAATATTTCACCCATTCTTCAAGAAGCAACTGGAACTTACCAGGTACCATCTTAAATTTTGGAATAACAAGCAATCTAATAATTAAAGCAAGCACAAGAATGATAGCTGTAATTGTAAAAGCCGATATTACAGCTGGATTTACTGCCTTACCAAAGAAATTAACCTTACCATTTTCATGTAAAACCGCATCCCTCATTGTCTCTTGTATTGTTTCACTCTTAGTGATTAAACCATTAGTTAAAATGATTCCAATACTTGTTATTACAAGCAAAGCAATGAATATAATTATTGTCTTAATCTTCTTATTCTTATTCATCTAAAATAATCCATTTACCTCCCTTGAACAAATTAATATTTTATGCCGACTTTTAAAAAAATCAAGCTTTTTTGCACATCTGAAAACATGCTAAAAACTTACTTAAAGATGTAAGCACATTCATTTATTTTTTTGATACAAAAAGCACTCTTTAAAGTGGGAATTAATTAGTCCAATAGCCTGTAAATAAGAATAAATAATCGTTGAACCAACAAATTTCATGCCCCTTCTTTTTAAATCATTAGAAAGCATATCCGAAAGTTTATTAGTCGTCTTATCATACTCATATAAAATCTTATTATCACTAAAAGATAATAGATAATCATAAAAGCTACCATATTCTTCTTCAATACTTTTAAAAATAATTGAATTATTAATACTAGCCCTAATCTTTAATTTATTACGAATGATACCCTTATTATTAATAAGTTCATCAATCTTTTTATCATCATACTCAATAACCTTATCAATATCAAAGTTATCATAAGCCATCCTAAAAGCGTCCCTTTTATTCAATACACACTCCCAAGATAAACCAGCTTGAAAAGACTCCAAAATAAGCATTTCATACAAATAGTGCTCATCACTATTTAAAACACCCCACTCTTCATCGTGGTATTTAACATATAACGGATTATTTAAATTACACCACTTACATCTTTCCATACTTTTCTAACCTCAATAAAGCCACCTTATTATTCAAACCATCATGATAACCAACAAGATCGTCGTTACAACCAATTACCCTATGACAAGGAATAATAATGCAAATAGGATTAGATCCTACTGCATGACCCACAGCTTGAGCCGACATTTTTTTAATACCCCTATTTTCCGCAATCCTTTTAGCGATATCCCCATAGCTAATAGTACTTCCATAATCAATACTAGATAAGATATCCAATACTTCCTTTTGAAAGAAACTTTTATAATCAATCTTATACTTAACCTCAAAATCAGGATTCTTCCCATTAAAATAAGCATCTAACCATCTTCTTGTATCATCAAAAATAGGTAAATCGTAAATTTTTACGCCATCATCTTCATTAATAAAAGTAAGTCTAGTTAAGTAATCCCCATCACTATACATAACCAAATCATCAAAAGCCCTACCTGTTTTATATATTTGCTTAAACATCATTTTGATTGTAACATAGCTTTATTAGCCTTAAATTATGCAAAAATAATCATAATTTCTATAACAATTTAATTCTAATCATAGGTTATAATAATCAAAAGAAGAGATTTTTCTTTTGTTTATTGCATAAAAAGGAGAAAAGACATGAAAATTAGAGATTTTTTATTAGAGAGAATTAAAAAAAGAAGAGCCCAAATTAAAGAAAAACTAAACAAGGGAAAAACAGATAAAAACAAAGACGTTAAAAAATAACATAACGGTAAATATAGGCAATAAGCCTATTTTTATTTTTTACTTATTTAAAAAATAATTTTGTGATACAATCGACTTTGTTTTTAGAAGGTATTAATTGGTAACGGCATCCTTTAAGATAGCGAACAACACTCTAAATTCGTTATATAGAAAGAGGATTTTTATTATGCCAAAAACAAAATTTGAAGATGTCATTTTTACAATTATTATGGCCACTATCATGGTCTATGGAATGGTAGTCTATAATGTCGCCCTAAATACAAATACAGTGGCTGGTTTCACCTTTTTAGCCGCATTAAGCGAATTACCAATCATGGTACCTATTGCCTTTGTACTAGAATTTTTTATTGTTGGTAAATTAGCGAGAAAACTAGCATTTACTGTAATGAGTCCTAGTGATAAACCACAGTTTATCACATATGCCATTTCTATATGTATCTGTTGTATTATGTGCCCAATAATGAGCCTAATCGCCACCTTCTTATTTAAGACACCATCTTTTGGAACCTGGGTACAAACATTTGCCCTAAACTTTCCGATGGCCATTTGTTATCAAATGTTTTATTGTGGACCACTTGTAAGATTAATATTTAGATTGATATTTAGAAGAAAAGAAACTAACTAGGATTTAAACAAACCCCAAAAGTCGAACATCTTCACTAGAGGGGTTTTTATTACCAAACTATTATATTAATCTAGAAATATCCAAATTAATTTTTTGGCTACTAGTACTAGTATTGTTTTTTAAAAAGCTAATCATATAAATAGGTAAATAAATTATTCTATCGTCAATTTTTAAATTATCATCGCAAAATACATAAGCCTTTTCATAATTAAATTCTTTATTATTCATTAATTGGCTTAATGCTGAATGTCTTTTATAATCCTTACCACTTTTTACTTCAATAGGAATTACCTTAGCATCTTTTTCAATCAAAAAATCTATTTCACCTCTTTTTTTATCATTATCATAATAAAGTTCAAAACCATGAGCCCTTAGTTCTTGAGCTACAATAGCCTCATATATAGAACCATAATTCAAATTAGAATTTCCATTTAAAAGTACTATTTGATTGCCATTAAATAATTTATATGAAAGTAAACCAACATCACACAAAAATAGTTTAAACAAAGTTCTTTCCTTACTTGCCAAAAGTGGATAAACAGGATTATTGACATTATGAACAAATAAACCAACACCACTATTCTTTAACCATGTAAAAGAAGTTTCATACTGAAAAAACCTAGCCTTAGAATTTAAATCCTTTAATATAAACCTTTTATTTTGAGCGTTTAATTCACTTGGAATTAAATCATAAATTTCTTGAATCAATAATCTATTATCCTTTTGATACTTTGAAATATCTAGTCTATAACCATAATCAATGTCATTTAAAACCTTATTAACTTTATTAACATCGTTATATTTAATAAATTCATCAACAGCCTTTGGCATTCCACCGATAACCAAATAAGTATTAAACAAATCCATCATTTGTTTATGAATTATTTCATCAACCAATACATTATTTTCAAAACAACTATACAAATATGAAATAGTCTTATTTGAAACACCAACCCCTTTAATAAACTCTTCAAAGTCCATTGGATACATTTGTAACACATTTAAAGATCCAATGGGAATTGATTGTATTTCTTGTATCTTAACCCCAAGTAATGAGCCAGAAAAAATAAACTTATACTTTTTATTTTGGACAAGAAACTTTATAGGCGTTATTGCATCATTTGCCTCTTGTATTTCATCAACAAAAATCACTGTTTTATTTTCAACTAGTTCTTTATTTGATAATGAAGATATTCTAAACAACAATTGCTTGACATTACTAGCTGTATTAAAAGCCTCTAAAGCGAGCTTATTCTCAATTAGATTAAGTTCTATATAATCGATGTTGTTGTCTTTTAAAAACTGTTCAATAACTGTTGTCTTACCAATTT
>CAVKAO010000039.1:0-16333 GCA_963654705.1 Oscillospiraceae bacterium
TGATAAGTGCTTGTTTATATTACCAAAAGGTATAGGGGGTGTCAATAGGGTTTTGGAAAAAGATGAAAATAACTTTCTAACCTTTATTGTTTTTAAAAATAGCATTACATATAATTTATATATGAGTAAAAATAAAAAAGGTTTTACATTAGCTGAACTATTAATAGTAGTTAGCGTTATTGCAATATTAGTAGGTATCACCTTACCTATATTCTCATATCAACTTGAAAAAGCAAGAAGAGCAGTAGATATGGCTAATGTCCGAAATATTATGGCCGTCTTAAAAAATGGTATGAATAGTAATGATATTGAATTTAGTTCTAAAAAAGCATCTTATGGTAACTATTATGCAAGTATAGCTATTGTGGTAAATAAAGATAGCATGAAAGCTTATGCATCTGGAAATGTAAAAATTGATGGCAAAGATTTTGCTTCTGGGGACAACAATTATTCAAGACTATATGATTATTTAAAGAAATCTGGCATTAGTGGATACACACTATCTTCCAAATCAATTAACAATGATGGTTGGCAATATTATGCTGTAATTATCTATAGCGATGGTAGTTCTAGAATATGTAGTGGCGTAGAAGATCAATCAAGTAAATATGAAGATGCTAGTAATTTTGAACAATATACCGATTATTGGAAAACCAATACACAAAAATCTAACATTGAAATAGCAATGGGCTTGTAATAATTACAAGCCTTTTTTATCTTTACAAAAGCCAATAAGAATCAACATAAACGCAAAAATCACTAAAGGAATATAAATTAAACTTGGCATTGTATATATCATCTTATCCACAATATATACAATGCCAAATATAACAATTCCAATTAATCCCAAGTTATTCATTTAAAATTTTTCCTAAAACTACTTAATATCTTGATTGCTTCTTGGCGTAGTTGTTGGATTAAGCTTTGAAGGCTTTATTTCAACTCGATGATCAAATTTCATGGTATGATCCATTTTGTCACAATAATAAGTTATTTCAATCTTGCTATTGTCAGATGTTCTAGTTATATAGTAAATACCAGAAGCTAATTTATATTCATTGCTTTGAATTATGAAACTATTAAAACTATCCAAAGAAACATTTAAAGAATCAAAAAATTCATCTTGTCTACCCTCTTGATATGCTTTTTCATACTCTAAAGACAAATAATTGTAATATGCTTGTAAATGCTCCTCGTCAGTTAAAACTTCTTCACCATGTTTAAAGTTAGATACGATTGGAATGGTGCACATTGCCAAAAGTACCATCATAAAAACAATAAGGATACTAACCACTATCCAAAGTCCTTTTTTTGTATTCATCATTACTTATTTTAACATCCCATCACTTGACAACATTAATTAACTTATTTATTTTTTCTATTGTAATAAACCTTCATTATATTAGGAACAAGCACTAAAGCATAAAAACTATACATGCCAAATTGAATAAAGCATGACACAGATTTTCCAGTTATGGTAACAAATAATGGGCATATAGTATTAATCCATATATATAAAGGGATAAGTGCGAAAATGCCAATTATAAAACGGTCTCTATAATCTAGCTTATTTTCAAAATCAAAACCTCTTTTTTCAAAGTAACGTGAAATAACATACATAATAACAAAACCAATTCCTTGATAAGAATCACCCTTCATCTTATTTGGATCAACTAACAAGCTTCCATCATCTAAATAAGTTAATGGGTATGGCTTTATTTCATAATATAAGGCTAACAATAGACAAAGCAAAATACCTACTATCAGAACAATCATATCTCTTTTATCATCTTTATCAGTCCAATCTTCAATTTTATTAGCCAAAACAACAACAATAATTGTAGAAGCAAAGCCAACAAGCACGTCTTGTGGTGTATGCACTCCTAAATAATTTCTAGAAAATAGCACAATAGCCACAAATAGCCAGCAAATAAAAGATAATAATTTTTTACTATTTTTATAAAACCATATACCGATATTGCCAATAGTTGAAGTAGCACAAGTTGAATGTCCACTTGGAAAAGAATAGCCAGTTGCCGTTACTTTAGAATCACCATATGGCAATACCCTTGCATCTTTAATCCAAGGACGATAGATACAAAAAGTAAGTTTTAAAAACCCATTTACCAAATTACTTAAGCCATAGCCTAATAGTATCTTTCTACCTGTTTTTCTATCCAATACCCAATAAAGCATAAAAATCATCGCTAAAGGCCAAAAGCTAATCGCGAAATCGCTTGCCCACATTAAAAACGGAGCCAAGAAAGATCCGATTCCATTTCTAAAACTTTGTAATAATAATAAATATTCAATATCCATATAAACTATTCCACTATAAAATAAAAATCAAAAGTACCGTCATTTGCATCCATTTCCGAAGCACTTGCTATGATTCTAACAAATTTTTCATGCCATTCAAATTCAAAGTCATCCGCAAAAACATTTGCGCCATCATTATATAGAGTAAAATCATAGCTTTGAATTTCATTACCCTCATGATATATTTTAGCTCTGCATTTTGTTGGGCCATATGGCATAACAGGTTTTCCAACCATGTACAGCTTTGTTTCATAATCATTATTTATAGAACTTGTAACCAAACTCAATTTAAAATCTTGCACATATTTAATATAACCAAATACCGCTAATAATATAATTACTATCGAAATAACAATCCATTTTAGATTCTTTTTCATAATACGCCCTCCTATTTTTCTAAAAGTAAAATTAAAGCATTTATTTCTTCATCATCTAATTGACAACTGCGCAAATATTCTCTTGCATAAGATGATAGATTCTCTTGTTTTAAATCATCATCCACGCTTTTGCCCGTTAAAAATTCAACAAAAGTATTAAAATAAAGATCAACTATTGCCTCGTATTTATCATAGTCATCATTTAAAGTAATACCATAATAGTTTTTATATGTGCTCATATAATCAGCACACATTTCATCATAACTTGATGCCAATAAAGCTTCAAGCACAAAACAAACAAAGCCTGTTCTATCTTTGCCTTCCATGCAATGTATATAATAAGGACCCTTGTTTTCTAACATAAATTTTAAGCCTAGACCAAGACTTGTTCTATAAGAACTAGCAGAATAATCAGATGACATAGATAAGCAAATTAAATGGCCTTCATCGTATAGTTTTTTAGCATAAGAACTATCAAAATCATCCTTTGAAATATATTCATTTATATCATTAGCGCAATCAGCTAAATCAATAATGGTATTGATTCCATATTTTTCAAGAAGTGAACTTGTTATACTAGCTCTATTTCGGCTATTATCCAATGGACTTGCACCCCTATATAAAAGGTTTTCTTTAATATTACTTACAGAAACACTTCTAAAGTTAGAAAAGCTTTCATCATCTGGATAAGCATCGCGATCATTTTCATAAACTTGACCTAAAGCTTCTTGAACAGATAGATATTTTCCCTTTGAAACAAGTTCAATTTTTACCTCGTCATTATCTTTTAAATCTAACAAAGACCACAAATCACTATTGTTGTTAGCGATAAGAACATAGCCATTGCCAGGATAACTAACAATAACAGGACATCCTGTTTTTACATAATAGCCGCTAAAATAAGGCACATCTTCATATACTGTACCATCTGGGAAGCTAATATTAAAACTATCACCAAAGCTAAATCCTGCATTAGTGAAATCATCTTCATCTAATTCTAGATTAGCACAATCAAATTTAGCATTTTTATAAACTTTCGCAACAATGTAATTATTTCCATCATCTTTATCACAAGCACTTAAAAAGGAAACAATTAAAAATAGCGATAAGATAATTTTTAAGACTCTTTGCATATATGTATTATATTTATTTTTTGCAATATAAGAAATACAATAATGAAAACGGAGGATACATTATGTGTACTGCATTATCTTATAAAAATAAGAACACTTATTTTGGTCGCAATTTTGATTATGAATTTGATTATGGAGAAGAAGTTGTAATCACGCCAAGAAACTATGCTTTTAATTTTAGACACGCCAAACAATCAAAAACTCATTTCGCTATAATTGGCATAGCTTTTGTAGTTGATGATTATCCATTATATTTTGATGGTATGAACGAAAAAGGACTATGTGTTGCGGGACTAAATTTCACTAATAATGCCTGTTATAGTAAACAATTGGCTGAAAATAAAGATAATATTTCTTCTTTTGAATTGATACCCTACTTATTAGGTAACAACAAAAGTATCAAAGAAGTTAAACAAGCTTTAAATAAAATTGAAATTGTTGACACTTATTTTAAAGATAATATGCCTAATTCACCTTTACACTGGTTAATAAGTGATAAAGATGGTAATACCATAACTTTAGAATGTACAAAAGAAGGAACCTTTGTATACGATAACGATATTGGCGTTTTAACTAACAATCCACCCTACCCTTTGCAAAGATTTAATTTAAACAATTATCAACATTTAAGTGAGAAACAACCAACTAATTCACTATGTGAAAATATAAAACTGACAAACTATTCTAGAGGAATGGGTGCTATTGGTCTACCTGGTGATTTATCATCAATGTCTAGATTTGTAAGAGCCACTTTTACAAAAGCACATTCTTTAGCCAATGAAGATGAAAACAGTAATGTAAGCCAATTCTTTCATTTATTAGGCAGTGTTGAACAACAAAGAGGCTGTTGTGAGGTTGAAAAAGATAAATATGAAATCACCATTTATTCATCATGTATGTCAACAAGTGAACTTATTTATTACTATAAGACATACGATAACTTTCAAATATCTGCTGTTGATATGAAAAATGAAGATTTAAATAGCGAAAAATTAATAGTTTATCCATTATTAAAAAACAATAATATCAATTATCAAAACTAGAGTTGCCACCTTCTCTAGTTTTTTTAGGGCAATCACATACCTAACACTTCGAAAATATAAACATTTATTACAAGTTCATAGCGCACAAAAAGACTTTTAAATAGTTGTTTTCAAACATTAAAATCATTACTTAAAAGTTGTAAATGTTTTATTAAGAAACTCTTTCTTTCTTCATTTCATAAACCGTATCGCAAACATTCATTGTTGAATTACGATGTGATACTAAAATAATTGTCTTATCCTTGCTTTCTTCTTTTAGTGCTTTTAGGATAATTCCTTCATTTAAAGAATCAAGATTGCTAGTAGGCTCATCTAATAAAATTAAATCAGAATCATGTAAAAATGCTCTAGCAACGCCAATTCTTTGTTTTTCACCTCCTGATAAACTATCACCAAGTTCTGCAACTTTTGTGTCATAGCCATTTGGAAGAGACATAATAAAATCATGAATTGAAGCTTTTTTACATGCTTCAATAATTTCTTTTTGACTCGCATCTTTTTTAGCCAAAGCAATATTGTTGGCGATAGAATCATGGAATAAATAAGTTTCTTGACTAACATAGCTTTCAATATCTCTTAAATGACTTGTTGGTATTTGTTTAACATTTTTTTCTTCTACTAGAACTTCACCTTTATTCACATCATAAAAGCGCATCAAAAGCTTAAGTAAAGTAGACTTACCAGAACCACTAGGTCCATGGATACCACTTATCTTTCCTTGTTTAAATTCAATTGAATAATCATCTAAAATAAGCTGTTTGTTATAAGTAAAACTAACATTATTTACTTTAGCCCCCTTGTTTGATAATTCATCTGTATCACCATCAACTTCTTCTACAATTGGTGTTTCTTCAAGTAAAGATAAAACTCTTTCACCACTTGCCAAGGTTTGATTTAAATTATTAGACAAGCTAGCTAAAGCTACAACCGGTCCAAAGGAAGACATCATTGCTACTGTACAAATTATGACGCCATTAAAATCTAATAACCCTTTTTCATATAAGCTCATAGATAAAAGTAACATCATCAAAGAACTAATTAAAATAACAAGATTAGTAAAAGATCTTTGCTTTCCTTCGCTATAGCTTAGTTTTCTTTGTATATTGCCAAGTTTCTTTGACTTTTCAATAATTTCTTCTTTGCGTTTTTTACCCACATTAAATTGAATTGTTTCATCAAGGCCTCTTAAACTATCCAATACAAAGCTATTTAGTTGACCAAATTCATTACGATATAAAAGTCCTACATCACTTCCCTTTTTGCCGTTATATAAAGGTATTAAAACCCCCACAATAACATAAGCCAATAAAGCTAATAAGCCACAATATATATTAAATTTACCTATAAAAACAATCATTATCAAAGAAGTTAATAAAGCAATAGCTATTGGAGAGATAGTATGAGCATAAAATACTTCAAGTAATTCAATATCAGTTGTAATAATTGAAATTAGATTCCCCTTATCTTTACCATCTAATTTAGCTGGACATAACTTTCTTAATGATGCAAAAACCTGATGACGAATAATCGCTAATAATTTAAAGGCTATAAAGTGATCACAATATTGTTCAGCATAATGCAAAACACCCCTTAATAATGCAATAACAATCATAATTGTTAAAATTGTTTGAATATTTAAAGAATTAGGATTATTAATACCAACGCATAGTGCACTACTTGCAAGTATCGTTAAAAAGATTGCACATAAATAGCCAATTGTGCCAAGTATTATGGCCGCTAGCATAATTAAAATTAATGGCTTTATTAATACAATTAGACTAGTCATTATTGAAATAGCACTTCTTCTATTCATGATTAATCTCCCTTCCATAGTTTTCTAAAGCCATTTGATTATTATAGATGTTAGCATATTCACCATTTAAATTTATTAACTCTTCATGTTTACCAAACTCTTTTATTATTCCATCCTTCAAATAATAAATCATATCGGAAGAAACAACATTGGCTAAACGATGAGAAATTAATAAGACTGTTTTGTTTTTGGCAAGCTCATGAATAACTTTCATAATTGTTTCTTCACTTTCTACATCAATGTTTGAAGTTGCCTCATCAAAAATATAAATTGAAACATCTTCTTTCAATAGTGCTCTTGCCAATACTAGCCTTTGACATTGTCCACCCGATAAGTTACTAGCCTTTTCAAGTAACTTGGTTTTAAGTCCATCTTGGCTATTTAAAAAATCTAATAGATTAACTTTAGCTAAAACTGCTTCCATCTCTTCTTTTGTAGCGTTTTCTTTAGCCATTTTTAAATTATCTTCCACAGTTCCCTTGAACAAATAACTATTATGTTTTACAAGCAAGACATGCTTTAAAAGATTTTCATCATTTATTTCTTTTAAAGAGCTAGAACCTATTAATATTTCACCTTCATAGTTTTTATTTTTGCCACATAAAATAGAGGCAATAGTTGATTTGCCACAACCAGATTCACCAACGATAGAAACAAAGTTATTAGCTTTGATATTCAGATTTATACCCTTTAGGATTTCTCTATCCTTTTCATAAGAAAAATGAACATCTTTAAAATCAATATTCAAAGGTTCATCTTTGATGTTTTCTTGTTTTATTTCATCTTCTGGTAAATCAAGAATTCTAAATATCTTGTCACTAGCCGCCATACCATTCATCGCAATATGAAAATATGATCCTAAAAGTCTAAGTGGTAAAAAGAATTCACTAGATAAAAGGACAATGCAAAGTGTGTTGCTAATTGTGATATTCCCCTTAATAAATTCACAAATTGCTACTGCCATACCTATTGCTGACCCACCATAGGCCACAATATCCATAACACTTGTCGAATTTAGTTGCATGGTTAATACTTTCATGGTGATATTTCTAAATTGGGTAGACTCTTCATCCATTTCATCAGCCTTTTTTTGATCTGCCTTATAAACTTTTAGGGTTGTTAGACCTTGTAAGTTTTCTAAAAAAGAATCACCTAAACTTGTATAAATTCCCCAATATTTATTAAGTAATTTTTTAGCAATCTTTTGTACCACAACAATAGAAATAGGAATAAGTGGTACACATATTAAAAGTACTATACTTGCCTTAAGACTAATATTTTTTAAAATAATAAATAAAGTAATAGGCGCAAGTAATGAATAAAAAAGTTGGGGCAAATATTTGCCATAATAAGTTTCTAATTGTTCAACACCTTCAGTTGAAACTTGCACTATTTCGCTTGTCCAAACTTTCTCACTATAAGAAGAACCAAGCTTAAGCATCTTATCATATATCTTCTCTCTTAATATTCTCTTGACATCTACACTTGCTAAAAAACTTGTTTTGCTTATTGCCCTATCACATGCATATTTTACGAGAATGATGATAATAAATTTAACACAAGCAATTTTAATCGTTTCACTATCTAGAACACCGTAATAAAGAGATTCAATTAAATCAGCTATTGTAAATACCATTAATACTTGCGCTAATAAATTAAGCCATTGAAATAAGATGTTACAAATAATATATTTCTTAGAATCATCTAATAATTTTATTAATCTAGTTTTTATCATTCTTTAATCTCCTCTTCTCCTTTTTGCTACTTATCAAATGCCAAATGGCAAGACAGGGATGATAGAAAAGCATACGTGGTCCACTATAACGCATAACTTTTCTAATTTGCTCTCTTTTTTCCGGTTTATAACAATGCACCTTACAATTAGAACAAAATGTCTTATCTTTCATAAATGGACATTTTTCACTTCTTAACTTGGCATATTCTAATAGTTCTTCGCATTCTTCGCACAAACCACTCGTATGATGATTTCTTTTACAATATAGTCTAATCATTTCCTCAACTACATATTGTTCTTTTAAACGTTTTTTATTTATCTTATCCATAGTTCCTCTTTTTCAACTAGATAATTATACTTTATTAGTTAGCATACGCAAACTTTAATAATTCATTAATTAATTAACCCTTTAAAAGATATAATTAAACCATGTTAAGAAAAAATTTAAGTAAACTATTTATAGTTTTGATTACTTTATTTCTTTTTACAAGTTGTCAAGCTAATAAAAGAAGTGAAATAAATAGTCTTGATGATTTAAAAGGAAAAGTAATTGGTGTTCAACTTGGTACATCCGAGGATTTAACTGCTTCCGCAATAGAAGATAGTACGGTTGAAGAATATAATTCGCCATATGATTGTATTCAAGCTTTATTACAAGATAAAGTAGATGCTGTAATTATGAATGATAAGGCTGCTGAAGCATTCTTAGCTATAAATGATTCATTGTTTATTTTAGAAAAGCCACTTGCAGATGATGAATCAGCCATATGCATCAGCAAACAAAACACAGAATTAAAAGCTAAGATTAATAAAGTTATTGCGGATATAAAAGCTGATGGCACTTTAGATAATATTATCTATCACTACTTTAATGATAGCGAATATGAATATGTATCAGATACTACACTAGATAGATCAAATGGCGTTTTAAAGGTTGCGACAAATGCAGAATTTGAGCCTTATGAATATATTGAAAATGGTCAATATGTAGGAATTGACATGGACTTATGTAGAGTTATAGCTGATCGCTTAAATATGTCTTTAGAAATTGATGATATGCAATTTTCTTCCATTATCACATCCGTTGTAACAGGTAAAAACGATATTGGTGTAGCTGGTATGACAATCACTGAGGAAAGACTTAAGAATGTTGATTTTACAGATGTTATCTATTCCACATCTAAACAAGTTGCGGTTGTTCATAAAGGAAACAGTTCAAGCATTTCATCATTTACCGATAAACTATATCAAAACTTTATTAAAGATGATCGTTATAAATCACTACTTCAAGGTCTTGGTGTCACCTTATTAATTACACTGTTTGCGGAAATTATTGGCCTTGTATTAGGACTTGTAATTGCCTTTATAAGATATACCCACGATAAATTACATATCTTAAAAATAGGCAACTTTATCGTTAAAATTTACTTAGCAATTATAAGAGGAACACCATCGGTTATTCAATTACTAATTATTTATTATGTAATTTTCGCAAGTACTAGCGTTAATAAAATAGTTATTGCCACAATAGCTTTCGGCATTAATAGTGGCGCTTATGTGTCAGAAATAATTAGAGCTGGTTGGAATTCTATTGATTCAGGCCAATATGAAGCTGGTAGAGCTATGGGCTTTAGCTATTTTGAAACTATGCACCTATTTATATTACCTCAAGCTTTAAAAAATGTTGTTCCTACCCTTGGTAATGAACTAATCGTTTTATTAAAAGAGACGGCTATTTCAGGCTATATTGGTATCTTTGATTTAACTAGAGCTGGTGACTTTATTAGATCAAGAACCTATGAAGCTTTACTTCCTTTATTAAGCGTTGCCCTAATTTATTTAATTATTGTAATTATCATGTCATATTTTATTTCACTTATCGAAAGAAGGCTAAAGAAAAATGAAAAACACTGATGTAATATTACACGTTGAAGACTTACATAAAGAATTTGATAAAGTGGTTGCCGTAGATGGTATTTCAACAGACTTTCATAAAGGTGAAGTTTGTGTAATACTTGGACCTTCTGGTTGTGGTAAGTCAACTTTTCTAAGATGTCTAAATCTTTTAGAAAAACCTAGTAGTGGAAAAATATTTTATAAGGATAAAGAACTTACTTCTCTTTTAACCAACATAAATGAAGCGAGAAAAAATATGATGATGGTTTTTCAAAGCTTTAATCTTTTTGATAATCTAACTATTATTGAAAATTTAACTGTTGGACCAATTAAGCTGAAAAAGATGCCAAAGCAAAAAGCTGAAGAAAAAGCTATGGAACTATTAAAAAGAGTGAATCTTGAAAGTTTTGCTAAGTGTTACCCTAGCGCATTATCAGGTGGCATGAAACAAAGAGTTGCGATAGTGCGTGCTTTGTCTATGGACCCAGAAGTTATTTTATTTGATGAACCAACCAGTGCCCTAGACCCAGAAATGGTTAATGAAGTGCTTAACCTTATGAAGGACTTGGCTAAAGAAGACATCACCATGATTGTTGTGACTCATGAAATGGGTTTTGCTAAAGAGGTAGCAGATCGAATTCTCTTTTTAGATAAAGGCAAGATTCTTGAAGAAAATACACCTGATGAATTTTTCAACCACCCTAAAAATGAGCGCGTTAAAGCATTTCTTGCTAGTATCTTAAATGCATAAAATTATAAAAGCTGACCAGTGTAAAAAGTCAGCTTTTATTTTAATTTTTAATACCAAATATTTTATCTAGTTCAAAAGCTATTAAATCAATACTGATAGGTTTAACAATGTGGCCATTCATACCTACTTCCAAAGATTTTTTCTTATCTTCTTCAAAAGCATTAGCCGTCATAGCAATAATAGGAATATTGGCCTTCTTGTTATCTGGAAGAGTTCTTATTTCCCTTGTAGCGGTATAACCATCCATTCGTGGCATTTGAATATCCATTAAGATGCAATCATATTTATCTGCATCTTCTTTATTGATGGTAGCTACCGCAATATCACCATCATTAACACAATCCACTTCTAATCCAGCTTCTTTTAAAATTTCACTAGCAATCTCTCTATTGAGCTTATTATCTTCTACCAAAAGTATACGCTTGCCATTATAGTTATAATGCTTTTTACTAGTTTTTTTACAAGCCACATTAGCTTTATTTGTTAAAGCATCTCTTAAAGAAGACATAAATAATGGTTTAGATACAAAGGCTGTAACACCAGCTTCTCTAGCCTCTTTTTCAAAGTCTGTCCAATCATAAGCTGTAAGAATAATAATTGGAATTTCATCACTTATCACTTTTCTTATTCTTCTTATCACCTCAATACCATTCATATCAGGCATAAGATAATCAATTATAAAAGCCTTATATTCATCTTTTAAATCAGTTGCTTCTTGGGCTCTGATGATAGCCTCTTTGCCACTTGTTGTCCAATCAGGACGCATTTTAATTTCCCTTAGCATACTACAAACACTGCGGCAAGTATTAATATCATCATCCGCCACAAGCACTCTAGCACCAAGTAAATCTTCGATTGGCGTAAACTCAATTGGTTTATCAGTTAATTTTAAATTTAAGGTAACCGTAAATTTTGAACCCTTACCTATTTGGCTTTCAACATCAATTTTGCCATTCATCATATCAACAATATTCTTAGTAATAGACATGCCAAGTCCTGTGCCTTGAATACCACTTACTGTACTAGAATATTCGCGAGTAAATGTATCAAAAATATGACCTATAAATTCCTTAGACATGCCAATACCGGTGTCTTTTATTGAAAACTCATAGGCAGTATAGCCTTTTATACTACATGGTTTTTCAGCTAAACGAATCATAATATCGCCACCATTATTGGTAAATTTAATCGCATTGCCAACAATATTGATTAATATTTGATTTAAACGCAATTTATCACAAATTACATCCTCATGTACAACATCAATCGTATCAATATATAGATTTTGATTTTTAGCATTCACAAGTCCCAAAACCATTGTCCTTAAGTCTTGTAAAACATCGGGAATATGAACTGGTTTTTCATCAAGTTTTACTACACCACTTTCGATTCTACTCATGTCCAAAATATCATTAATTAAACTTAATAAATGTGAACTTGAGGTACTTATCTTCTCTAAATAATCTTTAACTTGAGTGGTATTATCGATATGATTTAAGGCTAGGGCTGTAAAGCCAATAATCGCATTCATTGGTGTTCTAATATCATGCGACATACTATTTAAGAAAGTAGATTTAGCTCTATTAGCTTGCTTAGCACTATTTAAGGCAATAGAGAGTTGTTCTTGTTGCTTACGCTCATTTTCGATAATATCATCAATAGAACGAAAGGCCCACATTACTTCAAAACTATCTTTATCTTGATAGTAAGGAACTATTCTAACCTCAAAGTATTCATGCCCTGCTTTATTTGGCTTTACTTTATGTCTTGATATAAACATATCGTGATCTTTAAAATAATCGATTAGATAATCTTTATTAAAAATCTCTTTATAATCAGGGACACTATCTTTAATAATCACATTATCATAAGAATAATTAACCCAATCAGAAAATGATGTTGTATGTTCACTATCTTTATAGAAATGCGATGTTTCCTTTATTTTTGTCTCACGCATCGTATCCTTTAATAAATCACAGACAAAAACCGCCGTATAATCTAAAGATAAGGCTTCTAAACGTTCTTGTTGAATTAATTCTCTTTGTTTTTCAAGACTTATATCTCTTGCCACATAAAGAACATCATTCACTTCATTATTCTTATTTCTACTTTGAACAATGAAACGACCTTGTAACCAACTACCCTTAGCATTTTTATATTCTGTTACTATAGTATTGGTATCTTTTAAACGTTGTCTTAAGGTAGATAAATCCAAGAAATCCAACATCTTTTCTTGAACATCTTTTTCAACAAAATTATTCACAATGAATTTAACCGCATCCTCATATTTCACGATTTTATTTTGAATATCTTGCATTTTTGTAGATTCACTTACAACTTCATATTTATGCGAATCTATATTCACCTTAAAGATTGAAGAATATATAGTAGAAAGAGAAGAAATAACTTCTACATGTTCTCTTATTTTCTTTTGATAAGCCTCTTCTTTTTCTCTTTCTTTTTTCTCTAGTAATGCATGTTCAGCAATGATTTTATCAATATTTTGAAAGCCTGCAATAACTTTACCCTCTTCATTTATTTTCTTCAGATTATATTGATAGTTATATATGCGTTCATTTACAACCATACGATAATTACCAGTTAATTCATCTTTATAAGAAAAAACTTCTTTTAAGTTTTTAATACTTAAAGCCTTCATTAAATTAGCTCTATCATCAATATGAACAGTTTCATTAATCCAAGCATTCAAGATAGCCTCATAAGGAAATTCTTGGTCTTTTAAATCATCTAGTCTTCCATCTTTAAACTCATCAATAAACTTAAGAACAATAGCTGTTCCTTTATTCAAATCAAGAGAATAGACATTTTTAAAATTCTCTGATAGTGCATCAAAGGCACTTTGATATCTACCTTCCTCTAATACCTCTACCGCAAAAACAACATGATATAAATCGCCATTTTCATCTTTATCTTCTTTAATAAAATGAAGTTTACACAATCCAGCAACCTTGCCGACAAAATTAATAGAAATGTGATTCTTATTCTTTAATCTAGCATCAAGGGTATGGATATCTAAAAATTCCATAGCTTGCTTATAGTATTCTTCTTTCGCAAGCCCCCTTATGATACTGGCAACATTTTCATCAAACTTATTTGAATCCTTAATTGTATATTTTAAAATGGCATCCGTAGTCTTAATAGAAACATAAGTATTATTTTTAACATTTACTCTATGCATTGCCAAATATACATCAGCAATAGCACCATAAGCACTATATAAACCTTCATTACGTGTTTTCTTTTGCAAGGAAATAATAGATTCGGTATTTCTAAAACCGCAAACAATCTTAAGAGGATCACCAGCTTTTGAAATTCGTGTATATAGACCACTATAGTGTTGTAAATTATTATCTACTAAAACTCGATAATTAAATTCAACTCTCTCTTTTCCATCAGAAAAGTTTTTAATTAAAGGTTCTGGTAAGGCAAAAGCTAAAAAATTGTCAATATCATCTTTATAAACACGATTATTGGCGTAAGTTTTTAGCGTCTTACTATAAGAAAACTCATTTCTAACTTCTTGAATTCCTTCCGTAACATATCCATCAAGTTTTACAACGGCACCAATATCTCTTTCTGGTTCAACGACATAAACATTTAAATAATCAGCAGTCAAAGCTGAAATCATCTCATAATAGCTATCCATTACCAATCCCCTTAATATGTATTGATAATACTATTATAAAATTTAAAAGCGATATTTTTTAAAAAATCGTCAATGTGAATCAAAACTATCTTAAAAATGATAAATTAGGTAATCTATCTTCTTTAACGATTGTATTAAGCATATCCGCATATCCTTTTGCATCCAAAATTTGGTATTCCATATGATTATGGCCTTCAAAGATAGGATAGTTAGCATATGGATAGTTTCTTTTAACATTATCACGATATTTAAAATGGTCTTCAATACTACCAAATTCAAAATATGTACACTTTTGTAGCTTTTTAGATAATTCAGGAAATGGTTTATTTTCTAAACTATCGTTTAATTGCCTATGTAAATTGGCGTAAGTTAAATTTTCACCAGCCTTTATAAAATAAGGTTTGATATCATCATTATCACACCATAATATTTTCTTTAAAGTTTTGCCCTTACTCCAATATAAGCTTTTAATCGCTAGATATAAAAAAGGTGTCATAATGTGCCTTGTAGACAACTTTATTTGGGCAAATTGTCCTCCATCTATAAAGACATGTTCAATATCTAATTTTGTCTTAGATAAAAAAGCAACCCCTAAATCAGCACCAATAGATGAGGCAACTACTAGAGCTATTGTACTAATATTTTCACTTTTTAAAAATTTTTCTACCTGTCTTATTTCATCTTGTTTACTTATATATTTTTGGCCCTTACAGTAAACGGAAGAAGTTGGTGTAATACAATAATAGTTATCTTTTAAATAATCAATAACTGGCTTACTACTTTCACCAACAACACCCATCGCATGAAAAAATAGAATAGCTGGATTATTTTTATTCCCATATGTTTCAAATATCATATGTCCTTCTTTCTAACACATTCGGTATACATTAAAGATATTCTTGATGGCATTAGCTTAGAAAAGATAACACACCATCCATTATCATCTAACCATCGTAAATATTGGTCACCACTCCATTGATGTTTAAATTTAATACCACAAAATTTTAAAATATTAGCCCATATTATGCTTTTCTTATGACCAACAAAATTAGGGGCAATCAAAATACCATCTTTTCTTAATACTCTATGAATTTCTAATAATGCTTTTTCAGGTTCTGACATAATATGCAAGGCATTGGCAATAATTACCACATCAAAGCTATTATCTTTATAAGGTAGGCAAGTACCATCGGCTACTTCAAATTTTAAATTGGCAGGATACTTCCCTTTTTTAGCTTCATTAATCATGCCTTTGGAATAATCAGTGGCAATCATATTCTTTGAATAACTTGCAACATGTTTAGCCAACAAACCAGGACCAGTGGCAATTTCTAAAACATCCTTATCTTTGATTAAAACAGGAATTCTATCATACATATATTCATAATATTTTTTATCTAAACGCATTGCTTTTTCATATATTGGCGCATAGATATCCCAAATCGATTTATTCATAAGTATTATAGTTAGTCCTTGCTAACTAGTTTTATTATAGCTCACATAAATAAAAAATACACAAGCTATTAACTTATGTATCTATAATGGTGAACTACTCCGACTTAATACTTCGTATTTGAAGTCAGAGCTTCCTGCTTCAAC
>CAVKAO010000040.1:0-13670 GCA_963654705.1 Oscillospiraceae bacterium
TTAATATAATTTATAAATCGATGAGAACATTTTCTTTTAAGAAGCTTTTTATTATGCTTATAAACACATGCTTAATCAGTATGTGTTTATTTGGTTGTTCAATTAATGATGATGAAAATAATATTTTGCCAACCATTAAAGTTGGTTCTGATAGTTATCCTCCATTTAATTATTTGGATGAGGATGGTATTGCTACTGGCATTGATGTTGATCTAGCTAAAGAAGCTTTTAAAAGAATGGGCTATAATGTTGAGATTGTTCAGATTGATTGGGAAAATAAAAAGAATTTAGTGGAAAGAAAAGATATTGATTGCATATGGGGCTGTTTTTCCATGGCGGGGCGTTTTGATGATTATAATTGGGCTGGTTCATATATGGTTTCCAATCAAGTGGTCGCGGTAAATAATGATTCCGATATTTATACTTTAGCTGATTTAAAAGATAAGAATTTAGCTGTTCAATCTACCACCAAGCCTGAGACTATCTTTTTAAAAAGAACAGATGAAAGAATTCCTCAACTTTCTAATTTATTAAGTCTAGAGAAAAGAGAACTTATTTTTACTTTTTTGGGCAAGGGCTATGTGGATGCGATTGCGGCTCATGAGACTTCAATCATTCAATATAACAAGGATTATGATACTAATTATCGTATTTTAGAAGAACCACTTATGGTTGTTGGTATTGGTGTAGCCTTTTCTAAATATGATGATAGAGGAATATGCCAACAGTTAGATAAGACATTAGAGGAGATGAGACTTGATGGTACAAGTGAAAAAATCATTTCTAAGTATTTAGATAATGCGGCTAAGTATTTGGAGGTTGATAAACTTGGATACTAAAAGAAGGAAATTTGTATATTCTTCTATTTTGGTAGGAATACTAGTTTTTAGCATATCTACTTTTATTGTTTATAAACAAGAAAAAAATAGTGCTCAAAAGGCTCTTTTGGATATTGCGAATTATGTAAAGGTTCAATGTAGCGCTTATACCCATTACAATGAGGCAAGCGAATCACAAGGTCTTTTAAGGGCGATAGAAAATACAAGACAAGTTAGTTATTTATTAAATGAAGATGAATTAGATAAGAAAGTGATTGATTCAACTTTATTATGTGATTATGCAGATAAATTGTGGCTTGATGGCATTATGCTTCTTGATGAAAAGGGAGATGTGATTAATGCTTATTATGATAATGATGTTATTTATAATTATTTAAAGGATTATGTTAAACAAGATACGATTTTAGATTGGAGTAACTATGACAAGAGGACTTATTCAGCTCGTATTGATTTGGCTGACGGTTCTTATGTTGACATGGCCGCTTGTTGTAAAAAGGATAATAGCGGTATTGTTGTAGCCTATTTCTATACTGGTGCTAAATATGTGATGGATTATACTTTGACTATTCAAAATTTACTTCAAGGCTATAACACAAGTTCTGATGCGACAATAATTGTTGCGGATAATGGTGTGATAATTGCTAGTAATGATGATTCTTTGATTGGCCAACAGACTAGTGATAATCATATAATTCAAATCTTAAAGAATAACAATGATAGTAAGCATATTTATCCGGTGGCTAGTGATAGTTGTTATGGTGTAATGCTTAAACAAAGGAATCACTATATCTATGCTTATATTTCGAATAGTAGTATTTTCAAATTATTGCCATCCACAATTTTGATTGTGATGTTGTTTTATTTGTTTGTTTTGATTACGATTTATGCAATAATGCAGCGTTCTAATTCCGAACATGAAAAATTAGAAAAAATAAAGGATGAAGAATACAAGGAAGAATTAAGACAGGCGGTCTTAAGAGCTGATAGTGCTAATAGGGCTAAGACAGAATTCTTGCAAAGAATGTCACATGATATTAGAACGCCTATCAATGGAATTTGTGGAATGGTACAGATGTCTGAATATTATGATGATGATGCAAGCAAACGCAAAGAATGTCGAAATAAAATAAGGGAAACTTCTAATTTGTTGCTTGAATTAGTCAATGAGGTTTTGGATATGGGCAAACTTGAATCAGGTGAGTTTGAGCTTGAGGAAAAGCCTTTTAATTTGAAAGAAGTATTTGAAGAAGTTAATGTTGTGATTGAGAAATTAGCGCAAGAGCGAAATATTAAGTTTATCGTAGGCCAAATGGATGTTAAACATTGGAATTTAATTGGTTCGCCATTGCATGTTAAACGTTTGTATATGAATATCTTATCTAATGCGGTTAAGTATAATAAAGATAACGGATTAATTAGAGTATCTTGTAAGGAAATATATGGTAATAAAAATATAACTACTATTAAATTTGTTTGTGCTGATACAGGTATAGGCATGTCAGATGATTATAAAGAAAAGATATTTGAGGCCTTTAGTCAAGAAAACAGTGCTTATAAATCTAAATATAATGGATCTGGTTTAGGTATGCCTATCGCAAAAGGTTTAGTTGAAAAGATGGGTGGTACTTTAACTTTTGAAAGCGAACTTAATGTGGGCACGACTTTCTATGCAACGATTCCTTTTAAAATTGATAAAGAAGTCATCAAAAAAGAGGAAGTGCCTATTGAAGATTATTCAATAAGGGGATTAAATATCTTGCTAGTAGAAGATAATGAATTAAATATGGAAATAGCTAGTTTTATTTTGAATAATGAGGGAGCTTATGTTACTAAAGCTAATAATGGCAAGGATGCAGTTGATATTGTAAATGGAAACAAGGATAAGTTTGATGTAATTTTAATGGATATTATGATGCCAATAATGGATGGTCTTACGGCTACTAAGCAAATTCGTTTATTGGGTATTAATACACCAATAATTGCGATGACGGCTAATGCTTTTGTGGAAGATAAGAAAAAGGCAAGTGAGGCTGGTATGAATGATCATGTTTCCAAACCGTTAAGCGTTGGAATACTAAAGGAAACAATTGTTAGAACTGTTAAGGAAAATAAATAGTATCTATTAGTGGGGATAATCTTCCTTCTTTATCTTGTGAATAATATGGTAATATTTTAAATGGAAAGAGGAAATATTTTATATGAATAAAAAACCTGTTGTTATTGTTGTAATGGATGGTGTTGGCGAATCTGATAATACATTAGGTAATGCGGTTAAGAATGCTTATACACCTACATTAGATTATTTAAAAGCTAATTATCCATGGACAAAGATTAAGGCTCATGGTACAGCAGTTGGTTTGCCAAGTGATGATGATATGGGAAATTCTGAAGTTGGTCATAACGCTATTGGCTGTGGTCAAGTTTATTCTCAAGGTGCTAAGCTTGTTAATGAATCAATTGAGTCTGGTGTTATTTACCAAAGTGATGTTTGGAAAAAACTAATTGATAATGCTAAGGGTCATACTTTACATTTCTTAGGTCTATTATCTGATGGTAACGTACACTCTAATATCAAGCATCTAAAGGCTATGATTACTGAGGCTAAAAAAGAGGGCATTAATAGAGTTAGAGTTCATTGTTTAATGGATGGTAGAGATGTACCTGATACTTCTGGACTAATTTATATTAATGATTTAGAAGAACATATGGCTTCTTTAAATGATGATAGCTTTGATGCTCGTATTGCTTCAGGTGGAGGCAGAATGTATATCACTATGGATAGATATGAAGCTGATTGGGATATGGTAAAAAGAGGCTGGGATACTCATGTTGCTGGTATTGGTAGAAAATTTGCTAGTGCAACAAAGGCAATCGAAACTTATCGTAAGGAACTTGGAGTGGATGATCAAAACCTTCCTGAATTTGTAATTTGTGATGGTGATACTCCTGTTGGTACAATCGAAAATCATGATTCAGTCATTCTATTCAACTTTAGAGGTGATAGAGCTCTTGAAATCTCTCGTGCTTTTGACAACAATGGTTACAAATTTGATAAGAGTAAGGAAGTTGATGTGATGTATGCTGGCATGCTTGAATATGATGGTGATTTACATATTCCTGCTAATTACTTAGTTAATCCTCCTGAGATTAAGGAAACAATGTCTGAATACTTTGTTAAGAATGGTTTACCTACTTATGCAATTTCCGAAACACAAAAGTTTGGTCATGTTACTTATTTCTGGAATGGTAATAGAAGTGAAAAGTTTGATGAAAACTTGGAAACTTGGGTAGAAATTAAGTCAGATTTATGTACATTCGATTTAAGACCTTGGATGAAGTCTTCTGATATTACTGATAAGCTTGTAGAGGCAATTGATTCTAAGAAATATGCTTTCTTAAGAACTAATTATCCAAATGGTGATATGGTTGGCCATACTGGTGATTATGAGGCTACTGTAATTGGTGTTGAATCTGTTGATTTGAACTTAAAAAGAGTAATGGAAGCTTGTAAGCGTAATGATTGTATCTTACTTGTTACTGCTGACCATGGTAATGCAGATGAAATGTATCAAAAACAAAAGAAACCTACTGATAAGCTTCAAGCTAAGACTTCTCATACTTTAAATAAGGTTCCATTCATTATCTACAACGCTGATGATGTAACAATTAAAGATGGTGATTTTGGTTTAAGCAATATTGCGGCTACTATCTTTAAATTATTAGGTCTAGAAATCCCAGAATCTTGGGATGAGCCAATGATCTAATAGATTATATTGAATTAAGCACTTTGAAATATAAGTGCTTTTGTTTTAAAAAAGATTAGTTAGCACTAATCTTTTTTAAACTCTTTTATATCTACATCTAATGGTTCATCTATTTTATCTGAGATATACTTACCGTTTTTCTTTCTTTGTTTTACGCATTCCGTTAATATATATTCTATTTGGCCGTTTAAACTTCTAAAATCATCTTCAGCCCATGATGATAAATCATCAAAGAGTTTTTTAGAAATTCTTAATGGCACTTGTTTCTTTTCCATTAATATAGAGAACCGGAATTAACGATAGGTTGAGCATCCTTGTTGCCACATAAGACAACCAATAAATTAGAGACCATTTGCGCTTTTCTTTCCTCATCAAGGTCAACTACATCATTTTCCTTTAGTCTTTCTAAAGCCATTTCTACCATACCTACTGCTCCATCGACAATCATCTTTCTTGCGTCGATAATTGCTGCAGCTTGTTGTCTTTGTAGCATAACTGAGGCAATTTCAGGGGCATATGCCAAATAGGTGATTCTTGCATCTACTATTTCAAGTCCTGCTTCTTGTACCTTTTCTTGTATTTCAGCTTTAATTCTGGCTGCTACTATTTCACTAGATCCTCTTAAAGAACCATCGTCCGCAATACCATCACCTGTTGTATCAACATTACTTGCAACATCATATGGATAAATTCTTACAACATTTCTAAGAGCACTATCACATTGTAAACTTAAATATTCTTTATAGTTATCAACATTGAATACAGCCTTATAAGTATCATTTACTTTCCATATTACGGCAATACCGATTTCCACTGGATTACCAAGACAATCATTTATTTTTTGGACAGCATTATTTAGGGTCATCATTTTAAGGGAAATCTTATTGGAACCAATATTTATTTCTCCTTGTTCGACACCTTTCTTTTTAACATCACCACTTTGACTTAATGATGTTTTGGCAGCTGGATTAATTGATGTACAAAATGGATTTACAAAATAGAATCCTTCTCCCTTTAATGTGCCAATGTATTTACCAAATAAGGTAAGCACTAATGCTTCTTGTGGCTTAAGTACTTTTAGCCCGGCAAATAGAATACAATCTATAACAAATAAGATACTAGCTAGTATCCCAATAAGGGGACTATTGTTTCTAACTGCTATTAAAAATAAGAAGATGGATAAAATTAATGATAATAAGATTAATGATAGGGCAAGCATGCCGTTTCTTTTCTTGTCTAAAATAATTTCTTGCATAAGTTTCTCCTTTGATATCAAAATGATATCACCTATATATCATAAGTCAATATGTATAAAAAAATCCAACTGCTGTTGGATTAATGATTTAGAATTGCTTTTGATAACTTGGCAATAGAGAAGTTTGGATCAATTTTCTTTTGTGTTTTTATTATCTTGTTTATTGATTTTTTAACACTTCTCTTACTTCTTCTTGTTTCATAGAAGTCTTTACTAATTGAATTAATAAGTACTAGTAATAAAACAATGTTTTTAAAGAAGGGGATACTTGTATTTAAAGTATGTTCTATTTGTTCACTTTTTTTGTTTAATAAATCTAATTGATTAACAATCTTTTCACCATTTGTAACAATAGGAAGTGATGCTTGTCCTATTTTGCCTAAGACCAATAGAACTTTTATAAGATAAACTAAAAGGATTATTCCAAGTAGTATATAGACATATTTAATATAAGAATTTATGGTTGTTAATATGTTCATGGCTTTATTTTATCACTTTTTGAATTGTTTCTTCACCAGATAAAGTAGGAACAATGCCCTTTGTTAGTTCAACTATTTTATCATTTGAAGTATTTGGTTTAAGACAATAATAAATAGTTACTTTTTCATCATAACTTTTTTGAAGATATAAAGTATTTTTGCTTAAAAAATTATCAACCTTATTTGCAAGTTCATAACTTAAAGCTAATTTATATTTGGGGTACTTAACATCTTCTACAATAGTGGCTTTTTCAATAGCTAAAGATGTAGCGTTAGAATAGGCTCTAATCAAACCCCCTGCTCCAAGTTTTATACCACCAAAATATCTAACAATTAATGCGCAAGTATTGTTTAATCCTTGTTTATCCAAAACATTTAAGATGGGCATACCGGCAGTACCACTAGGTTCTCCATCATCGTTGCTTCTTTTGATGTTGTCACATATTAAGGCTGAACAAACATGAGTTGCATCATAATGTTTCTTTTTGATTTCTTTTAAATATGTTTTATATTCTTCTTCATTATTAATATGTTTTATATAGGCAATAAAACGTGATTTTTCAATAATGTAAGTGTTAACTATTTCCTCTTTTACATACATGTTTTTATTATAAATAATTGTGCTAAAATATTAAACATGCGTAGTTTAGAGGAAGTTTTAAAGGATTTGAAGGATGCTGAAAAGGAGTTTAAGGAAAAGTGTGAACTCTATGGCATTGTTGATGATAAGAAGAAAAAAGAAGAAGACAATAGTGAAGACAAGAAGGTTAGTGATAAAGGCTAATCTTTTTATTTGATTTTGTTTATAATAGTCATAAAAGGAATATTTAATATGAATATTGATCAAATCACAACTTTTTTGGCAGTAGTGGATTATGGCACTATTTCGGCGGCTAGCGATAATTTATTTATCACTCAATCTAATGTTTCTAAAAGATTAAAGAGTTTAGAGGATGAACTTGGTGTAGAACTTTTATTAAGACAAAAGGGTATTCGTAATGTTAAGCTTACTGAATATGGAATTAAGTTTATTCCTATTGCAAGGCAAATGTTGACTTTACTTGATAGTTCAAATAATTTAAAAAATCTTGAGGAAGTTAGAACGATTCGTATTGCTGGAGAGGATACTGTTAATAGTTTTACGCTTGTACCTTTATTCAAGGAACATATAAAAAAGTATCCTAATATTAAATTATCCATTTCGACAAAGTCTTCTGCAGAGATTTATGCTTTAATTGAAAATAATTCTGCCGATATTGGTTTTACTTATTCTAGAACGACTTATTCTTTTGCAACAAGTAAGCCAGTATATCGAGAGCTAATGTATTTAGTTTGTAAAAAGGGCAGTAAATATTATGATGATTATGATCCATCTTTACTAGAAGCGGATAAAGAAGTTTATTTATATTGGGGCCATGAATTTTTAGAGTGGCATAATTTATACATTAATCCTAATGAAAATAAACTTGTTACTGTCAATGTTGGTAGTATGATGCAACTATATTTGGACGAAATTGATAATTGGGCTATTGCACCAATTTCCATCATTGAAGCCATGCGTAATAGTATAAACAGCGATATTGTTTATTATCGTTTAAAGGATTCGCCTCCACCTAGAATTTGTTATGAGGTAAAAAGACGTAATCCTGACTCTTACCAAGAGAATGCAATTAAGACTTTTGAGGAAGAACTTGAGCGTTTTGTAAAGGAAAGTAAATATGTTTGTACTTATCAATCTTGGATGGGGAATTGATGGTTATGAAAGTGCTTAATATAGTGAAAAGTTTAACATTATAAGTGTATTTTTAGGGAAAAGAATTTGCTATAATTATGAAGGTTATAGGAGGAAATTTTTAAATGGCTAAAAAGTTAGTTACTGATTTAGATGTAACCGGTAAAAAAGTTATCGTCAGAGTTGATTTCAACGTACCTTTAAAGAGTGGTGAAATTACAGATGATAATCGTATTGTTGCTGCACTTCCAACTATCAAATATCTAGTTGAAAATAAGGCAAAGGTCATCTTACTATCTCATCTTGGTAAGATTGATTACAAGAAAACTGATGAAGAAATTGCAGCTGCTAAAAAGAAGAATAATATGGCTCCTGTTGCAGTAAGACTTCAAGAATATCTAAAGGATACTAAGGTTGTCTTTGTTGATGCTACAAGAGGTGAAGCTTTAGAAAAGGCAGTTAGTGAATTAAAAGATGGTGAAGTTCTTTTGATGCAAAACACTCGTTATGAAAAGGGTGAATCAAAGAATGATGAAGAACTTGGTAAATATTGGGCTTCACTTGGTGACTTATATGTTTCTGATGCTTTTGGTTCAGTACATAGAGCTCATGCAAGTACAGTTGGTATTCCAACATATCTTCCAAGTGCTGTTGGTTTCTTAATTGAAAAGGAATTAAAGTTCTTAGGCGATGCTGTTGAAAATCCAGTTAGACCTTTCGTTGGTATTTTAGGTGGTGCTAAGGTAGCTGATAAGCTAGCTGTTATCTCTAACTTACTTGAAAAGTGTGATACTTTAATCATCGGTGGTGGTATGGCTTATACTTTCCTAAAGGCTCAAGGTAAGGAAGTTGGTAAGTCACTTGTTGATGATACAAAGCTTGATTATTGTAAAGAAATGATGGAAAAGGCTGAAAAGTTAGGTAAGAAGTTATTACTTCCTATTGATACTGTTGTAGCTGAAAGTTTCCCAGATCCAATCGATGGCCCTGTTACTGTTGAAGTAGTTTCAAGTGATGCAATCCCATCTGATAAAGAAGGCTTAGATATTGGTCCTAAGACTGCTGAATTATTTGCAGAAGCAGTTAAGTCAGCTAAGACTGTAGTATGGAATGGTCCTATGGGTGTATTCGAAAACCCTACACTTGCTGCTGGTACTAATGCTGTTGCTAAGGCTTTAGCTGAATGTGACGGTACTACTATTATTGGCGGTGGTGATAGTGCTGCTGCTATTAAACAACTTGGTTATGCTGATAAGGTAAGCCATGTTTCTACAGGTGGCGGTGCTTCTTTGGAATTCTTAGAGGGTAAGGGTTTACCTGGTGTTGATGTTATCAAGGAGAAATAGTTGATGAGAAAGCCTATTATTGTCGGCAACTGGAAAATGAATAAAACAATTGCTGAAACTGAAGCATTTTTAAAGGAAATTGACCCTTATATTGAGGGCGTTGAAACTTGTGAATATGGCATTTGTGCTCCATATACTGATTTATATGTTGCTGTTAAAAACAGTAAGAATCTAGTTATTGGTGCTGAAAATTGTCACTTTGAAGATACTGGCGCTTTTACTGGTGAAGTTTCTATTCCTATGTTAAAGGAAATCGGTATCGCTTCTTGCGTTATTGGCCATAGTGAAAGAAGACAAATGTTTGGCGAAACTGATGAAGCAGTAAATAAGAAGGTTAAAAAGTTACTTGAAAATGGTATCGTTCCTATTATGTGCTGTGGTGAAACAGAAGCTGAATTTGATGCTGGTAAGACTGAAGAAAAAATCAGATCACAAATTAGTGCTGGCTTAGCTGGTTTAAATAGTGAAGATGTTAAGAAAGTCGTTGTTGCTTATGAGCCAATTTGGGCTATTGGTACTGGTAAGAGTGCTAATACTGAAATTGCTGAAAAGTGCTGCGCTATTGTTAGAGATGAAATCAGAAAGATGTATGGCGATGCTGCAGATGCAGTTAGAGTTCAATATGGTGGTTCTGTAAAACCTAACAATATTAAAGAATATATGGCTATGGAAGATATCGATGGCGCTCTAATTGGTGGTGCAAGTTTAAAAGTTGATTCTTTCAAAGAAATAATTGATGCAACAAAGTAAGGAGAAGAAAAATTAATTATGCCTGGAATTATTGATGTTTATGCTAGAGAGGTAATTGACTCTCGTGGTAATCCAACTGTTGAAGTTGAAGTAACTACTGAATCTGGTGCTTTCGGTAGAGCTATGGTACCTTCTGGTGCTTCTACTGGTGAAAGAGAAGCTCTAGAACTTAGAGATGGTGATAAGAGCCGTTTCCAAGGTAAGGGTGTTCTTAAAGCTGTTGAAAATGTAAATGCTATTATTGGTCCTGCTATTTTAGGTATGGATGTTACAGATCAAGCTGCAATTGATAAGACAATGATTGAACTTGATGGTACTAAGGATAAGAGCAAGCTAGGCGCTAATGCTACTTTAGGTGTTTCTTTAGCTGTATGCAGAGCTGCTGCTGACTTCTATGGTATGCCTTTATACAAGTATATTGGTGGTGCTAATGGTAAGACTTTACCAGTTCCTATGATGAACGTATTAAATGGTGGTAAGCATGCTGATTCTTCAGTTGATATGCAAGAATTCATGATTATGCCAGTGGGTGCTCCTTCATTTAAGGAAGCTATTAGATGGTCTGCTGAAGTATTCCATACTTTAAAGAAAGTATTAACTAAGAAGGGTTACAATACTGCTGTAGGTGATGAAGGTGGTTATGCTCCATCTTGCACTGGTGGTAACGAAGAACCTCTAGAATTAATCGTTGAAGCTGTTAAGCTTGCTGGTTATGAACCTTGGAAGGATTTCGGTATCTGTCTAGACCCTGCTTCTAGTGAATTCTATAATGAAGAAACTGGTAAGTATGAATTAACTAAGTCTGGTGATGGTATCAAGACTAGTGAAGAAATGATCGACATGTATGCTTCTTGGGCTGAAAAGTATCCTATTCTTTCAATCGAAGATGGTTTAGCTGAAAACGACTGGGATGGTTGGAAGAAGCTAACTGATAGACTTGGTGATAAGATTCAACTTGTTGGTGATGATCTATTTGTTACAAATGTTGAATATTTACAAAAGGGTATTGATTTAGGTGTTGCTAATTCAATCCTAATCAAGTTAAACCAAATCGGTACTTTAACTGAAACTTTAGATGCTATCGAATTAGCTAAGACTCATGGTTATACTGCTGTAGTATCTCATAGATCTGGTGAAACAGAAGATACAACAATTGCTGATTTAGTAGTTGGTGTAAATGCTGGCCAAATCAAGACTGGTTCAATGAGCAGAACTGATAGAATCGCTAAGTACAATCAATTAATGAGAATTGAAGATGAACTTGGTGAAATTGCTCAATACAAGGGTAAGAAAGCTTACTACAACGTAGATATTAAATAATTAATCTATATAGGAGGGCCTAATAAGCTCTCCTTTTTTTAATGGTGTATTTAAATATGAATGAGATAAGAAATTATTATAGTGATATTGAACAAGAAATATTAGATAAAGATAGAATACTTAGGGCCTATGAATTATATGGTGACTCTTTATATTTTAGAGATAATGATTTTATGCATTTTACTTCTAGTTCAATGATTTTAAATCAAAATAAAGATAAAGTATTGATGGTTTATCATAATATCTATGATTCTTATTCTTGGACTGGCGGCCATAATGATGGTGATAAAAATTTTTTACATGTTGCCTTAAAAGAGGCAAAAGAAGAAACGGGCATAGAAGAATTTAAGTTATTAAAAGATGGCATTGCCTCTATTGAAATACTTCCAGTTAAGGCTCATATTAAAAGAAATAAATATGTGGGTACTCATTTACATTTAAATGTATCTTTTTTATTAGAGGCTGATGATAATCTTGCTTTACATATTAAAGAAGATGAAAACAGTAATGTTAAGTGGATTCCTATTAAGGAACTTGATAAATATGTTAGTTTAAATGATATTGAAATGCTTCCAATATATAGGAAAATACTTAGAAATTATTTATAATTAATGAGTTGAAAGAGGTAATTGATGGATAGAGAATTGGTTTTAGTAATTGATTTTGGTGGTCAATATAATCAGCTGGTCGCTAGACGTGTAAGAGAATGCAATGTTTATTGTGAAATTTATTCTTATAAGGTAGCACTAGAAAAAATTAAAGAAAAGAATCCTAAGGGTATTATTTTAACAGGTGGTCCAAATTCGGTATATGAAGATGGTGCACCTAGCGCAAGCGAGGAATTATTTAATTTAGGTATTCCAGTACTTGGCCTATGTTATGGTGCTCAACTTATGGCTCATGTATTAGGTGGTAAGGTTGAAAGAGCAGCTAATAGAGAATATGGCAAGACTGATATCACTTTGGATGCTTCATCTGAATTGTTCAAGGGTATTGAAACAAATAATACTTGTTGGATGTCTCATTTTGACTATATTTCAAAGCTTCCAGAAGGTTTTAAATCTATTGCCCATACTGATAATTGTCCAGTTGGTGCAATGGAATGTAAAGAAAGAAACTTATATGGTATCCAATTCCATCCTGAGGTTCTTCATACTCCTGATGGCACAAAGATGTTATATAACTATGTAAGAAACATTTGTGCTTGTAAGGGCGATTGGCGTATGGACTCTTTTGTGGAAGAATCTATTAAGCAAATTAGAGATAAGGTAAAAGATGGTAAAGTATTGTTAGCTTTATCAGGCGGCGTTGATTCTTCGGTTTGTGCTGGCTTATTAGCTAAGGCCATTGGCAATCAATTGACTTGTGTCTTTGTAGATCATGGACTTCTTAGAAAAAATGAGGGCGATGAAGTAGAAAATATTTTTGGCCCTAATGGTAACTTTGATTTAAACTTCATTAGAGTTAATGCTGGGGAAAGATACTACGGGAAATTAAAGGGTGTAACTGAACCTGAAAGCAAGCGTAAGATTATTGGCGAAGAATTTATTAGAGTCTTTGAAGAAGAATCAAAGAAGATTGGTACTGTTGACTATTTAGCACAAGGTACTATTTATCCTGATGTTGTTGAATCAGGGCTAGGTGGCGAATCAGCTGTAATTAAATCACATCATAATGTTGGTGGTTTACCTGACTATGTTGATTTTAAAGAAATTATTGAACCTCTTAGAAATTTATTTAAAGATGAAGTAAGAAAGGTTGGTTTAGAACTAGGCTTACCTGAAAGTTTAGTGTTTAGACAACCATTCCCAGGTCCAGGCCTAGGTATTAGAATTATTGGCGAAGTAACTGCTGAAAAGGTTAAGATTGTTCAAGATGCTGATTATATTTATAGAGAAGAAATTGCTAAGGCAGGATTAGATAAAAATATAAATCAATATTTTGCAGCACTTACAAATATGCGTTCTGTTGGTGTTATGGGGGATGAGAGAACTTATGACTACGCTATTGCCTTAAGAGCTGTTAAGACAATAGATTTTATGACTGCTGAGGCAGCAGATATTCCGTTTGATGTACTTCAAACAATAATGTCTCGTATTATAAATGAAGTAAGAGGAGTTAATAGAGTATTCTATGATATTACTTCGAAACCTCCTGGCACTATTGAGTTTGAATAATACCCAAA
>CAVKAO010000041.1:0-12566 GCA_963654705.1 Oscillospiraceae bacterium
TATGAAAATATTAGTTATTAATCCTGGTAGTACTTCTACTAAATTATCGATATATGAAGATGATAAAGAACAATTTACGGAAAGTGTTTTTCATGATGCGCCACTTTTAAGAAGCTTTAAGCATGTCAATGATCAAATGCCCTTTAGAGAAAAGGTTATCTATGATTTTTTGGATAAGCATCATATTTTGATTAAAGATATTGATGGTATAGCTTGTAGAGGCGGTAGTGCTTATCCCCAAAAAAGTGGAGTTATTAAAGTTGATAAGAACCTTTATGATGATACTTTTAAGGGTGTTGGAGGTAGTGAACATGCTGCAAAACTAGGGGTAATGTTGGGCTATAAATTATCTTTAGAATATCATATTCCTTGTTTTACTTTAAATGCGACCAATGTTGATGAATTATGCGATCTTGCCCGAATTACTGGTATAAAAGGTGTTTATCGTAATGCTCAAAGTCATGTTTTAAATCAAAAGGCTGTAGCTAACTATTATGCATCAAGCATTAATAGAAAATATGAAGAGTGTAACTTTATTGTTTGTCATATTGATGGTGGTATTACAGTTAGTGCACACTATAAGGGTAAGATGATTGATGGCAATGTTGGTTCTGGTGGTGATGGTAGTTTTACACCTACCCGTATTGGCACTGTTCCTGTTTTACCTTTATTAGATTATCTTGAAGATCATTCGATTAGTGAAGTTAGGGAAATGTGTTCTAGAAGTGGTGGCTTTGTATCTTACTTTAATACTAGTAATGTTGATACGATAAGAGATTTAATGGCTAGGGGTGATAGGAAGGCTAGGCTAATTTGGGATAGTATGGTTTATAACATTGCCAAGGAAATAGGGGCGATGGCGTCTGTCTTAAAGGGTGATGTCGATTGTATTATCTTAACGGGTGGCTTTGTTCGCTTTGCGGATTTAATAAGTTCTATTAAAGATTATTGTGGCTATATTAGCGATATTGTTGTCATAAAAGACCTAGAACAGGAAACTTTAGCTTTAGAAGTTTATAAAGTTTTAAAGGGCGAAAGTAAGGCTAATAAGTATACTGGTAAGCCAGTGTTTGAGGGTTTTGATTTTATATAATTATGGATAAATTTGAGTTAGTAAGTGATTATTTGCCAAAAGGTGATCAGCCAAAGGCGATAAAACAATTGGTTGATGGTCTAAATGCGGGTAAAAGACAACAAGTTTTACTTGGGGCGACTGGTACTGGTAAGACTTTTACTATCGCTAATGTCATAAAGGAAGTTAATAAGCCAACGCTTGTTTTTGCGCATAATAAGACTTTGGCTGGGCAATTATATTCGGAATTTAAGGCTCTTTTTCCAAATAATGCCGTGGAATATTTCGTGTCTAATTTCGATTATTATCAACCAGAGGCTTATATGCCTAAAACGGATACTTATATTGAAAAAAATGCTGTAACCAATGATGAAATCGATATGCTTAGAATGTCTACTTATAATTCTTTGTTAGAGCGAAAAGATGTAATTGTGGTGGCTAGTGTTGCGTGTATATATGCTTCTAGTAATCCTAAGGATTATGGAGATATGTTTTTTACTTTAAAAGTGGGTGAACATATTGACCGCCAAGAGTTAATTAAGAAATTTATTAATCGTCAATATCTTAGAAATGATGTTGATAAACTTCGTGGTACTTTTTCAGTTAGAGGCGATGTGATTGAACTGGTGCCTGGGCATAATGATAAGATTATTGTTCGCATTGAGATGTTTGATGATGAGATTGAAAGAATTAGTGAAATTGATATCACAACTAAAAAATTATTAAACGCTTATGTTATTTATGTTTTTACACCTGCTTCTGGGTATGCTCGTGATAAAGATGATATTGAAATTGCTTGTAAGGGTATAGAGGCTGAACTTGAAGATCGTTTAGCATATTTTAAGAAAGAGAATAAGCCTTTAGAGTATGAGCGTCTTGAACAAAGATGCCGTTATGACTTAGAGGCTTTAAGAGAAATAGGGGTATGTTCTGGCATTGAAAACTACGCGATGCATATAGACCACAGAAAGCCAGGGGAAAGACCATATAATTTATTCGATTATTTTTCGGATGATTTTTTGATTGTGGTTGATGAATCCCATGTCTCTCTTCCTCAAATTAGGGGCATGTTTAATGGTGATAGGGCGCGTAAGGAAACTTTGGTTGAATATGGGTTCAGATTGCCTAGTGCTTTAGAAAATCGTCCGCTTAAGTTTGATGAGTTTGAACAAATCAAGGCCAAGCGCATTTATATTAGTGCGACACCTGGTGATTATGAGCTTGATAAAGTAAATAATGAGGTTGTTGAACAAATCATTCGTCCTACTGGTTTGCTTGATCCTTTGGTTGAGGTTAGAGAAACTAATGATCAAATCGATGATTTGTTAAATGAGATAAAAAATAATATTGAAAAAAATGAGCGTACTTTAATTACTACTTTAACGGTTAAGATGGCTGAGGATTTAACTGATTTTTTAAAGAAACAGGATTTAAAGGTGGCTTATCTACACCATGAGACAAGTACACTTGAAAGAAGTGAGATTATTCATGATTTAAGAGTTGGTACTTATGATGTGCTTGTGGGTATTAACCTTTTAAGAGAGGGCCTTGATTTACCTGAAGTTAGTTTGGTGGCTATTTTGGATGCGGATAAGGAAGGCTTTTTAAGAAGTGAGAAGTCGCTTATTCAAACTATTGGCAGAGCTGCTAGAAACGCTAATGGCAGAGTTATTATGTATGGCGATAAGATGACTGATTCAATGAAGAAGGCTATTGATGAGACTAATCGTAGAAGGGCTATCCAAGAAGCTTATAATAGGGAGCATAATATTGTGCCTAAGACAATTATTAAGGCTGTTAGTGAGGTTATTCATTCTAAGGAGTCTAAAAAGGCAACCAGTGATTATTTAAAGAAGAAGTCTCATAGTGTTAAGGATAAGGAAAAGCTACTAGCGACATTAGAAAAAGAGATGAAACAGGCGGCTAAGGATCTTGATTTTGAAAATGCAGCTAGACTTAGAGATATTATCTTAGAAATTAAAGCTGGTAAGTAGGTACACTAACACCGTGTGTTACAATAAGACTATGAAAAGATTAGCGATTATTTCAGGAGTTAGTGGTGCTGGTAAGACGACGGCATCCAATTATTTAGAGGATAAGGGGTATCGTTGTATTGACCAATATCCTTTAAAGCTTATTAAGGAATTGATTGATTTAATTGAGAATGATGATTCTTTTGAATATGATAGGGTGGCTTTAAGTATTTCCTTAAATGATCTTCAACAATATGCAAGTATTTTAAGTAATGGTAACTTTAAGGTAACGCTTATTTTGATTGATGCGGATAAGGATGTTTTAATCAATCGTTATAAGTTTACAAGAAGAATTCATCCTTTGCTAGTTAATAATGTAGCTGATACTCTTAGTGAGGCTATTGATATTGAAAAAAGTATCTTAGAAAAATATCGTAAGATGGGTGTAGTAATTGATACTACAAAGATTTCTAGTGTGCAATTTAGAAAACAAATTGATAAGGCCTTAAATGATTTAGATGATAAAAATCTTTCTTTAAGTTTTGAGTCATTTGGTTTTAAAAATGGCGTGCCTGAAGATTGCGATAATATTTTTGATGTGCGTTTTTTAGACAATCCTTTCTATGACCCTGATTTAAAGACTAAAACAGGTAATGATAAAGAGGTTAAGGATTTTGTCTTAAGTAAGCCTTTAACCAAGGAATATATCAAGAAGCTAATTGATTATGTTGATTTTATGGTTAAGTCTTATGAACAAAACGAGGAAAAAAGGCATTTAACGATTTGTGTTGGTTGTACTGGTGGTCAACATAGAAGTGTCGTTATTACTAATTATTTATATGATTATTATAAGAAGAAGTATGTTTGTCATTTAAAACATCGGGAGCTTGATAAATGAAAAGAGTTGTCGTAATTGGTGGAGGACATGGTCAATCTACTATTGTAAAGGGTATTAAGGACTTGGATGTTGATTTAAAGGCAATTGTTACGGTTGCGGATGATGGCGGTTCAACGGGTAGACTTAGAGAACTATATAATATTCCGGCTGTTGGTGATATTCGTAATGTTTTGGTTTCAATGTCTGATAATAAGAATTTAAGTGAGCTTTTTGGCTATCGTTTTAAGGGTGATGAGGATACTGATGTCATGGGACATTGTTTAGGTAATCTAATTTTGGCAGCTTTAATTGAGATTAATGATAATTCTTTGCCTATTGCGATAAAGGATATGAGTAGACTTTTACAAATAAAGGGTAAGGTTATTCCTTCTACTACTGAGGCTGTTTCTTTGTATGCTAAGTTTAAGGATGGTTCTATTGAAAAAGGTGAGGCTAATATCCCTTTTATGCTTAAGCATATTGATAAAGTATATTATGATCATGATGTTAAGGCCGATAGTGATGCGGTTAATGCGATATTAAAGGCTGATTTAATAATCTATGGTATTGGGTCTTTGTATACTTCTTTACTTCCTAATGTGATTATTAAGGAAATTAATGAGGCTTTAAATGTTTCTAAGGCTAAGAAGGTGTATTTTGCCAATGCGATGACCCAAAGAGGTGAGACATACAACTATAATTTAAAGGAACATATTGATGCGTTTAATAGGCATAATGTGCCAGTTGATTTGGTTGTTAAACACTCTGAGGAAATTCCAGAATATATCAAGGAAAGATATATTAGGGAAGAGGCTATTGAAGTAATTGATGAAGGTAATGATGGTGTTAAGGTCATTAAGCGTAAGCTTCTTGATTTTAGTAAGGATAATGTAAGACATGATCCCAAGAAGATAAAAAGAGTTGTTAGTAAGCTATTGGAGAGTATGTGATGGCTTCTTTTACTTCACTTATTAAACAAGAGATTGCCTTAAATGAAATTGATGATTGTTGTAAAAGGGCACAACTTAGTGCATTAATACAGCTTACTTCTTCTTTATCTATTTCTAATAATAAAGTAACTTTAATTGTGCGTAATGAAAATCCAACGACGGCTAAGCGTATTGTTTATTTACTTAAGAAGTTATATAAGGTTGAAACAGAGCTTGTTGTCTTAAAGAAGAATAATCTAAAAAAGAACAATATCTATTTAGTTAAGACTTGTGATGATTGTCGTAATATTCTTGAGGACTTAGGCATTTATAGTCAAAACAAGGGTTTACTTTCTCATCCTACTTATTTAATTGTGGCTAAAAATTGTTGTGCTCGAAATTATTTGGCAGGCTTGTTTTTGGCTTATGGTATGTGTAATTCACCTGACAATAAGAATTATCATTTAGAACTAGTATTAAATGATATTGAACATAGTAATTATGTCGTTAAGCTTTTGTCACGTTTTAATATTGAGGGAAAGATTTCTAAAAGGCGTAATAAGTATTTAGTTTATCTTAAAAAGGCTGATGTGATTGGGGATTTTTTAAGAGTTATTGGTACAAGTGAGGCACTATATAAGTTTGAAGATAGTCGTATTAGTAAGGATTTAATGCATTCGATTACGCGTATTAATAATTGTGAGATCGCTAATGAGGTTAAGTCTTTAAAGGCTAATAGTAAGCAAATTGAATATATCAATATTATTAAGGATGCGGGTAAGTATGATGACTTGGATGAAAAGCTTAAGAATGTGATTGATATAAGACTACTTCACCAAGATTATTCTTTAAGTGAATTATGTGATGCCTATGGTGAAAAATATGGCGAGAGTATTTCTAAGTCAGGAATAAAACATCGTTTAAATAAGATTGAATCTATCGCAAGGAGTATTGGATGAAAGAAGTTGTAATAAAGAGTTTTGAGGATTTACAAGATATTGTCTTTAAGGATTGTTATGATAAGAAGATTAATCGATATCGTAATGATTATGTTTATCGTGGTGTTTCTGATGGTAGTTATCCTTTAATTACTACTTTAAATAGGGAATGTAGTCATAATTTAGAGTTAGAGGATCATATTATTAGGTCTTTTAAGAAGTATGGTTATGATGAGCTTAAGGATATTGATTCTTTTTGGCAAATTTTGGCTACTGGTCAACATTTTGGTTTACCAACCCGTCTTTTAGATTGGACTTATTCTCCTTTGGTGGCAGCTCATTTTGTGACGGTTAATTTAAATGATTATGATAAGGATGGAGCTATTTATTGTATTGATACTCATGATTCAATTAAGACTTTGCCTGATTGTTTAAAGAAGTCTTTAGAAAAAAGGGATACTAGTACTTTTACGATTAGTTCCTTAGAGCGTAAGGCTAGAAATTTAAGGGAGCTTCAAGCTTTAAGTGATAAACCTTTCTTTTTATTTTTTGAGCCTGCCAGTGGTGATAATAGAATGATTAATCAATATTCTTTGTTTTCTATATGTTCTGATTCTAAGGTTTTAGTATCGGATTTAGTAGATGAGGATACTAGTTTATATAAAATTATTATTCCTAAGCAAACAAAACTTGAAATAAGAGATAAACTTGATTATATAAACATTACAGAGAGGGTTATTTATCCAGGTCTTGATAGTGTTTGTAGTTGGATCGCAAGAAGATATTCAAAGATAGGAGACTAAGATGGCTTATATACTTATTACAGGTGCTAGCAGTGGTATTGGTGAGGCTTTTGCCTTAGACTTTGCAAGAAAGGATTTTGATTTAATTCTTACTTCTACAAGTACCGATAAATTAAATGTTGTAAAGGATAAGATTGCTGAGTCATACAACGTGGATATTAAGACTATTGCCTTAGATTTATCAATGATTGATGATGTAGAAAGACTATATGATTTTATCTTATCTAATAATTTAGATGTGGCGTGTCTGGTCAATAATGCAGGCTTTGGTGATTTTGGGGAATTTGTTGATGGTGATTTAAATAAGTATAATAAGATGCTTGATTTAAATTGTAAGGCCTTAATGTCTTTGTCTTATATGTTTTCTAATTACTTTAAGGAAAAGGGTGAGGGCCATATTGTTAATATTGCCTCTATTGCGGGCTTTATGCCTGGTCCTTATATGGCGGTATATTATGCAAGTAAGGCTTTTGTGCTTAATTTCTCATTGGCTTTACAAACAGAGCTTGAAAAATATAATGTTAAGGTTACAACGATTTGTCCAGGTCCAGTTAATACTAATTTTTGGAATAGGGCAAATGTTAAGATGTCTAGGTTTAAACAAAAGTTTTTTACAAGGAGTCCTAAACAAGTTGTTAAGAGTAGCGATTTTGCGATGGAATTTGGTGGTTTGCATGTAGATGGCTTTAAGAATAAATTGGCTCTTTTCTTTAGTGATTTCTTGGATAAGGAAACTTTAAGTAGGGTGGTTGGTTTTGTTAATAGAAGATTAAACAATAATAGGGGGAAATAATGAGGGTTGTTTTTGATCATCTAACCAAGACTTTTAAGAATGTTAAAAAGGGTGGTAAGGATGTTGTTGCGGTAAATGATTTCTGTTTTGAAATTCAAGATGGCAAGCTTGTTGGTTTACTTGGTCCATCAGGATGTGGCAAGTCTACTTGTCTTAATTTGATTTGTGGATTAGAGAGCGCAACCAGTGGCAAGATTTATTTTGATGATAGGGATGTTACGCTATTGCCGCCTGAAAATAGGGGTGTGGGTATGGTTTTTCAAAACTATGCTTTATATCCTCATTTAACGGTTAAAGAAAACATTTGTTTTCCACTTGAAAATTTAAAGGGTAAAGATAAGCTTAGTAAGGATGAAATGTTGGCTAAGGCTTTAAAGGCTGCAAGTCTTGTACAAATAGAGGAATACATGGATCGTTATCCTAAACAATTATCTGGTGGTCAACAACAGCGTGTGGCCATCGCACGAGCTTTGGTTAAGCTTCCTAATGTCTTATTATTGGATGAGCCACTTAGTAACTTGGATGCTAGACTTCGTTTACAAACAAGAGAGGAAATAAGACGTATTCAAAAGGAAACGGGTATTACGACTATTTTTGTTACCCATGACCAAGAGGAGGCTATGTCTATTTGTGATGTTATCGTGGTAATGAAAGATGGCATTGTGCAACAAATTGGTAAGCCACAGGATGTCTATGATAATCCTTGTAATCTTTTTGTTTCAAAGTTTTTGGGTACACCAGCTATTAATGTCTTTGATGGCTATATTAAGAATAAAAAGCTATATATTGGTAAAGATTGTCTAATGGATTTTGATGATAACGATAAAGAGGTTATTGTTGGCATAAGACCAGAAGGGTTAGTGGTTGATGATAAGGGCGTCTTTAATTGCACATTTGATCATCGCCAGGTAATGGGTAGAGATCATAGTATTGTTTGTCATAATGATTGTTGCATTAGCGATAAGGATGTTAGAGCTATTGTTGCCTCAGATACCAAGGTAAATGAAGATAATAAAACCATTAGTTTTAATATAAAACCTAGCAAGATATATGTTTTTGATAAAGAAAGTGAATTGCGCTTAAATGTTTAAGAAAAATAATCTAAAGGCGTGGTTATACTTACTTCCAGCCCTTTTATTCCTTATTGCCTTTATGGTTTATCCATTAATTGATGTAAGTATCTATTCTTTTGAGGAGGCCTATAATTTTGCCTCGGGCACAAGTATTGGTGTAGGCTTATATAATTACAAATATGTTTTAAGAGACCCCTATTTCTTACAAGCACTTAAGAATACTTTTATTCTTGTGATTATTACTGTTCCCTTATCTACTTTGTTGGCCTTACTTATTTCTTTGGCTTTAAATTCAATTAAGAAGTTAAAGGATTTATTTCAAACTATTTATTTTCTTCCTTATGTAACTAATACTTTGGCTGTTGGCTTAGTTTTTATGATTTTATTTAAAAAGACAGCTTATTCAGATGGTTTGGTTAATTTGCTTATTAATGCCATGGGCTTTAGTTCAATTGATTTTATTGAGGGACCCTATTTCGCAAAGATGTTTGTTTTATGTTTCTATACTATTTGGGTGGTTCTTCCTTTTAAGATTTTAATTTTAACTAGTGCTTTAGCTAGCGTTAACCAGGATTATTATAAGGCGGCTAAGATTGATGGTACTAGTAAGTCGCGTATCTTTTTTAAGATTACTTTGCCAATGATTTCGCCCATGATTTTCTATTTGGTAATTACGGGCTTTATTGGTGCTTTTAAGGCATATAGTGATGTTGTGGCGATATTTGGTAGTGATTTAAATGCGGCTGGTATGAACACAATTGTTGGCTATATTTACGATATGTTGTATGGTTCTTCTGGTGGTTATCCAAGCTTTGCCAGCGCAACAGCGATTATCTTGTTTGTAATTGTCTTAACTATTACAGTAATTAATTTACTTGTTTCAAAGAGGGTGAATTATGAATAATACTTATCAAAAAAGTAGAGTGAAGAATATTGTTTCTAAGGTTTTGGTTTATCTTTTCTTGGCTATTTGGGCAATTATTGTCTTATTCCCTTTTTATTGGATGATTCTAACTTCCTTAAAGAGTTATAGTTCTTATAATAGTGAATATATTCCCAAGTTTTTTGTAAGTAATCCAACACTTGAAAATTACACACAAGCCTTTAATGCGGTACCTTTAGGAAGATATTTTCTTAATACGATTATTTTTACCGTTATTACTACAGCACTAATGTTGGTGGTAATTGTTTTGGCGGCTTTTGCGTTTTCGCGTTTGGAGTTTAAGGGCAAGAATCTTGTTTTTACCGCTTTCTTATCTTTGATGATGATTCCAAATGAACTTGTCATTATTACTAACTTTGTAACGATCACTAATCTTGGTTTAAGAAATACTTTTACTGGCTTGATTCTCCCTAGTGTTACTAGTATCTTTTATATCTATTTACTTAAGGAAAACTTTCAACAGATTCCTGATAGTTTATATAAGGCAGCTAAGGTAGATGGGACTAGTGATTTAAAGTATTTATTTAAGGTAATGATTCCAATTTGTAAGCCTACTATTATTACCGTGGTAATTTTAAAGGTTATTGAGTGTTGGAACTCTTATGTTTGGCCACGCCTTATTACTGATGATGAAATGTATTATTTGGTTTCTAATGGTATTCAAACCATTAGGGAAAGTGGTTTTGGTAGAGAAAACATTCCGGCTATGATGGCGGCAGTTGTGCTTATTTCAATTCCTCTTATTATCTTGTTTCTAATTTTCCATAAAAAGATTATGGAAGGCGTATCAAGAGGAGGTACTAAGGGATGAGAAAATTTGTTTGTTTACTTTTTGTCTTATTGTTTTGTTTAAGTGGTTGTCATGGACAAAGTGTTTCTAATGATTTTATAGTGCCAGATAGCTTTGATGAAAGTAAGACTTATGAGATTACTTTTTGGGCTAAAAATGATAGTAATAAGACGCAAGTTCAAATATATAAGGATGCGATATCTACTTTTGAGAAGATTTATCCTAATATTAAAGTTAATTTATCTTTATATACAGATTATGGGCAAATTTATAATGATGTCATTACCAACATTTCAACAAATACAACGCCAAATGTTTGTATAACTTATCCAGATCACATCGCAACCTATTTAACTGGTAATAATATCGTTGTTCCCCTTGATGATTTAATTGATGATGAAAGTTATGGACTTGGTGGTAATAAGCTTAAGTTTGATAGTGTTAAAAAGGATGAGCTTATTAGTAAATTCTTAGATGAGGGAGTTATTAATGATAAACAATATGCTTTGCCTTTTATGAGGTCTAGTGAGGCTTTATATATTAATAAGACTTTTGTCGAGAAGCTAGGATATGAAATACCAGATGTGCTTACTTGGGATTTTATTTTTGAAGTAAGTGAAAAGGCTCTAGAACAAGATAGTGATGGTAATTATTTATTGAATGGTCAAAAGACTTTAATTCCTTTTATTTATAAGTCTACCGATAATATGATGATTCAAATGCTTAAACAGCTTAATATTCCTTATTCTGATGATGATGGCAATATTTATATGTTTAATGATGATACTAAAAACTTATTATTAAGTATTGGCGAGTATGGTAAGAGTAAGGCTTTTTCGACTTTTAAGATATCTGGTTATCCAGCTAATTTCTTAAATGCCGGACAATGTATTTTTGCGATAGATTCAACAGCTGGTTCTACTTGGATGGGAACTGACGCACCTTTGGTAGATATTCCAGAAGAAAACGTAGTTGAATTTGAGACAGTAGTAAAAGAGATTCCTCAATATGATGTGAATAATATAAGTATGATTTCCCAGGGTCCTTCTATTTGTATCTTTAATAAGGAAGATAGTGGGGAAGTGTTGGCTTCTTGGTTTTTTGCCCAATATCTTTTAACGGATGATGTACAAATGGCTTATTCTAAAACAGAGGGCTATTTACCCGTTACAAGCAAGGCTATTAATAATCCTGAATATGTTGATTATTTATCTAAAAGTGGGGTAGATAATGATGAACATTATAGTATTAAGCTTGATGCGGTAAATCTAATTTTAAATAATATTGATAATACATTTACCACAAGTGTTTTCAATGGTTCAGCTTCACTTAGAAATGCGGCTGGTCAATTAATTGAGGAGACTATCAAGGGCGAGCGAAGAGGGAAGGACGTTAATGATGCCTATATTGAACAAGTCTTTGAAGATGTAAAGTCTTTATATCGTTTAGATCAACTTGCCTCAAACAACAATATAAGCGATGATTTAGGTCCTTTACCTACGGAAAGTAAGGCGCTTATTATAAGTCTAGTTTGTATTTGGCTTGTGATTGGGGTGTATTACTTATTAGATAAGAAGAAAAATTCATAATAAAATAGCGTTTAACGATGCAGATAATGATAATTTGTCAAAATCTAATTCGTTAAACGCTATTTTTTAAGTATTTGTAGAACGTTAAACTAATATCCCCTTATTGGTAAATTATTGTGCCGTTCTACACTTGGGAATGAGGCGTTTTAAGAATTATTAAAAGTGTTAGAGAAGCAGGTCTTAAGGAACCGGAGTTTGTTGGTGGTGAGACTGAGTTAATTGTTAATATTTATAGAAATACTGATACTAACCAAACTACTAACCAAACTGACCAAACCACTGACCAAACTGACCAAACTACTGACCAAACTTATGGTTTTAAAATTAATATCAGATAATCCCGAAATTACTCAGAGAGCGATTTCTGATAGTCTCGGCTTTACTCTTGGTGCTACTAAATATTATATTGGCAAGTTAAGCAAAAATGGTTTTATTTCTAGAGTTGGTACGCATAGAAAAGGTAAGTGGGTAGTTAATAAATAAATATTCCAAGTTTTCCGCATATATGGATAAGTGTGAAAAACTTGGAATAATCTAATTTTATGTTTCATCTTTATTTTCAGTTATTACTATTCCTTTGATTAGTTTATTATTTTAATCGTAGAGTGTTATACTAATATACCCATCTGGTGTAAATGCTGTTCTAAAAATATTATTGTTGTTTGTAAATGTGTTCCTTGTTAAAATAAAAGTACAAATAAAAAAATGCTTTTTTCGTAATAAGCTATTACGGGGGGGGTATTAATTGGATATCTCTTGGGCATTTGAAGATAATAATACAAAAGA
>CAVKAO010000042.1:0-12476 GCA_963654705.1 Oscillospiraceae bacterium
AAAAGATCATTGTTGTGAAAGATAGAATTAAGCTGTGGCGCAATGAAAAAGGCATTGTTGTCATGGGGATCATGGATTTCCTGTTGAACCCAAATAGCCTTGATATGTAAGCTGTGAAAAAGAACATAATCCGCCATAGTTTGTGGGCGTTAAATAAATACATTTATTTAAGTTGTTATTAATGTATTCGCTAATTTAAATGTGCGTCCTACATTCTTATATTAGCTTTTCCAAATGTTACAAATAAAGCAAATATTGATGCAAAAATCCTTTAATATTTCAAAAATAATTAAGGATTATGGTGAATATAGCTTTTTTTGAAATTTTTTGGAGTGGTGTTGTAATATTTGCGAAAAAGCTCACAAAAATAGCTACTATTAGAAAAACCACAAGCATATGCTATTTCAACAATGCTTTTAGAAGTATTTCTTAAAAGAAAGATAGATTTTTCTAAACGATAATTATTTAAGTAAATCATTGGTGAAGTATTTAAATATTTTTGAAATAGATTTGTACACTTTGTTTTACAACAATTACCTGCAGATGAAATGTCTTTTAGTAAAATCTTGCTAGCGTAATTTTTTTGAACAAAACCCATCATTGCAGTAAGTGTATAAATATCATCTTCGTCCTTATCAAAATTAGAAAAACTATTCATATTTTCAATTAATAGACGAAATATATGAGCAGTTTTTTCCATAATGATAAAAGGTTCAATGTTATCTATATTCTTATCATAAAGTATTTCAAGATCATTGAGAATTTGATTTTGATAATGGACTGATGGGTTTAATTTTTGATATGGAAAATGTTTATTTTCTAATAATGGTTTTAAACAATTATCTACAAAGTAAGAATTAAATGATAATAATTTTGGCGATAATAAAATACAAATAAAAATGCATTCATTGTGTTTGTTAGAATATCCATAATGAAAACACTTGCTATTTACAAAAAGACCTTCTGATTTAGTTAAAGAAATCTTTTGGCCATTTACTTCATATTGCATTGCACCATCTAACACTAAAATAAATTCTAAATCATCATGCCAATGGCTTATTGCTTTAAAACCAGGATAACTTGATAGTTGTCCTTTTTTTATATAGACAGGAAAATTAGGATTGTTATAGTTAATATTTTCAGATGCATCCGAATTTAACATGCTACTTGGACATACTTCCATTTTTTTCTCCTTTATGAACGATTGTTATATTATTATGGCCGATTTTGGTATTATTATCAATAAAACTTTTATATCTTTATATTGTGATTAGAAAGGAAGAAACATTAATGGATAGTGAATTTAAGAAAAAGATAATAAAACTTGCTATACCTATTGCAGCGCAACAATTTATGCTAGCACTTGTAAGTGCATGTGATGCTTTTATGCTAGGTGGCTTAAATCAAAGCTCTTTGTCAGCGGTATCTTTGGCTAGCCAAATTACCTTTGTTTTCAATTTGATTTTAACTGCACTTACAATAGGGGAAAACATGTTTGTTGCTCAATACTTTGGCAAAAGGGATTATGATGGATTAAAAATGTCAATTGGTATTGTTTTAAAATATGTATTAATTGTTTCTTTCTTTTTTCTAATCATGACATTATTTATTCCTGATACCTTGATGAGAATTTTTACAAACGATACCATACTTATCGATTACGGTATTAGATATTTAAAGCTGATTGGATTATCATATGTTCTTTCTGGGGCATTACAAGTGTTACAAGGTGCATTAAAGAATTGTGGATATATTAAGAAAAGTACAATGGTTTCTTTGATAGTAGTAGGCACTAATGTTGTTTTAAATGGTTTACTTATTTATGGATACTTATTTTTTCCAAGAATGGAAATTGAAGGTGCTGCATTAGCGACGATTTTAGCCAATGGCTTAGGCGTAGTTATAACTTTCTTTATATTAAAATCAAAAAAAGACATTTATGTATCATTAAAGGATATAAAAAATAGTGAAAAAGACTTTACAAAGAAATTTTGGAAATATGTTTTTCCTGTACTTTTAAATGAGCTTGTTTGGGGTGGTGGATTCACGATGTATTCAGTAATTTTAGGGCACCTTGGAAGTGATGCTATAGCTGCTAATTCCATTGCTAATATCACTAAAAATCTTTTGATTTGTATTTGTACAGGCTTTGGATATGCAGGAAGCATTATTGTTGGTAATTTATTGGGTGATGGACAATTTGATAAAGCGAAAAGAAGTGGTGATATATTATGCAAAATCGCAATTATTTCTGGTTTTCTAACAGGCTTAACAATACTTGTTTTAACACCATTTATATTAGGCTTTACAAACTTAAGTATGAACGCTAAACATTATTTAAAGTATATGTTACTTATGAGTAGTTACTATGTAATTGGCAAATCGATTAATTCAATGACAATAGGCGGTATTTTCCCAGCTGGTGGTGATACAAAATTTGGCCTAAAATGTGATTTCTTTACAATGTGGTGTTTTGAAATACCGATAGGATGTCTTGCTGCATTTGTGCTTAAATTGCCAATATTAACAGTGTATTTTATTTTAAACCTAGATGAAATGGTAAAATTGCCAATAGTATTCAAACGCTATAAAAAATATGAATGGGTAAATAATCTAACATAACAGGAGGTATGATTTATGGATATGATAAAAAGAAGAAATAATGGACTTGCCTATATTAGTGATGAAAAAGTTCTAGAAGAACAAAGAGCATGTAGAAAAATCTTACAAAGGTTTAATTTTGCTGATAGATCAGATTTTGATTTACTTGCAAAGATTGTTAAAGAGCTTTTAGGTAAATCGGATGGTGCATGGATAAATCCACCATTTTATTGTGATTATGGAAGTCATATTGAAGTGGGTAAAAACTTTTACGCTAATTATAATTGCACAATTATTGATGTTGGCAAAGTTAAAATTGGTGATAATTGTATGCTAGCACCAAATGTTGCAATATATACAGCTGGTCATCCCATTTTTCCAGATACTCGTAATTCTACTTTTGAATATGGCAAAGAAGTAACTATCGGCGATAATGTATGGATAGGTGGAAATAGTGTAGTATGTCCAGGAGTTAATATAGGTAATAATGTGGTGATTGGAGCAGGAAGTGTTGTTGTAAAAGATATTCCTGATAATGTGATTGCGGCAGGAAATCCTTGCAAAGTTATACGTAAGATCACGGAAGATGATAGGCGTAAACTATTTCATGATGAAGAAATTGATGATGAAGCTTGGAATGAGATTTCTCTAAAAAAGTAAGTATTATACCTTAAAGATTTGTAAACATAAAAATAGACATCTTTTGTATGAGCAATTTTTAGGGACAAATAATAAATAGTTGATAAAGAATAAGATTGTTATTAATTATTGATGAAGATGAATTATTGAAAAAATGGAAAGGAATATTAAAAATGAAAGCTGATTATCATGTACATACTGAGTTTTCTGATGATTGCGATTATTTAATAGAAGAGGTTATAAAAGATGCGATATCTATGGGACTAGATGAAATATGTTTTACTGATCATGTTGATTATGGAATAAAAAATGATTGGGATGATAAGGAAGAAATAAGATATCGACAAGGGATACCTGGTGAGCCTGAAAATATGCCAATTTTAAATGTTGACTATCCTTTATACTATGATGCTTATCAAAGTTTAAAAAAGAAGTATCAAGACAAAATCATCTTAAAACTAGGACTGGAATTTGGTATGCAAGCTCATACAATAGATAAATATGAAAAATTGTTCGATAAGTATCCTTTTGACTTTATTATTTTGTCAGTTCATGAAGTTGAAGACAAGGAATTTTGGACTCAGGATTTTCAAAAAAGGAGATCACAAAAAGAATACAATGAAAGATACTACCAAGAGCTTTTGTATCTAGTGAAGAATTATCATAATTACAGTGTCTTAGGTCATATGGATTTAATTACTAGATACGATAATATGGGTATTTATCCATTCGAAAAGTTAAAAGCTATTATTACTGAAATATTAACGATAGTAATCAAAGATGGAAAGGGTATCGAGGTTAATACCTCAAACCATAGATATGGCCTAAAGGATTTAACACCTTCTAGAAACATATTAAAATTATATAAAGAATTAGGTGGGACGATAATTACAATTGGAAGTGATAGTCATAAGAAAGAACATTTAGGTGCCTATATTGAAGAGACTAAAGAAGAATTAAAAAAACTTGGATTTGAATATTTTTGTACATTTGATAAGATGAAACCCATTTTTCATAAATTATAATGATTAAATATTGTGATATTTGTTGCGAATTAAATGCATAATTTGAAAATATTTCACTTTTTCTTTAGAATTAAATATTGAACTAAAAGGGGTCGAAATGTCAAATAAAGAATCAGTAGAAGGCTATATTGTAGATATTCTCAAAAATACAAATATTGAAGATGAAGAAATAAGAAGAGTTTTAGAAGAAAAACGCGATGCTGAACAATTCTTGAAATTAATAGCTCCTAAATATATGGGTGTTTATATTGTTGATCGCAAAACTGATTTGTTTAAAGATATTGTTGGTCCTAGTTATTTTAGAAAAATGACTAAAGAGAAAAACGGTAAATATTTAGATGCTTTAACAACATATTGCGATGAAATGGTTATTTCTAGCGATAAGCCTAAATTTGATTTTTTATTTGATTATGATTCTTTATACAAATATATTAACCAGAATAAAACGTATGAGATTACTTATAAGAAAATTGATGGTGTTAATGTAAAATTACAAGTTTCTTCTTATTCTAATAATGATAGTGAAAAGGATATTTCTATTTGGGTTTATATTAATGAAAATCTAGATGAGAGAAGAAGACGTTTAGAAAGACAAAGAAAAGTTATCTATGGTTTAACGAAAGATTATTCAAGTGTTTGGCTAATTGATTCTAAGACCTTAATTGGCGAATTAATTAAAACAAAACAAGATAGTGAAGCAATGGAAGATGGCTTTATTTATAATGGCGCAAGCTATAATTATTGTCAAAAGATAGTTGATTATGCCAATAAGTATGTTTGTGATGAATTTAAAAAAGAATTCATTGAAAAGACTAATATTAAAAATATTTTAAAACAACTTGAGAAGGATAACAGCTATAAGATTATCTTTAAGCGTCTTTCGGGTGGTAAAGAAGAGTTTTATCAATTAGAATATACTACAGCTGATGATTTTTCTAATAGCTTTATAATGGTCTATAAAAATGTTAATGAAGAGTTTTTGGCTGAAAAAGAAAGAAATGAAGCATTAAAAACAGCCTTGCTTTCAGCGCAACATGCTAACCAGTCTAAAACAAGATTCCTAAATAATATTTCACATGATATAAGAACGCCAATGAATGCCATTGTGGGTTTTACCGCTTTAGCAAGAAGAGATATTGAAGATCAAGAAAAAGTCAAAGATTATCTAAAGAAAATTACTACTTCAAGTGATCATTTACTCTCATTAATCAATGATGTTTTAGATATGTCTAGAATTGAAAGTGGCAAGATTAAAATAGAAGAAAAAGAAGTTCACTTACCAGATGTCTTCCACGATTTAAGGACAATCATGCAACCAGATATAGCGTCAAAAGACATTAATTTATACTTTGATACACAAGGCGTGATTAATGAAGATGTGCTGTGTGATAGATTAAGATTAAATCAAGTAATGATTAATCTATTAAATAACGCTATTAAGTTTACACCAAATGGTGGTATTGTATCTGTTTCTTTAATTCAAAAGCCAACTAAACATAAAGGCTTTGGCTTATATGAAATACATGTTAAAGATAATGGTATTGGTATGTCTCTAGAATTTCAAAAACATGTCTTTGATGCCTTTGCCAGAGAAGAGACTTCTACCGTAAGCAAGATTCAAGGTTCAGGACTTGGCATGGCTATTGCTAAAAACATTATTAATTTAATGAATGGTTCAATTAGTGTAAATAGTAAACCAAATGACGGCACTGAATTTGTTGTAGAACTTGAATTTAAGTTAAGTAACAATCCTGTTGTTTATGGAAAAATAGAAGAGCTACAAAACTTAGGGGCTCTTGTTGTTGATGATGATTTAAATTCTTGCCATTCTATTTGCGAAATGTTAACAGATATAGGGCTTAAACCTGATTTTGCTACAAGTTTTAAGGAAACGCTTATTAAAACAGAAAATGCCATAAGTGAAAATGATGCATATGGTGTTTATATTATTAATTCAAGTATGCCTAATATAGCGGGCTTAGAAATAGTAAGACAAATCACAAATAAGCAAACACCAATTATTATAATGATGGCTTATGATTATTCTGATATCGAAGAAGAAGCCTATAGTTTAGGTGTATCAGCGTTTTGTACAAAGCCAATCTTTATGTCAGAATTAAGGGATGCATTAGCGAAACCATTTAAAACTAGTAAAGAAATTAAAACTAAAGATGATGATTTTAGCTGCCTTATTGGTAAAAAAATATTACTAGTAGAAGATAATAAGCTAAACCAAGAAGTTGCTATTGAACTTTTAAGTAATACAGGCCTTATTGTCGATGTTTGTGATGATGGTGATATTGCGGTTGCTAAGATGCGTTATGCAAAAGTTAGAGAATATGATTGCATTTTAATGGACATTCAAATGCCTAAAATGGATGGTTTTACGGCCACAAGAGAAATTAGAACTTTGACTAATTCAAGCGTTGCCAATACGCCAATAATCGCTTTAACAGCCGATGCCTTTACTGAGACTAAAAAAGCGGCAATACAAGCAGGCATGAATGGACATGTTAGTAAACCTTTAAATATTAAGGAAGTACTTAAGACAATTAAAGGCGTAATTCAATAAATTAAAAATTCAAGATTATATTCTTGAATTTTTTATTACATTGTAATGTTATTTGGTCTAATGTCTTCATCTTCTTTTAAGAAGGCTAGTATAGAAATTATTTATGATATTAAAATCTGGCAATATTTTTTGTAGTGTCTTTAAAGAACTAGCTTTTCCATTTGCGCTTGCTGTTACAAAAGGAATTATTCTTTTCCTTTCAAATCGCGTTTAGAAGCTAATCCTTAACAAAGTTAGGGCAAGTATGATACCAAACAGGGAAACCAATAAAAATTACATCATATTGTGAAAAAACTACTATTTCATTGTTAGGTTTTGCCTTATCTTAGAAATCTTTTCTTTAGCTACAGAAATAACGAAAACTTAGATAAGTTCCGTAATCTTTATTTGGTTCCATTTTTTAAATTACCATTTGTCTTGGCTTGTATCTTTTTAGCGATACCTTCTGTTTTACCACCTCTAGAATAATAAATAATTGCTATATTCATGTTTTCTTTTTTTATATTTTTTTTACATCTAATTTATTAGATGATTAAGGTTATCCCCCTTGGGGCTTGTGAAAGTTTTTTAAATGTGAGAAAAATATGTAGGTATTTATTTTAGGGGAATTTATGTATAAAAAAAGAATTTTAATGGTACTGTTAAGTATCTTGCTATTGATAGCTTTGAGTGCTTGTAAAAGTAATGATACAAATAGCGCTAATATAGATAAGGAAAGTGTAATTATCGCAATTGGATCAGAACCTGAAACTTTAGATCCAACTCAAGGTTGGGGGCATGGTAATTCACCAATTGTGCAAAGTACTTTGGTTAAATATAATGCAAATCTGGAATTTGAAAATGATTTAGCTACAAGCTATAGCTTATCAGATGATGGATTAACTTGGACTTTTAATATTAGAGATGATGTTAAATTTTCTGATGGTATTGCTTTATCTGCTGATGATGTTGCCTTTACACTTTTAACTGCTAAAAAAGCAATGGGTTCTGTTGATTTAACTTATATGGAGGATGTGGAAGCTATTGATGATTATACTGTTAAAATTAAATTATCTAGCCCCACTTCAATCTTTTTAAATACGTTGGCTTCTATAGGTATTGTGCCAGAACATGCATATAGTGAAGATTATGGCAGAAATCCAATAGGGTCAGGTCCTTATAAACTTGTTGAATGGATCCCGCAAGAACAAATGATATTTGAAGTTAATGAATATTATTATGGTGAAACTCCAAGTATTAAAAATGTAACAGTAGTCTTTATGTCTGAGGATGCCGCTTTAGCTGGGGTACAGGCTGGTCAAGTTGATGTAGCTTATTCAAGTGCAACTTTAGCTTCTACAGTTGTACCAGGATACCATATTGAATCAATTAAGGCATGCGATAATAGAGGCCTTACTTTACCTGTTTTACCTGATACTGGTTTGGTAAGTGATGCTGGAGCACCAATTGGCAATAATGTAACTTGTAACAAGGAAATTAGACAAGCTATAGCCTATACAATTGATAGGGAAGAAATCGCTGATGTAGTTTTAAATGGCTATGGTAGGCCAGCATATTCAGAAAATGATGGGGCACCTTGGAATAATCCTGAAGTAGCTATTGAAACAGATGTTAATTATGCTAAAAAGCTATTAGCAGATAATGGTTGGATTGATAGTGATAATGATGGCATTGTTGAAAAAGATGGATTAAAGGCTGAATTTAGATGTGTTTATCCAAGTGGCGACTTTGTTCGTCAAGCCATCGCCCTAGCAACTAGTGAGCAACTTTTAAACATTGGTATTAAAGTAAATGTCGAAAGTATGTCTTGGGATGAAATTATGCAGGTAATGTTCTCGGAAGCTGTAGTAATGGGCTGGGGCAGTGCTAATCCAAATGAAACCTATTATTTATATCGATCTGATGGTGCTTTATTAGATGATTTTTATAACCCAGAAGGCTATATGTCTCTAATTACTGATGAATACTTAAATAAGGCAATGCAAGCACTTACACCAAAGGAAGCAAATTCTTATTGGCAAAAAGTACAATGGGATGGTACTACTGGTACTTCTATGAAAGGTGAATGTCCTTGGGTTTGGATTGTTAACTTAGATCATGTAACCTATGTTAGGGATGGTCTATCAATTGGTAATCAGCCAATACATGGCCATGGCCATGGCTTGCCATTGATTCAAAATTTAAATGAATGGGTATGGAATCTAGATGATTAAAAGATTATTGAACATCTTTATAAAAAATAGTATCAAGATTATCACTTTACTTTTTGCGGTAAGTGGTATTTCTTTTTTACTATTAAATGCTTCGCCAATAGATCCGGTTAATCAATATATTTTGAATTTAGGCACAACTATTTCGCCTGCTCAAAGAATTGAAATTGAAAACTATTGGGAGATTAATAAGGCACCGCTTGAAAGATACTTATCTTGGCTAAATGAATTATTACATGGTAATTTCGGTATTTCAACAATATATAGAAGACCAGTTATTGATGTAATTAAAGAACGTTTTATAAATTCATTTGCCCTCATGTTATGTGCTTGGCTTCTTGCAGGGCTTATTGGTTTTATTTTGGGTTGTCTTATGGGCATGAAAAGAGATAGGTGGCAAGATAGAATAATTAAAAAGATTTGTTATATATTAAGTTCTATTCCAACTTTCTGGATTGGCCTTTTATTTCTTTTGTTATTTGGTGTATGGCTTAAATGGTTCCCAATTGGTTTTTCTTCACCGATTGGGGTATTAAGCAAAGATGTATCTTTAAGTCAAAGAATATATCATCTAATTTTACCTGTTTTAACTTTAAGTCTTACATCGTTTGCTAGTGTTGCTTTACATACAAGAGAAAAGCTAATTGATGTTTTAAATAGCGAATATGTTTTGTTTGCTAGGGCAAAAGGGGAAAGTGAATATACTATCTTATTTAAACATGGTATAAGAAACATTATTATTCCAGCTTTAAGTTTACAATTTGCCTCTTTTGCAGAACTATTTGGGGGTTCCGTTATGGCTGAAAATGTCTTTAGTTATCCAGGCCTTGGTAGTGCTTTATCTAGTGCCGGTTTACAAGGTGATTTATCCCTACTTCTTGGTATAACTTTATTTTCAGCTTTATTTGTATGCGTTGGTAATATGATTGCTAATCTATTGTATGGAATAATTGATCCTTCAATTAAAAGGGGGAGTCATGAGTAAATTAAACCAACGCACAAAACTTGTGATTAGTGTTTCCCTTATGCTTATGTTACTAATAATTATCTATATTTTAGGTATTTTTATAAGCGATGAGATGATTAACTGTGGCTATTTAAATGGGAAACAAGCGCCTAGTCTAAAACATTTATTTGGAACTGATGCCTTAGGCAGAGACTTATTTTTGCGCACTATAAAAGGTTTATCAACCAGTATTACTATCGGTGCTATTGCTTCTATAATTAGTGCATTTATTGCGATTATTGTCGGCATGCTTACAACACTTAATTCAAAGAAAGTAGATAGTGTTATTAATTGGCTTATTGATTTAGTAATGGGTGTTCCTCATACTATTTTGATTATTTTAATCTCGTTTGCCTTTGGTAAAGGTGTAAAAGGTTTACTTATTGGCATTGCCTTAACACATTGGTGCAGTTTGGCAAGACTAATTGAAAGTGAAGTATTAAAACTTCGTAATCAACAATATGTTTTAATATCTAAAAAACTTGGCAAGTCAAATTATTGGATTTTAAAAAATCATATGTTGCCTCATTTATTACCCCAATTTATTGTTGGTTTAGTCTTAATGTTTCCTCATGCCATCTTACATGAGGCGTCTATATCTTTTTTAGGATTTGGTCTTCCAGCTGAGCAAGCAGCTATTGGTATTATCTTATCTGAGAGTATGCGTTATCTATCTATTGGTATGTGGTGGCCTGCAGTATTACCAGGTCTAACCCTTGTTTTCATTGTTTTATTAATTGATAAAATTGGCGATTATCTAAGGATGATTTTAGATCCTTATAGTGCCCAAAAGTAGGAGTCTTATGGAACAAAAAAGTACATCACTTCTAGAAATACATAACTTATCTGTTTCTTTTGATATGTATGATAAAGGCCTTAGTCAAAAGAAATTAAAAGTTATTTCGGATTTACATCTAAGTGTTAAACCTGGCGAAATAGTGGCTATAGCAGGATCTTCAGGTTCTGGTAAAAGCTTATTAGCTTCAGCTATTTTGGGTATACTACCTGATAATGCAAGTGTTAGTGGCCATTTACACTATAGAGGCGAAGAACTCACTTTAAAAAGACAAAAAGAGCTAAGGGGAAAAGAAATTGCTTTGGTGCCTCAATCAATATCTTATTTAGATCCCTTAATGAAAGTGGCAAAACAGGTAAATGGTGATGAAAACAAAAGGAATGATATTTTTAATAGATTAGACTTAAAAAAAGAAGTAAATGATTTATATCCTTTTGAACTATCTGGGGGTATGGCTAGAAGAGTTCTTGTATCTACCGCTTTACTTTCTAATGCGCAATTAATTATCGCTGATGAGCCAACACCTGGTATGAGCCTTGATCAGGCTTTGAAAGCTTTAAAAATGTTTAAAGAATTAGCTAATGAAGGTAAGGCTGTTATTTTGATAACGCATGATATTGATTTAGCGATTGAATTTGCTGATAGGATAGCTGTTTTTTATGCTGGAACAACAGTTGAAACAACTTTGGCTTCTAATTTTAAAAAAGGACCAGACTATTTAATCCATCCTTACACAAAAGCTTTATGGCATGCTTTACCACAAAATGATTTTAAGCCCATAGAAGGTTTTCAACCCTATGCTGGTAATTTACCTAAAGGCTGTTTATTTGTGCCTAGATGTCCTTTTAAAGATGAAAGATGTATTGAAAGTTTACCACCGATTATCGAAACAAAAGATGGGGAAGTGAGGTGTTATCATGGCTTTAATAGCTAATAATATTTATTTTAGATATAGCAAGAATAAACCTTGGGTTTTAGAAAATAAAAGTATTAAAGTTGAAAAGGGTGAAATAGTTACTATATTAGCCCCAAGTGGCTATGGTAAAAGCACGCTAGCTTTAATACTAGCTGGTTATCTTAAACCAAATAAAGGTGAGGTTTTATTAGATGATAAACCTTTAGCTAATAAAGGTGTATGTAAAGTTCAACTTGTCTATCAGCATCCAGAAAAAGCTATTAATCCTAGATGGAAACTAAAGAAAGTTCTTGAGGAAACATCTAGTTATAATCATACTAATTTAAATAAATTTGGCATTGAAGAAGCTTGGCTAGATCGCTATCCTAGGGAACTATCGGGTGGCGAACTTCAAAGGTTTTCTTTAGCAAGAGCCCTTATGGCAAATCCAGATTATTTAATATGTGATGAGATTACTACTATGCTTGATGTGATTAGCCAAGCTCAAATTTGGAATCTAATTTTAGATTACAGCAAAAATAACAATATAGGATTAATAATAGTTACTCATAATAAAAATTTGGCCAATAAAATATCAACTAGAATAATTGATTTAACAGGCCGTGAGCAAGAAATCCCCCACTTCTTTAAGCGGTGGGATGAATTGCGATAAACATGGCGTTTTCTTGATATTTGTGTATTCCGATGATATACTATTATTAACAATCAGTC
>CAVKAO010000043.1:0-12377 GCA_963654705.1 Oscillospiraceae bacterium
CAATATCACCTATTTCTAAGTCACCTTCACTTTTTACTTTATAAATTATTTTATCGACTATGACATAATCTTTTTTTACACTTGTTACATAACCTAAGGGTAAGATGTCAAAATTTATTAAAGTACATATATAAAAGATTAATAGAAATAATATCAATGACAATCCATCATAAATATTAGCTATAAAAAGATATATTAAGGATATTAACAGTAATATGATATTTTGAAAATAGATATTAATAGCCAAAAGAAAAGCTATCTTAAATAACGATAAGGTCTTTAATTTTTTCATACTTCTTATCGCCTATGCCTTTTACTTTTTTTAGATCTTCGATTGATTTAAAGGAAGATGTTTGCCGATATTCAATGATTTTGATTGCGGTTTTTTCACCAATGCCCGGTAAGCTCATTAACTCTTCTTTAGAAGCATTGTTTATAGAAATTTTGCTGGTGTCTTTTTGACTTATTTCAATATCTTCCCCATCTTTAAAAGTATAATCATCACTATATAAATCATTGGTATCAACATCAATATTTTCTTTAATGTCTTGATAGCTAGTGCCAAGTGGCACCTTAATATTTTGTTTATTAATATTTAATTCAATTTGTTTATTATCATTATCTTCAATCTTAAAAGTCTTACTAAAAATAAGTAAGACAAGTATTAGAATAAGCAATAAAAAAAGAACTTTAATACTTAATTTCTTAATCATCTAAATCATTATTAAGAAAAAAGATTAAAATTCCTTATTTTTTTAAAATTACATTACTTTTAAAATCTTAACTTCATAAGGTACTTTAGAATTTACAGTAACCTTACTACCAACCTTTTGATCTAAGATTGCTTCAGCAAGTGGTGTAACATTTGAAAGCTTACCATTTAAAGGATCTGCTTCAACACTACCAACAATTGTGAAAGTTAATTTATTTTTAGTATCAAGTTCTTCAAGCTCAACAGTACTACCTAAACGAACATACTTACTAGATTTATTTTCAGTAATAACTTCCGCATTTCTGATCATATGTTCTAGTTCTTTGATACGTGATTCTACTTGAGCTTGTCTATCTCTTGCTGCATCATAATCAGCATTTTCTGATAAGTCACCTTGTGCTCTAGCTGACTTTAATTCTTCTATAACTTCATTTCTAGTAACATGAATTAGTGTTTCTAATTCTGTTTTTAAATCTTGTAAACCTTCTTCTGTGACATAAAAAATATCGTCCATAATTTACCTCCGCCTTTCTATATTAGCATAATTTAGGGTAAGATACTATTAATCTTTGTGATAAGCAAATCGATTGCTACGTTATTTGTACCACCTTCTGGAACAATGACATCAGCATACTTTTTACTAGGCTCAACAAATTGTTCATGCATGATTCTAACGGTATTTAACCATTGATCAATAATATTGTTAAGTTCTCTTCCTCTTTCCTCAATATCTCTTTTTAGTCTTCTAATAAATCTTACATCATATGGTGTATCAACATAAACTTTGATATCAAGCAAGTCTCTAATATCTTTTTCTTCTAAAACAAATAGTCCTTCAACAATAATAACATCTCTTGGTTCAATCACTTCCACCACATTACTACGATTATGCTCAGTATAATCGTAAGTAGGCTTTTCAATAGTATAACCTTTAATTAAATCAAGAAGCTGTTCCTTCATTAGATTATGATCAAAAGCGAAAGGATGATCATAATTAGTCTTCGTTCTTTCTTCAAAAGACATATTTGATTGATCCTTGTAATAATCATCTTCCTTAATGATAATTACCGAATTTGTTTTATCAAAAGCTTCAAATAATTTCTTGGCAATAGTTGTTTTACCACTAGCGCTACCACCAGCAATTCCAATTAAAACGGGTTTTTTCAATAACATCCTAAATACTCCTGTTGATTAGCTAATTGTTCTTCATAAGTCTTGGCAAAAATAGTGCCACCATCGCCACATACATCACCTATAAAATACAAATAATCTGTATCCTCAGGTTCTAGTGTAGCAATTAAAGCGTCCCTTCCAAAGTTACAAATAGCACCTGGAGGAAAACCGCTTACTTGATAAGTATTATATGGGTCTTGATCAGTTTGAGTTATCTCACACTTTGTCCAATCTTCACCTAAACCGATATTTAAGGCATAACAAACTGTAACTGAAGATTGTAGTTGCATGCCTTGCTCAAGACGATTATAGAAAACACTAGCAACCTTCCCCATATCCTCGCTATTGCCTGATTCTCTTTGAACAATACTAGCTAAAGTAAAGATTTGATGAATACTGTATTTACTACTATTAAAATCAGCTTGGTATTCATTATATAGTTTTAAGGTTTCATCAAGCATCTTTCTAGTGGCTTGTTCAACTGTTGTATCCCTATAAAATTCATACGTATCAGGGAATAAATAGCCTTCTAGATAATATCTAACATTCTCGTTAAACATTTCCTCAGTTAAGAAAGGATAATCAGTCATTAATTTTCTAATTTCACTTTCATTATTCCAATACGCAAGAATATCATCATATTCAAGATTTGTACTAGTTGCTAGATTACTTGCAAAATCAATAACTCTAGTTCCTTCCATAAACTTAATTGTTACGGTATCTTGAATAGCATTATTGCCATCACTTAAATAAGCCACTAATTCTTTAAAAGACCAAGATTTATCAATATCATAGGTGCCAGCTTTAAAATCTAAGGAAACATTATTTAATTTGGCATAGATATAGGCAATATCACTATTTCTTATGATCTTTTCTTCTTGTAGATACTTTAAGACGGCCTTGCCATACCAATTGTCTTTAATGGTTACTTCAACCGTTTGAGAATCATTTGTAATAGGCTTCATACTTACTTTATATAAAGAAAAGCCTAATATTAAAACAATTACAAATAAAGCTATCACAACAATCAATAGCTTATTTTTTTTCTTATTCTTCTTCTTGGTCATCTTCTATACCATCAAAGGCGTCAATAACTTCTTGAACAGCCTCTAATTCTTGCTCATCTTCCACTACATAAAGGTTGCCGTCTTCATCATATTTGAAGGCATAAAGTTGTTCATCATCATCGCCCTCATAAACAACAACATAATTGTCATCATTTAAATCAAAAGTAAAGAGAATATTCATTTCTCTTTCATTGCCATTATCATCTGTAATAAAAATTCTATTGTCCATTTTCTAATTTCTTCCTATCTAAATAATCTTGTAAAATATTTTGAGCAGCCAATTGGTCAACGGTAGCCTTTCTTTTAGAAGCACTATTGCCCAAAAAAGCACTTGTCTTTAAAGCCATTGAAGTAGTAAGCCTTTCATCTTGTAAAATAACAGTTACATCTCTTTCTTCTTCAATGATTTCTTTAAATTCCATTGATAACTGCGCTCTTTCACCAATATCACCATTCATATGCTTTGGTAAACCAAGCACTATCGTTTTAATTTTATATTCATCAATATATTCAAGGGTTCTATCAACTGCCGCATCATAATCATCTTGGGCAAACCTAAAAGTTTCCTTAGCTAATGCCAAAGATTCATTAGAATCCGATAAAGCAATGCCAAGAGTTCTAGAACCTAAATCTAAGCCTAATATGCGCATTAATTATTTACTCTCCAAATAGTATCTAACAAGTTCTTCAATAAGTTCATATCTTTCAACTTGTTGTATGTCCCTTCTAGCATTATTATGGCTAGAAATATAAGCGGGATCATTAGAAATCAAATAACCAGCAATTTGATTAACAGGATTGTATCCTCTTTCAATAAGTGCATCCGAAACATTTTTAAGAAGTTCCTTTAGATTAGCTCTTCTTAAATCATCAGAATTAAATAACATTGTACTAGAAATTTCTTTGCCCATAATAAACACCTCTTAATAATTATACTAGAAAAGATGGCCTATCGGCCTTCATTAATGAATTTTTGATTCATTATAATACTTATAGAAATCAATTTTAGAATAAAAATCTAATGAACCATAAGTATGAAATATCGATACAATCACATCATTATAAATAACATCGATTAAAAATAAGGCAGCTAAAGTAATATTAATAATCATAAAAGTCTTTTTATTTATCTTTTGTGATAACCATATCAAAAAGGGATAGATGACATAAATTAGCATTAATCCTGAAAAAGCGAAAACAAGTACACTTCTAAGGCAAACAAAACCTTCAATGTTGCCAAAATTCAATATCTCAGTATTATAGTTCCATCCTCTTCTACCATCAAATAAGATATACATTCCCTTGCCAGCAATATATTCTAAAAGACCACAAGATAGACCGGCTGTTAAAAAGACAAAAAGTGGTTTTTTCTTAAGCTTTCGACAAAGAAAATAAATAAGTAAAGATCCTATACCATATATCTCAATCCAAGGACCAAATGAAGATCCTCTTCTACATAATGCGCCCTTATCAAGTAGATAAAACAGTGTCTCATAAATCATGCCATAGACACCACCTATAACCGCCATACCACAAACAATAGAAATAAAAGTAGACTTCTCTACTTTTATTTCATCATTGATATATTTTTTTAAAAAAGCTTTCATTATTTGAATAAATCTTTAACCGTATTTAAGATATTTTCCATTTGGCCATTATTATTACCGCCAGATTGAGCCATATCCTTTTTACCGCCACCTTTACCATCACATAATGTAGCAGCTTGTCTTACAATACTACCAGCATCTTTGCCATCTTCAAGGGCAAGATTTCCTAAAGCACAAACAAATGAATACTTTTCACCATTACTATTACCAATAAAGACAGCACCACCATTTAGTTTGTTTTTAATCATATCAGCAAAGTTTTTAGCATTATATGAAAGACCATCATAAGATAATACAACATACTTGTATCTACCATTATCATTAGCCTTAGAAACAATTACATCTGCATCAAGATTCATTACTCTATTTAATAATTGACTCTTTTCATTTTCTAAAGCACTGATGTTTTCTTTCATAGCCTCAATACGGTCAGAAATCATATCAACATTCTTAAGTTTTAAACTGTCCTTTATACTATCAAGTTTAGCTTCACTGACCTTAAATGTTTCATAAGCCTTCATCTTAGTGACACATTCAATTCTTCTAATACCTGAACCTACCGATTCTTCACTTGTAATCTTAAATGAGCCTAAATCAGCTGTATTAAAAGCATGTGTACCACCACAGAATTCCTTACTAGGACCCATGGTAACAACTCTTACCTTATCGCCATATTTTTCATCAAATAGAGCGATTGCACCAGTCTTTTTAGCTTCTTCAATACTTAAAAGTTCAGTAACAACCGGATAGCTAGCATTAATAAATTCATTAACCTTAGCTTCAATTTGATTTAATAATTCACTTGTTATCTTTTCATAGTGCGTAAAATCAAATCGAGCATAATCAGCACAAACATAAGAGCCAGCTTGTTGGATATGACTTCCAAGTACTTCTCTTAAAGCTTCATCAAGTAAATGCAAACAAGAGTGGTTAGCACGAATCTTTACTCTATCACTTGAATTAATAGATAACTTGAATGTATCACCGACATTTATTGTTCCATTTTCAATTACTACTGAATGAAGGAATTCACCATTTGGTGCCTTTTGGACATCTTTAACTTGGGCTTTACATGTATCGTTATTAATATAGCCAGTATCAGCACATTGACCACCACTTTCAGCATAGAAACAAGAATTAGCGAACACTACTTCACCTGAATCAGTTAAAGAATCAACTTTTTTGCCATCTTTAAATAAAGCAATAACCTTAGATTCATCTTCATCTTTTTCATAACCGGTAAAAGTAAAATCAGCCTTGAAATTTAATAAGTCTTCGCTTTGATTGTGCATAGATTCGCTTACATCTCTAGCATTTCTAGCCATTTCTTTTTGTCTAGCCATGCATTTTTCAAAAGCCTCTAAATCACACTTAATACCTCTATCACTTGCTGATTCAACAGTCATTTCCTTAGGGAAACCATATGTATCATAAAGTTTAAAGATAACTTCGCCAGATAAAGTACCATCTTTTACATTATCAAGCTCTTGGTTTAACAACTTTTCGCCATTGGCAAGTGTAACAATAAAAGATTCTTCTTCTCTTTTAATTAGCTTCTTAACAAAATCCTTCTTTTCAAGTAAGTAAGGATAGAAACCAGACATCATATCACATACGGTATCAACAAGTTCATATAAGAAAGGCTTGTTAATGCCTAAGTTTCTTGCATAACGCATAGCACGTCTAAGTACTCTTCTTAAGACATAGCCTCTTCCTTCATTTGAAAAAGTTGCACCATCAGCTAAAGCAAATACACAAGTTCTAATGTGGTCGGCAATAACTCTATAAGCCATCTTATTATCAGCGTATTTAATATTGGTATATTCTTCTGTTTTATGAATAATTGGTAAGAATAAATCGGTATCAAAATTTGTTTCCCCATCTTGAATTAGGGCAACAAGTCTTTCTAGACCCATACCTGTATCAATGTTTTTTTGTGGTAATTCCTTATAGTCTTTTCTATCTACGCCCTCTTTGGCATCAAATTGAGAGAAAACATTGTTCCAAACTTCGATATATCTATCATTTTCTATCTCTTCAAAGAACAACTTTTCACCAATACCTTCTGGATCATACTTAGGACCTCTATCATAATAGATTTCACTATCTGGTCCACATGGTCCTTCACCAATTTCCCAGAAGTTATCGTATGATTTTAAGATATGATTAGGATTGATACCAATCTCTTTTGTCCAAACGTTATATGAAGCTTCATCATCTGGATAAATAGTTACATATAATCTATCTGGATCAAAACCTATCCATTCAGGACTTGTTAAAAATTCCCAAGCATACTTTAGGGCATCTTCTCTAAAGTAATCGCCGATAGAGAAGTTACCTAGCATTTCAAAGAAAGTATGGTGACGAGCTGTTCTACCTACATTTTCAATATCGTTTGTACGAATACATTTTTGGGCATTAGTAATACGGTTACAAGCTGGCTTTTCTCTACCATCAAAATACTTTTTTAATGCTGCAACGCCTGCATTAATCCATAAAAGGGTTGGATCATTTACCGGCACTAAAGAAGCGCCAGGTTCTACCATATGTCCCTTAGATTTGAAGAAATCTAGAAACATTTGTCTAACTTCATTACCTGTTAAGTTTTTCATATTCTTCCTCCTAGAAATAAAAAAAAGCGTCTCTAAGGACGCAAATACGTGGTACCACCTTAGTTCTTGATAAACAAGCACTTAAATCGATAACGGCGATGCCCCGCTGAGTATTAATCAGAAATTAGAAGTAGCTTCATTTAACTTATAAACTTTCACCAGATGTTTATTCTCTAAATTTGTTAAACTACTTATCTTCCTTAAATATAATAGCACAAAAACCATTTCATACAAGTCAATTAATTATTTAACCAATTAAGCAAAGAAGTTTTTCTTTCTTTGATTTCTTTATTTAACGCCTCATAAAATACAGCCATATCGCCAATTAAAACAAGCTTCTTTTTAGTTCTTGAAACAGCTGTATAAATAAGTTTTTTATAAAGCATATGTCTTTGACTTCTATCAAAGATAAAATAGACATTTTGATATTCACTACCTTGAGCCTTATGCACAGATAAAGCATAAGCCAGTGATATATCAGCTAATTCTTCAAAGTTATAGAAGACATCCACGCTTTGATAATTAACTAAAAAAGACTTAGCTTTTTCATCAATTTCTATAAGTGTTCCAATATCCCCATTATAAACATCATCACTAGGCCTATTTTTAAGTTCCAGTATCTTATCATTTTCTCTAAAGGTATACTTACCAAAAGCCTTTTCTTTTTTCTTTTTATCTGCTGGATTAAAGTAGCTTTGTAAGAGGTTGTTTAAGTTATCAATACCAAACTCATTTTTATACATTGGTGATAAAACTTGCATATTGATACCATCATCATCACGTTTTATATCTTCATCAATAATATGTACTATATCTTCAGCATTTAAATTATTTATATCAATAAAAGTAACATCGTTTTGGTACTTATTAAAATTTACCTTATTTTCATTTATATCATTAGATAATTCAATGATATCATTGCCCTCTTTTTGACGATGATTAGTATCTAAATAAGTAACCTTAAATAAATTAGATTCTATCAAATCTCTTAAAACATCACCTTGTCTTATTGGTGGAAGTTGTTTATCATCTCCAATAATGCATATCTTTTTAACATAACTTGAGGCCTTTAATAAAGATGCGAATAAATTAGAGTCAACCATCGAAAACTCATCAATAATTAAACAATCATATAGAATTGGATTATCTTCATCTTGAATAAAGGAATCATCATCCTTATTCCATCTTAATAATGAATGAATAGTCTTAGATTCTACTTTAGTAAGTTCATTAATTCTTTTTGCTGCCCTACCAGTTGGTGCGACAACGATAATATTGTTATAGGGAAAGAAGTCCTTAAAAATACTTACAAGACTAGTAATTAGAGTGGTTTTACCAGTACCAGGGCCACCAATTATTAAAGATATTTTTTCATCAAAGAAAGTTTTAATCGCCTCTTTTTGTTTGATGTCATATTCAATATTTAAATAAGACTCTAAATCCTTTATAGCCATATCTAAATTAAGTTTATCTGTTTCAAGTTCTTCCCTATCCATTAATAAAGCTTTGGCAATATATTTTTCATTATTTAAATCATAACTTAAATAATAGCGATCATCTACTATGCTTAAATATTTATCGTTTAAGCAAACATCTAAAATCTCATCAAAATCATTATATTTTTTCAAGTAATATTGTTTAAATTCATCAAGATACAAATATGTATCACCATTTTTAAAACTAAGTTCTTTAAAAATATAAACTAAATAAGCTTCTTTAAATTTTCTTTCTTTATCTTCAATATCTAAATCTTTTACAATATTGTTTAATCTAATAAAAGAGATTCCATAAACATCTAAATAAAATAAATAGGGATTTTCTTTAAAAATAACAGCTGTATTTTCTTTAAAATGATTGAAAATCTTTTTAGCTTCACTACTTGTAAAACCAGCTGAAATTAGCGTATATAAAATATCATTTACTTCATCACCAAAACTATCTAAGCCATTACTTAAAGCTTTTAATTGTTTATTAGTTAAATCGATATTTTCTAAAACACTACGATTACTTTTTAAAATATTTAAGGCATCATCGCCCAAAGCTTCATAAACTTTTAAAGCCGCTTTTTTACCTACGCCCTTAAAAGCGGGCCCACTTAAAAAGCGAATAATATCTTCTTTTTTGGTAGGAATATATTTTTGGATTGTAAGCATCTTAAATTGATAACCATACTTTGGATGAGTAACATATTCACCACTTATTGAGTATTTACTATATAGTTCATAATCAACACTTGGCCCAGTTACAGTTATAACATCTCCTTCACTTGTCTCAAATTTAGAGACCATATAGTTATTGGAATTATATAAGGTATAAACAAAGATGCCATCAAGTTTTATAACTTCACTCATGGAATTTACTTAAGACAATATCATCTAGATATTTATTAGTATCAACGCCATTTATATATGTGGCATCAATAACACCACCACCAAGCATTTCTCCATTTAAATAAAAGACTGCTTCTTGGCCAATTGTTACCGCCTTAATCTTTTGTGGATAAGTTAATAACGCTTCGTTATCACCTATTTTTTTAATATGCACTTTATTATCGTTTTGGCGATATCTAAACTTACATTCAATGTCCATCTCATCATCTTTTAATTCACTAATCCAATTGATACCACTAATATAAGCACTATCTGAATATAGATATTCTTCATTTTCAACGCTTATTAAATACAAGTAATTATGTTCAACATTTTTGCCACAACAAAAGTATGGGCCACGATTGCCACCTACACCAAAGCCTTTTCTTTGACCTGTAGTGTAATAATAAACACCATTATGGTTACCAATAACTTCAAGAGTATCGATATCAATAATCTTGCCCTGTTTCATAGGAATATAATTACTTAAAAATTTTCTGAAGTCTCTTTCACCAATAAAACAAATGCCAGTAGAATCCTTTTTATGAGCAACATTCAAATTAAGTTCTTCAGCAATTTTTCTTACTTCCCCTTTATCAATATCACCAAGTGGGAATAGGCATTTATCCAAAGCTTCTTTTTTTACTTGGGCTAAAAAATATGATTGATCTTTATTTAAATCAAAGGCCTTATGATATGTTCTAATATCGCCATCAAGCGCTTTAATATAATGTCCTGTTGCAATCATATCAAAACCATTTTCTAAAGCATACTTTAAAAAACAATCAAACTTTATATATTTATTACAAAGAATATCGGGATTAGGGGTTCTGCCCTTTTTATATTCTTCAATAAAAGTTTTAAATACATCATCCCAATATTCGCTGATATAGTCTTTTCTTAAAAGTGTAAGGCCTAAACTATCAGCTACTGCTTTGGCATCATTATAGTCTTCTTCTTGAGGGCAAATATCATTGTTTAAAGTATTATTACCTAAAGTATCATTGTTTAATGCTGAATCCCAATTACGCATAAAACAACAAGTCACATCATATCCTTGTTTTTTTAATATGTAGGCAGCAACTGCACTATCTACGCCACCTGATAAGCCAACTAATACTTTCACTATTTTTCCTCTCTTAAACAACCACAATTTTCAAAGTGTGGACAACCACATTCACATGTACCAATTTTTCTAAGTTGGGCTGGCACAAAGGCATCAATCTCCTCTTCATCATAGCCAACTTGCATATTCTTATCTGAAATAATAATTGGTCTTCTTAAAATAGAAGGATTTTCACAAATAAATTTGCATAATTCATCAGTCGAAAAAGAATCAATATCGATATTATTTTCTCTAATAATCTTACTTCTTTTAGAGATAATATCATCCGTTCCATTTTCACTTCTACTTAGTAAATACTTTATTTCTTTATCATCTAATAAAGTATTAAAAATATTCTTTTCAATATATTCGATATTTCTTTCTTTTAACCATTTTTTTACTTTGCGACAACTAGCGCAACCATGTGAAGTATATATAACAATCATACGTAATTATTATAATAAAAAATAATCATTTTTATTAATTAAATGCTATATTAGAAGTAGTAGTTGATAAGAAACTATTATAGAGAAATCATGGATGGTGAAAATGATTATAGCCTTATTAATGAATTGGATATCGTATTACGGCGTTAACGTACTTAAGAAGTAAATTGGGTGGCACCACGATTAATTCGTCCCATAATGGTGTTTTTTTATTTTCAGGAGAGATATATGAAAAGAATGTTATCTGGCATTAAGCCAACTGGCCAACTTACCCTAGGAAACTATATTGGCGCATTAAGAAACTTTGTGAAATATCAAGATGAATATGAAATGGTTGTTTTTATCGCTAACCTTCATTGCATCACCGAATACCAAGATCCAGCAACTTTAAGAAAGAATCTTACTGATTGTGTTGCACTTTACTTAGCATGTGGACTAGATCCAAGTAAGTCAACTATCTTTTTACAAACAGATGTCCATGAACATGCTGAACTTGGCTATATTATGGCATGTAACACTTATTTGGGTGAGCTTAATAGAATGACTCAATTTAAGGATAAAACAGCTAAGGGTGAAAAGAATTTAACTGCTGGTTTATATACTTATCCATGTCTTATGGCAGCTGATATTCTTTTATATAATGCCGATTATGTCCCAGTTGGTGAAGACCAAAAACAACATGTTGAACTAACAAGAGACTTGGCAATCCGTTTTAATAATAAGTATGGTCAAACCTTCACTGTGCCAGAGCCTGTTGTAGCTAAAGTTGGTGCTCGTATCATGTCTTTACAAGATCCAAGTAAGAAAATGTCAAAGTCTGATGAAACAAATAAGGGCTGTATCTATCTTCTAGATGATTTAAAAGTAGCTAGAAAAAAGATTATGTCAGCTGTAACTGATTCTGTTGGCGTAATTCAGTTGGATAAGGAAAACCAACCTGGTTTATATAATCTAATTGAAATAGCTTCTTCTTTAACTGATAGAAGTATGGAAGATATCGCCAATGAATTTAAGGATCAAGGATATGGCAAACTTAAGGGTTATGTAGCTGATGTTGTATGCAATACTCTTGAAGATATTCAAAGCAAATATAAGGCCATCCTTGAAAGTCATACACTTGAAAAGATTTTGGTTGATGGCGCTAATAAAGCAAACAAGATAGCCTATCAAACGCTTGAAGATGTCAAAAAGAAAGTTGGCCTAGAAATAAAGTATTAAAAGGGATATCACATCTAATGTCATTAAGTTAACAGTGATATTAATTCAGCTTTTACCACAAGTTTTTG
>CAVKAO010000044.1:0-11628 GCA_963654705.1 Oscillospiraceae bacterium
TGTAGCTCATTATCATATTCTCACCATATTTTAAGGTAAAAGTCTAAAGACAGGTTATATAAAAATTAATTATAAAACATAGTAGTGGAAAAATTATGTACTAGCAATATGTCATAATAAAGAAGAAGATATAAAAAAACTCTCCGTCGAGAGTTAAGTTTCACACATTGTGAATTCGGCTAGGCCGATAATTTCGGATCTGTTAATTTATAACAGCCTTATTTGAACTTGCTATGTAATCTTTGCTAATACTAAGCAATTAATTTATATAATAAGTTAGAAAGAATGTCAATAAACAATAATTCCAAATAAGCGTATATAAATGTTAATAATAAGGGAGATAACATGAAACAAAATAAGAACAACGAAAAAGTAAAAGACTATTACATTGGTCTAGATCCTGGTAGTGCCAGTAGTGGTTGGGCAGTCACTGACTTCAATTACAATCTGCTTAAGTTTAAAGGAAAAGATATGTGGGGTGTTCGCTTGTTTAATGAAGCGGAAACAGCAGAATCAAGAAGAATTGCTCGTGGCCAAAGAAGAAGATTAAATCGAAGAAAAATAAGATTGAATCAATTAGAGTTAATTTTTAATAATGAAATTTCTAAAATAGATCCTAACTTCTTTAGAAGATTGCATGATTCAAATCTTTGGCAAGAAGACAAAAATGATAATACATGTAAGTATTCTCTTTTTTATGATTCAAATTACACCGACAAGGATTACTTGCGGGATTACGAGACAATTTATCATTTAAGAAGTGAATTAGTTAATTCTAAAGAACCACATGATATAAGATTGGTGTATTTAGCGATTCATCATATTTTAAAAAGTAGAGGTCACTTCCTTTATATGAGTAGTGGTGACGAGCATCAAAAAACAATTGATGAAGCGTTAGAAGAACTTAAAAACGTGCTAAATGAATTACTTGAAATAGAGTTTGATCCGCTTAATAAAGATGAATTTAAAAAATCTTTACTAAAACGAGACGGAGTAACTGTAAAAAAAGAGGAATTAAAAAAAGCATATGGTGAATATGATAAAGATAAAAAACAACTTACAGCAATACTAGATTTATTAGCTGGTGGCACGGTATCTTTTGAAAAGCTTTTTAATGATGAAAACTATAAAGACATAGATATAAAATCAATTTCATTAAAAGATGATTTAGAGGAAAAATACGACATTTTAAGTAATGATTTGGATGATGAACAATTAGAAGCTATAGTTTCTTTAAAAGAGGTTTATGATGTTGCTAGATTAAGCCAAATGCTTAATGAAGAGAAGTATATCAGCGATGCAAAAAAGAAACTTTACGAAAAAAATAAGAAGGATTTAGAAATATTAAAAAAATATGCAAAAAAGCATTGTACTAAAGAAGATTATGATTACATCTTTTTAAAGAAAGGTATGGTAGAAAATTGGAATAGCAACATTAAATACGATATATACCTAGCGCCAAGCATTACAAACAAAAACAAAAAAGGATTGGTTAAGAAACAAAAAGATTTTTGCGGACTTTTAAAGAAAAAATTGCCTTTATTAAATGAAGAAAAAGATGATGAGCTAAAAAGAATTTATTTAGAAATAGATAGTGGTGAATTTTTAACTAAATTAAAAAGTACGGATAATGGACTTATTCCTTATCAAGTGCACCTAAAAGAACTTAATAAAATTTTAGATAATGCTTCTAATTATCTTCCGTTTTTAAATAAGGTTGATGATGGTGTAACCAATTATGAAAAAATAAAATCACTATTTACATTTAAAATCCCGTATTATGTTGGACCATTAGGTAAAGATGCAAAAAATAGCTCGCTTGTGAAAACTAGTGATGAAAGAATACTTCCTTGGAATTTTGATAAGGTGGTTGATAAGAAAAAGTGTTCAGAAAAATTTATGAAAAGTTTAATTGGACGCTGCACTTATACGGGAGATCTGGTTTTACCAAAGGATTCATTGATATATAGCAGATATATGTTGTTGAATGAATTAAATAATCTAAAAGTCAACGGTAATCCAATTACACTTGATGCAAAGGCTCTGATTATTAAAAAATTATTTGAGGATTCATTAAAAAGTGTAACTTTAAAAGAGATACATAAATGTTTACTGGCGAATTGTTTTATCAAAGAAGACGATGAAGTTTATGGAACAGATGATAAGATTAAAGCAAATTTAAAGTCATATCATGATTTTAAAAACATTCTAAGTAGAACGCATGACTATAATATGGTGGAAGATATTATAGAACATGTAGTTGTTTTTGGAGATGATAAAAAAACTTTAAAAGAATGGCTAAAAAAATACGATTTACAAGATGATGAAGTAACGAAAATATGTAGGCTAAAATACAAAGATTGGGGCAGATTGTCAAAATATTTTTTAACCGCAATAAAGTGCGAAGATCCAGAATCGCATCTTCAATATAGTATTATGGAACAACTTGAAAAAAAATCTGTAAATTTGATGATGCTTCTATCTAGCAAGTATAAATATGCGGAAAAAGCCCAAGAATACAAAGAAGCAAAATATTACACAAACAATGATAGTGTTAATACTATGTTGGATGACTTTTATATTTCTCCTTCAGCAAAAAGAAGTATAAGACAAACGCTTAAATTGGTAGATGAAATTGTTGATATCAAAAAAGGTGCACCAACTAAAATATTTGTTGAAATGGCAAGAGATGTAGATGGCAAAAATGAAAAGAAAAGAACAAAAACAAGAAAAGAATCTCTTGTGGAACTATATGAATCTTGCAAAGATCAATTAAAAGAATTGGATAAATTTCAATACGAAGATAATAATGAGTTTAAAAATCTTTATGAGAAATTAAAACAAGAACCAGAGAATTCTTTAAGAAGAGATAAATTATATTTTTATTACACACAATTTGGAAGATGTATGTATTCGGGAGAAAAAATAGATTTAGAAAAATGTTTAGCAAACAATGAAACCTATGATATAGATCATATTTATCCACAGTCAAAGGTTGATGATGATAGTTTGGATAATAGAGTGCTGGTAAAAACCAAACTTAACAGAGACAAGACAGATACATACCCTATTGATGATTCTATAAGAAGTAATATGAATCCTTTTTGGAAAATGTTAAGAGATAAGAAATTAATATCAAAAAAGAAGTATGAGCGTTTAGTTCGCTGTACCGAATTAACTGATGAAGAGCTTAGATCGTTCGCCGCAAAACAACTGGTTGCAACAAGACAAAGCACAAAAGCTATAGCGTCAATATTAAAGAAAATCTATCCAAATACCAAAATTGTTTACTCAAAAGCAGGGAATGTGTCTGATTTTAGACAAGATTTCTTAATACCTAAATTTAGAAACATAAATGATTATCACCACGCAAAAGATGCGTATTTAAATATTGTTGTTGGAAATGTTTATGATAGTAAATTCACTACTAATTTTCTAACAAACATAAGATATGAAAAATACAATATAAAAAGAGTATTTGATTACGATGTTAAAAATGCGTGGAATGCACCAACCATAGATGAGTCTAAAAAATTTAGAGAACACAAAAAGAATAAAGATGCTGATATCCATTGGCTAAGTGGTTCTTTTGAGGTGGTTTATAAATGTGTGTTCAAAAATACTCCAATTATTAGCTATGCTGCAAATGGTGATGATAAAGGACTATTATTTAAATTAACCATCCAAGAAAAAGGAAAAGGAACTATCCCTACAAAGAATCATTTAAGCACAGATAAATACGGCGGTTTTGTTGAACCAAAAGGTGCTTACTTCATAGTTGTGAAGTATGGAAAAACAAAAAAGCAAGTTGCTATACGTTCCGTTGACTTAATAGATGAGAGTCTTTATAAAAAAGACCCTCTAAAATATTGTGAAAGAGTATTGAAACTAGAAAATCCTGAAATCATCGTTTACAAAGTATATAGGAACATGATTTTTGAGTTTAATAATGTACGATATATTTTATCAAGCAAAAAGGATAAAGGTAACATTTACTTTGCGAATTCATATCAATTTATAATTGATGATAATAGGGCTCAATATTTGAAACAATTGCAAAAAATATATGAGGCTTCGGATATCAAGAATAAAATCCTTATTGATAACAATTTAATAACGAACGAAAGAAATATTGATCTATACAAATTCTATTTAAATAAATTGAATAACTCAATATATTCAAAAGTTTACGATAAAGAAAAAGAGATTCTTTTTGAATCATATCAAAAATTTGCAAATTTATCTTTATTCGAACAAACAAAAGTGCTTTTAAATTTATTAAAAATGTTTAGCTGCAAAAATGAATCGGTTGATATTAAAGAACTAACTAACAAAGATAAGTTTGGATCAATAATTAAATCAATAATTATTTCAAAGTATTCTACCGCATTCATGATAAATCAATCGGTTACTGGCCTATATGAAGTTAAAGTTGATTTACTTAAGGAGTGAATTATGGGCTGGCGAATTATTGTTGTATCTAATACGGTAAAATTAGACTACGAAATGGGGTATTTATGTATTCGCTCAAAAGAAGATATAAAAAGAATATACATTGAAGAAATCTCCACTTTAGTTATCGAGAACATATCTATAGCTTTAACAGCATATCTTCTTGTTGAATTAGCAAATAATAAAGTAAACATTATATTTTGTGATAAAAGAGGCATTCCTAACGGAGTGTACACTTCGTTGTATGGTTCACATGACACAAGCAAAAGTATAAGGAAACAAATAGCTTGGATTGATGCTCAAAAACAAATGATTTGGAAGTCTATAATCGAAAGGAAAATACTTGGGCAAAGTTTTGTTTTAAAAAGTGAAGGTAAGATAGAAGCTTATGAAAAACTTCTATCTTACATACCCCAAATTGAATTTGGAGATAACACAAATAGAGAAGGGCATGCTGCTAAAGTATACTTTAATGCGTTATTTGGTGTTAATTTTTCTAGAGATGATGATGAATCCCCTATTAATGCAGCTTTAAATTATGGATATGCGATTTTGCTTTCATCAATATCTAGGGAAATTGTGTCAAATGGTTATTTAACACAAATAGGAATCTTTCACAACAACATATTCAATGAATTAAACTTAGCTTGTGATTTGATGGAACCATTTAGGCCGTTTGTTGATAAAAAAGTTTTAACATTAAGACCTAAAAAGTTTGAGCACGAAGAAAAAATGAAAGTAATTGATATTTTAAATATGAAAATAAAAATCGAAGGCAGAGAGCAATTTTTATCAAATGCTTTTACGATATATGTTAAATCAATTTTAAATGCTATTGATAACGCAAATCCAGCAATGATTAAATTTCCGGAGTATTATGATTAATCGTTTTATGAGAGTTATTGTATTTTTTGACTTGCCAATGGTAAATGCTGCAGAAAGAAACGTATACAACAAATTTAGAAAGTTCTTAATAAAAGATGGTTTTATGATGATGCAGGAATCGGTATACTGCAAACTTGCGGCAAACCAAAATGCTGCCAATGCTATAGTTGATCATTTAAAAAACGGCAAACCTAGCGAAGGCCTTGTTCAGGTTCTAATTATTACAGAGAAACAATACTCAAATATTCAGATGATTGTTGGAGACAAACAATCAGACATTGTTAACACAACAGAAAGAATGCTAATACTATGAAAATCACAAGTTTTCAATACTTTAAACCAATTGAAATTACATCTAGTAATCCTAAAACATTAATCATTGAAGATCCGATATATTACAGAAAAGTTATAAGCGAATTAATCAATCAAAGCGAATTAAATATTGGTGGCTTTATATTATCAGATGATAAAGACAAAATACTAGATTTAAGTAAAAACTGTTTAATCATTACAGATGTTTTTAATTATGTATCATTAGAAAAACAAATTAAGACAAAACTAAATAATTTAATAGGAAACGAATTTCAAAACAAAGAAGAAGTAATCGAGCTGGTCACGCAAATTAATGATATAGGTATAAAAATAATTAATAATTATATGTATCCAGTAAAGTTTAAAGAAAATTTAACATTTCAAGATGTTGTAAAAATGATGGATTTTACAATCGATTTTGCTGATTTAGATTTCTTAGAAAAATTCATCGAGTATATAAAAATTTGTTTTGAAATACTCAGGTACAAACTTTTGATAATTGCTAATTTAAAAGAATATGTTTCAAGAGAAGAGTATATCGTGCTTAAAAATGATTTAATAAATAGAAATATACCGGTTTTAATGATTGAACGTCATAGTAATTATGAATTAGATGCCGAAGAAGATATGGTGATAATTGATAAAGATTTGTGTATGATATAATTTCTTTAGTACTAGAAAGATCCGTGACGACGGCTTAGCTTAGAATTTGAGGTTTGAGAGCTATGTAATCTTTGCTAGTACTAAAGCATACAAAATACCCTAATAAATACGTAATGCGTTTGAGAGCTATGTAATCTTTGCTAGTACTAAAGCCAAAAAGGAGTTCCTGAGTCCGCAACCACGGTTTGAGAGCTATGTAATCTTTGCTAGTACTAAAGCTTATTTCTTTTGTTTCGATAAAATCTACATGTTTGAGAGCTATGTAATCTTTGCTAGTACTAAAGCAGCTCACAACTGATAGGACCGTACACACCAGTTTGAGAGCTATGTAATCTTTGCTAGTACTAAAGCTAGGCTTACCAGTAGTAACTTCATTAATATGTTTGAGAGCTATGTAATCTTTGCTAGTACTAAAGCATAGAATTTACTATGCTTAAACTGCACAATGTTTGAGAGCTATGTAATCTTTGCTAGTACTAAAGCTCCTTCTTTCGCTCATATATCTATCTTGTTGTTTGAGAGCTATGTAATCTTTGCTAGTACTAAAGCACGGATAGTGTACAAATAGCACTCTTCTAAGTTTGAGAGCTATGTAATCTTTGCTAGTACTAAAGCTTCAAGTAACATATCAATGCTCTCAAGCACGTTTGAGAGCTATGTAATCTTTGCTAGTACTAAAGCCAACCATTGCTTACACTTACTTCGCTCATAGTTTGAGAGCTATGTAATCTTTGCTAGTACTAAAGCATGTCTTGTGTTACTGACTATAACTCATGCGTTTGAGAGCTATGTAATCTTTGCTAGTACTAAAGCTTATACACAATTGGATTGTGCAAAGTTATTGTTTGAGAGCTATGTAATCTTTGCTAGTACTAAAGCATAGTTTAGATTCAATTTACACATATTGCTGTTTGAGAGCTATGTAATCTTTGCTAGTACTAAAGCGAAATTAAGTGTCAAATTTGAAGGCGATTCGTTTGAGAGCTATGTAATCTTTGCTAGTACTAAAGCTGTTCTTGTGTATATCCAGCATTGACTCTTGTTTGAGAGCTATGTAATCTTTGCTAGTACTAAAGCCACTTACCGTGAAAGAAAAATTAATGCTAGGTTTGAGAGCTATGTAATCTTTGCTAGTACTAAAGCATTTATGATAGTTAAAAAACAAAATGATAAGTTTGAGAGCTATGTAATCTTTGCTAGTACTAAAGCTGAAGCATGGCAATTAAGAAAAAGAAAAAAGTTTGAGAGCTATGTAATCTTTGCTAGTACTAAAGCACAACTCTAAAGCTAGATGGTATGTCATTAGTTTGAGAGCTATGTAATCTTTGCTAGTACTAAAGCTGTGTAATGAATGCCACGAAATAGAACATCGTTTGAGAGCTATGTAATCTTTGCTAGTACTAAAGCCAATTATGGTTTATGGCAAGGCTTATGGCAGTTTGAGAGCTATGTAATCTTTGCTAGTACTAAAGCAACAGTTCACTGATAAAATACCCTCTAATTGTTTGAGAGCTATGTAATCTTTGCTAGTACTAAAGCCTTAAAGTATCAAATCGCATAAAGTGGTCTGTTTGAGAGCTATGTAATCTTTGCTAGTACTAAAGCATTTAGGAAAGTACAATGAAGGCTATATGAGTTTGAGAGCTATGTAATCTTTGCTAGTACTAAAGCGTAATTCTCTTACTTATTTATATGATGCTGGTTTGAGAGCTATGTAATCTTTGCTAGTACTAAAGCTGCATATCCCCAACCTTGTAACTGGCCTTGGTTTGAGAGCTATGTAATCTTTGCTAGTACTAAAGCCTAATTGTCTTGCTGCTCGTGATATAGAAGGTTTGAGAGCTATGTAATCTTTGCTAGTACTAAAACAAGGCTTCATAACTATTTCTTCATTTTTCTATTGATTTTCGAAATTCACTTCTCAAACAAAACAATAGTTCTTGAGGATTGCTATAACTTGTATTAATTGAAGACAAATAAAAAGCTTATGGTTAAAGGGGGATAAAAGATGGCCAAATTAAATGCAAAAGATTTATTAAACAAAGGGATGAATATGGCTAAAGCCGGTGCTGAAAAAGTGCAAAAAGATATCGTTCCTAAAGCGGTTAATGGAGCTAGTGAGACAGCTAAAAAAGCAGGTGAATTAGCTAAATCTGGTGGCACGGCAGTAATGAATAGTGCTAATCAGGCAAAAGAAGCTGTAATGAAACAATTAGATGTGAATGGTGATGGATCTTTTGATGTTAATGACATCATTATTTTGGCACTAAAAATGCCAGGTATAAGAATCGATAGAGAAGCATTCTTGAGGAGCGAATTTAAAGGACATTATGATTCATCCGTTATTGATGAAGCAATTAAAACTACTCCGTTGAATGCGGGTATTCCAACAGAAGATATAGATAAAATAGCTGATGACGTAATTCAACAAGAAAGGTATTGCGTATCAGGCATTTCCGCTGCATTAGGAACTCCAGGTGGAGCTGCAATGGTGGCTACTATTCCTGCTGATATAACTCAATACTATGGTTATACCTTAAGAGCAGCACAAAAATTGATGTATCTATATGGTTTTCCACAAATTATTTCTAATGAAGAAGAAACAAATATTGATAGTTCTACAATGAACATACTTATTGTTGCGCTTGGTTGTATGTTTGGTGTTGCTGGAGCGAATAATTTTATTAAAGCTGTTGCGAAAGGACTTAGTGTTGGTGTTGAGAAACAGCTTATGAAGGCCGCTTTAACAAAAGGAACGATTTATCCTCTAGTTAAAAATATTGCAAAATGGTTTGGTACTAAAATGACAAAAGAGGTATTTTCTGGTTTCTTTAAAAAAGCAATTCCAGTTGTTGGCGGTGTTGTAGGTGGAGGCATTACTTACTTGTCTTTTAAACCTTGTTGTGAAAAATTAAAAAATAGTCTAAAAGATACAAAACTATCTAATAATTCTCATGTTGAAACTAAAGAAGAAAAAGAAATATTTGATGCGATAATTTCAGAAACGCAGGCTGAATAGCACTGATTATTAAGCTATTTGATGAATTTTGCAAAAGATGAATTATATAATTATCATTGATTGTTTAATATCAACATCTTTATTTTAAATTCTTAAAGTGGGCTCTAGTGTATCATCATACATTCCTTTAGGACTTTCTATCTTAATTACAAAATCAAAAAGTAAATTAAGATGAAAAAATATTGTTCTACAATTTATATCTTGGGGTTATAAAAATAGAAAGATTTTAAACCCAACACTCTAATAATCAGTATATATCTTGATATTTTAATTAGATATCCTATGTCAAGCTTCAATCTTTGCTCTTTTTTGCATCTTAACTTAAATTAAGTTAAGATGCAAAATTTAAGTTAAGAATAGTTATTATTCAAATTGATGCAATATCTTTTAACATTTGGATATCCTGGATGAGGTACTATTTCTTGTAGTATGCCACCATTTCTTTCGATTACTTTGCTAGAGGCAATATTTGTTTCATTGCAAGTGATTAGTACTTTAGAGAAGTATTTAGAAGCTTCTTTTAAGGTTAATTCTAATATCTTGGTAGCGTAGCCTCTTCCTCTTTTTGAAGGCCTTACACTATAGCCTATTTGGCCAGCATAGTTTAGGACAAATTCATTTGTAGATAAGCGTACATCTGATATACCAACTAATTCATCATTTTCGAATGCTAAAAAGATGAGTTCATCTACTTTGCCATAATGTGGTATATATTTGTGGTTTAGCCAATCATTATAATCTATGGCTTGTTCAAGTCCTACACCACCACTAATTTTGCCTTCAAACTCTTGTTTAAATTCTAATACAGCTTGTTTATGTTTTTCTAAAGGTATTACAAGTTCCATATGGATAATTTAACACTTATATAAGATGTATTGTTACTAATAAATTTAATAGTAAAGATAATATTTGGCAGTTAAGGACATTATTGTGCTGACGAAGAATTTGCCAAAATACGCTCTATAATGTTACAAGCAACAAAATAAATAAATAAAGAGAAAACTTTGATTACTATATTTGGTGGAATAATAGATAAAAGTCTACTTGTTACCAAGTAAAAACAAGAGTGTAAGATAAACTGTAAAATAAAGTGTATAAGAAGTGTATAATAAACCTTTTTTATTGGCTCTTCTAACATAAATATGGGTAAAATCAGGTATGAAAATATCTGATTTCTTTTTATTTATGCGGTTTTTTAAACACTTATAGGTCTATTTGGAAGTGATACTTTTAAATTTGAACAAACAAGCATAATTAGATCAACCATATTCTTGAAGTTCTTAAAGCCATATGATCTATGTACTAATAAACTAATCTTGTTATTATTAGCTTCTACTCTAGCGTTACTAATACCAGTTCTAATAAAATTTAAGATGTATTCTTTATGTCTTTTAATCTTCTTGGCAAGTTCTTTAAAAGAATCAATCCTACTTTTACTAGCCCAAGATAACCAATGACCTAATTCTTTTTCAGCTATTTTGACATCCTTGATTTTCAACAAAGTTCTTAATGACTCTTTTAACTCGTAAGCACGATATAGCTTTCTATTTTTAGATTTAATTTGAGCTAGTTTTACTTCTTGGTTATCAGTTAAATTTTCTGGAGCTTTACCTAGAACATATCTACTATTCTTGATATCTTTAGTATTTTCTTTAGCTATTGTAAGAGTCTTAGATGTTTCATCATTAGAAGATGGCCTTCCTTTGAAACGTGGATTTTCTTTTTGTAGAGCTTTAAGCTTGGCATTTGCTTGTCGCCATGCATCTTTACGTAAGTCATCTAATGCTTCATTTGCCCACTCTACAATATGAAAGGGGTCAGTGCATCGACAAGCGTGTGGACAATATTTTTCAACACATTCTGTGATCCATCTAGCACCATCACCAGATACTACTTCTATACCTTCAAGCTGCTTTTTGGTTAGTGACTCAAAGAAGCCTTCTAATACACTCTTACCATGTTTGTCACTAACCCAAACTACTGTATTTGTATCGTGGTCAACTACTGTAGTAATGTACTTATGGCCTTTAGAATAACTAGTCTCATCAATACCTATTCTTTTAAGATTGTTTAATCTAGATGTTTTATCTGGCTCTAAATAATCAAGAGTTCTTGATATACATCTACCAACTGTAGCCCAAGAAATACGCATATATTCAGATATAGCAGATTTGTTTAATGTCTTAGAAAGCCAAGTAACACTTAAATCAAAGTCTTTAGTAAATCTACTATTAGGAAAAGCCCAAGGAACGTCTTCTGTTACAACACCATGTTTTGGACAAGAGACTCTAGAAGAA
>CAVKAO010000044.1:11638-12052 GCA_963654705.1 Oscillospiraceae bacterium
CCCTCCATGACTTAGATTCATAACTAGAATCATATTTTGGCAATTTCTTATGATTGTTACAATAAGGACAACGTTGTTTATTACGTTTATATGGTTCTACATCAACAATAATTTTCTTTACGCCATTATAATTCTCAATGAAATTTACATTTTTAATCTTAATGTTATTGACACCAATCAAATTTTTTATTAACTTAATTCTTGTCATCATATGTTTTGTACCTCTCTTGTATGCAACTTAAAGGATACAAAACTTTGATGACTTTTTCTATACAAAAAAGTAGATGATTTTCAATAACTAGAATTTCATCTACTTATATTATTACCCACAACTATGTTAGAAGGACCTTTTTATTACGTTATTAGCAAATAAAAACGCAATATTTCTATTGCGTCAATTATTAGACTTAGGTT
>CAVKAO010000045.1:0-11294 GCA_963654705.1 Oscillospiraceae bacterium
TTTTGATTCGCAATCGCAATTACTTTACATTTTTCCATAATAAAAACTCCTTTCCACACAACCAACCATTTGTTGGCTATGTAAAAAGGAGTAGAGAAGATGGAATAAGTTACTCTTTTAGAAAATTCATAACAAGTTTAACCATCGTCTCTTTTTCTTCAATGGCCTAGAGTAGAAGCAAGCATTCTAGACTGAATTGAAACAGTCTTGTTTAATACTTCTATTCTTTTTTCGTTAACTGCATATCCTTTCATCATGTAGTCTTTTAATATGGAAGTTGCCCATTTACGAAATAGAATACCTTGCTTTGAATTTACTCGATATCCAACAGAAATTATCATATCTAAGTTATAGTACTGAGTTTTATATGTTTTGCCATCAGATGCAGTATGCTCAAAAAATGAGCATACTGAACTTTTATCTAATTCTTCCGATTTAAAAATATTCTGTATATGTCTCGTTATTGTTCTTCTATCTTTATTAAATAGTTCGGCCATTTGTCTTTGAGAAAGCCAAACTGTTTCATTATCCGGGGATACAGCAACATCAAGCTACAAATCACCATTTACGAATTTAATAATTTCATTGTTCATGTGTCCTCCGTCTTTTAATTGTTTGATAGCTACTTTCTTTAAAGAAAATATAGCATATCAAAACATATTCATCAAAAATGTAAAAATATAATCCATAGTCAGGTGTTTTGACTATGTAAAAAATACATTTTTTGTAAAGTCGGCATCCAAAAGGGCTGTCGAACGGTTCGGATTCTGTCGGGGACGCCAAATTTTTTCAGGCACCGTGCCACATGGTTCGAATTCACGTCGAAGTACCCTAAAATTGGCCTAAAAGTGTTCGGATGACCTTTGCGTAGTAGAACTTTTTTGCTAATATTTTGCTAATTAGAGGGGTTCGGATGACGTCATCCGAACCATCATCCGAACGCATTTATTAGCATAAAACGGACAAAATTGAAAATTTGAAAACTCTCAAAAATGCCGTATTTAACGGCATTTTTAACACTTCACGATATTGTACGGACAAGGTATGGGTCAACTCCTAAGCGAAAGGTCGGAGGTTCAAATCCTCTTTGGGACGCCAATATAAAATAAGGTCACATATAGTGACTTTTTTAATTCTTACAAAACACAAAAGCTCATGACTATTTAACGGCATACTTATTATTTAAAAATGTAATGAATTTCCTTACGGCAGGTGATTCAAAACGGTTTTTAGGTATAGCCATATAGATATATCTAGGCTCATGTTTATTTGTTATTTTTAATTTCTTTAGATTAAAGTTGTTGATAATTGGAATATCTGGCACTACTGCTACACCATATTTGATATTTACAAGTCCTAGTACTGCACTATCTTCTTCTACTTCAAATAGAATATTGGGCTTTACATTGGCTTGTTTAAATAGTTCATCAATAAAAGATCTAAGACCACTGCTTTTACTATAGTAAATAAAATATTCGTTTTCTAATTCTTTGATATCGATTTCCTTTTTTTCAGCTAATGGATGTTCTTTATAGACTACTACTACAAGTTCTTCTGTTTTTATTGGTACAAAAATCAAATTTTTGCGATTTACCTGTTTTGAGGCAAAACATAAATCATATTTTTCGTTTTCTAAGCCATCTAATATTTCGGTGGTATTGCCTTGTTTTAAGGAAAAGCTTATTTGATTATTTTTAGGAATGGCGTGGAAGTTTTTTAAGACATTTGGTACAAATTCATATCCTAATGTATATATAAAGGCTAACCTAATTAGACCCTCATTAGGAGATAGTAGAGATTCAATTTGTTTATGACCAATTTCCATCTCCTTAAAGCCCATTTCAACATAGTTATATAGTATTTTGCCATAATAAGATAATTTGATATTTCTTCCATCTTTTTCAAATAATGAACAACCAAGTTCTTTTTCGATTTCGTCTATGGCATGAGAAAGAGAAGGCTGGGTAATATTTAATATATTGGCAGCCTTAGTATAATGTTCAGTTTTAGCTAATACAGAGAAGTAATATAGATAGTTTAAATTCATAGATTATTTATGTGTCTATTATATACAATCTATAGATACAATCTATAGATTTTTAGAAAAAAGTGCATTGTTAATAAAAAAACAACTTTTTATAATATCAATATAAATGAATATTCACATAAAGGAGGAAAGTATGGGCGAATTTAATTCATTATTCCAACCATTGGAAGTAAGAAGATGCGTATTTCCAAATCGTATCGTTATGACACCAATGGGAACAAACTATGCAGAGGACTCTGGTCAAATGAGCGATATGCATATTAATTACTATAAGCAAAGAGCTGCAGGTGGTGCTGGTCTTATCATTGTTGAAAATGTTTGTGTTGATTATCCAAGTGGTTCAAATGGTACTACACAATTAAGACTTGATAAAGATTGCTACATGCCTGCATTATATAGATTAACAGAAACAGTACATAGATATGGTACTAAGATTGCTGTTCAAATTAATCATGCTGGTGCAAGTGCTGTTGAATCAAGAATTGGTATGCAACCAGTTTCTGCAAGCAACCTTCCAAATAAGAAGGGTGGTGCTGCTCCTCGTCCTTTAACAAAAGATGAAATTATGACTATTGTTAAAAGATATGGTGAAGCTGCAAAAAGAGCTGTTACTGCTAACTTTGATGCGGTTGAAATCCATTGTGGACATAGCTATTTAATAAGCCAATTCTTATCACCTTTAACAAATGATCGCACAGACGAATTTGGTGGAAGTGCTGAAAATAGAGCTAGATTTGCTTCTCTAGTATTAAAAGAAGTAAGAGCTCAAGTTGGTCCTTTCTTCCCAATTATTGTTCGTATTTCAACAGATGAATTCTTAAAGGGTGGTAATACTTTAGAAGATTCACTTGAATTACTAGAATATTTCCAAGAAGAAGCTGATATTATTGATGCTTCTGCTGGACTTGTTGATTCTATTCACTTACAAATTGATGCCAACTACTTAGAAGATGGCTGGAGAACTTATTTAGCTACTGCTGTTAAGGAAAAATTCAATAAGCCTGTAATCACAACTGGTAATATCAGAAGTCCTAAGGTGGCTAATGAAATCGTTGAAAGCGGTAAGGCAGACTTTATTGGTATGGGTAGACAATTTATTGCTGACCCTGAATGGCCAAATAAAGTAAAAGAAGGCAGAGTTGACGAAATTAGAAAATGTATTTCATGCAACATCGGTTGTGCTGGTAATAGAATCGGTTTAAATCGTCCTATTAGATGTACTATCAATCCTAGCGTTGCAGATGGTGATGAATACAAGAAATTAAAAGTTAATAAACAAGTTAATGTTGTTGTTATCGGTGGTGGTACTGCTGGTCTTGAGGCTGCTTGTAGCGCTGCAGAAGTTGGTTGCAATACATTCTTAATTGAAAAGAGTGATCATTTAGGTGGCTTAAGTGTTGAAATTTCTAAGATTCCTGAAAAGAAGAGATTAAGAGATTTCCCTAACTATCTAATTAATCGTGCTAAGAAGTTAAAGAACTTAATTGTCTTTACAAATACTGAAGCTACAGTTGATTTTGTTAAGACATTAAAGCCTGACTTTGTTGTTAATTCAACTGGTTCTACACCTTTACTTCCTCCTATTACAGGACTTAGAGAAAATATTGATCATCCTCAAAGTAATGTTAAGGGTATCCTTGGCATGATTAACAATATCGACAACTATCCAGAAGATCTTGAAGGCAAGAAAGTTGTTGTTGTTGGTGGTGGTGCTGTTGGCTTGGATGTTGTAGAATTCTTCGCAAATCGTAAGGCTACCGTTTCAATTGTTGAAATGCTACCAGTTGTAGGTAAGGACTTAGATATTGTAACTAAGGTTGGTACTTATGCAATGCTTGAAAAGCATGGTGTTAACGTTTTAACTTCTACTGCCTTACAAGAAGTTTGCAAGGATCACTTCTTAGTTAAAAGAAACGATAAAATGGAACAACTTGATTTCGATTATGGCTTTGTATGCTTAGGTATGCGTTCTTATTCACCAATTTTAAATGACTTACAAGAAGCATTTAAAGATAGCGGTGTTGAAGTATTAAATGTTGGTGATAGCTTAAGAGCTAGACGTATCATTGATGGTACTTTAGAAGGACGTAATATTGTTGAAGCATTAAAGATAAAGGGTTATTTAAAGTAAAAGGGAGAATAAAATGGCAGAAAGAATAACTGGACATACTGAACTTATTGGATTAATTGCTTATCCAATCCGTCATTCATCTTCACCAAAGATGCACAATGAATCATTCGCTAAACTTGGTTTAGACTATGCTTATCTTGCATTTGAAGTAGATAATGAAACACTTGAAGATACTGTAAAGGGCTTAAGAGCTATGAAGGTTAGAGGCTTTAATGTTTCTATGCCTAATAAGACTGTTATTGGTCAATACTTAGATCATTTATCACCTGCTGCAGAACTTTGTGGTGCTGTAAATACTGTTGTTAATGATAATGGTGTGCTTACTGGCACTATTACTGATGGTGTCGGCTTTATGAGAGGCTTAGCTGATAATAAGGTTAATCCTATTGGCAAAAAGATGACTATCGTTGGTGCTGGTGGTGCTGCTACTGCTGTAGAAGTACAAGCTGCTCTTGATGGTGTTGCTGAAATTTCTATCTTCAACATTCATGATAAATTCTGGGAAAATGCTGAAGAAACAGTTAAGAAAATCAACAAAAAGACTAACTGTAAGGCTAAATTATTTGATTTAGACGATAAGGAAGCATTAAGAAAAGAAATTGAAGATTCTTATATCCTAGTAAATGCTACTGGTATGGGTATGAAACCACTTGAAGGTCAAACTTGGTTACCTGATACTTCTTTCTTAAGAAAGAGCCTAGTTTGTGCTGATACTGTATATGCTCCTGCTAAGACTAAATTCTTAGAAATGGCTGAAAGTGTTGGTTGTAAGACTATTAATGGTTTCCCAATGATGTTATATCAAGGTGCTGCTGCATTTAAATTGTGGACTGGCCAAGATATGCCAATCGAGCATGTTAAAAAAGTAATGGGATTTGATTTCTAATTTAAATATAGGGGAGAAAAATAAATGAAAGACAAAAAATACTTGCCTGCTGTTATTGTAATGTACCTTAACTATTTCATCCATGGTGTTGGCTGTTCAGTTTTAGGTCAAGCTGCAATAAAAGAATCTTTAGCTGCAAGCTGGGGTTGTGAAGCTATGGCTATCACAAAAATTTCTGCTGCATTAGGTTTAGGTCGTTTAATCGCCTTACCTTTTGCTGGTCCGCTTTCTGATAAACTTGGTCGTAAGATTTCAATGGTTATTGGTGGCTTTAGCTATGCTATCTATTTAATTGGCTTAGCATTTGCTTTCAATGCTGGTGCAAACGGTGGTTATATGATTGCTTATGTTTGCGCAGTAATTGGTGGTATTGCTAACTCATTCTTAGATACTGGTATTTATCCAGCTGTTGCTGAATGTATTTCGAAGGCACCTGGTGTTGCTACTATGGGAATTAAGTTCTTTATTTCAATTAGCCAAATGCTATTACCATTCTTCTTAGGTGTTGCTGTTGCTACTACTGCTAGTGGTGCTGCAAGTTACAATACTCTATTCTGGGTATGTGGTATTGGCTTTGCCGTTCTTGCTGTTTTAATCTTCTTTTGCCCACTTCCAGATACTGATGCAAAAGAAAAGAAACAAGGTTTAATTGCTAGTATTAAAGAAACTCATTTCTCAATTGAATCAATTGCTATGATTCTAATTGGTTTTACTTGCACTGGTACTTTCCAATTATGGTTAAACTGCGCTCAAAACTATGCTAAAGATGTAGCTATGTGGGCTGATCCAAAGATTATGCAAACATTCTATTCTACTGGTACATTACTAGCTTTAATTGTTACATCATTCTTAACAAGAAAGATTAAAGATGTTCGTTTCATCTTAGTTTATCCTGTTATTTGTCTTGCAACATTAATCTTAGTATTATTATTCCCAAGTGAGTTGATGTGTAAAGTTGGCGCCTTCTTAATTGGTTGGGCTGGTGCTGGTGGCTTACTACAAATTGCTACTTCAGTATGTAACATGATTTTCCCTAAGATTAAGGGCACTGTTACTGCACTTGTTATGATTGCTAGTTCATTATGTAACTATACATTATTAACTGCTGCTGGTAATATGACTGCTAAGGGTGTTATGATCATGAATATTGTTCTAACTGCTATTGGTGTTCTTCTTGGTTTATATGTAAACCTAAGATATGAAAATTTAGTAAACAATAATAAATAACTAATTATTAATTTTATGAAAAAAATACGGTACTTAGTTGCCGTATTTTTTTAAAGATAGGATGTGAGATATTGAAAATTATACGCTTTTTAGATGATAAGTTAGAAGAAATTATTTTAGTTACATTGCTTTCTTTGATGGCGATTGTAATGGGCATACAGGTAGTGTGCCGATATGTTTTTAACTATTCACTTACATGGAGTGAAGAATTAACCCGTTATATGTTTATATGGTCGGCTTTTATCAGTATAAGCTATTGTATTAAAAGATGGATTTCGATTAAAGTTGATCAAGTAATTAAATTATTACCTAAAAAATGGTATGTTGTAGCTCAATTATTTTTGAACGCTTTCTTATTTGTTCTATTCTTTTATTTAGCTATTCATGGTTATAAGTTTTTGACACAATCAATTGCTTCAAAACAAACTAGCCCCGCTTTAGGTTTACCAATGCCTTATGTTCAATGTGCTCCTTTTGTGGGCTTTAGCCTTGCAACAATAAGGTCATTTCAACAAATTTTCTTTGAAATCAACAACATTAAACATTTAATGAATCATGAATTAATTGATAATGTAGATCCAAGGGAGGTTAAATAATGTACGCTTCTCTTGTATTTATTGTATTTGTAGTATTGTTACTTTTATCAGTACCAGTTTCAGCTACATTAGCCATGGTATCTTTAACACCAACTTTAGTTGATCCAAACTTTACAATATCAGCTGAATATGTCATAAGAGCTATGTTTGGTGGCATTGATTCATTCCCTTTATTGGCCGTTCCGATGTTTGTTTTATCAGGCATTTTGATGAGTAAGGGCGGTGTTAGTAAAAAACTATTTGATGTTTTTTCTTACTTTTTAGGTAAGAAAAAAGCCGGTATGCCATGTGCGGTAATAATCACTTGTCTTTTCTATGGTGCTATTAGTGGTAGTGCACCTGCAACAGTTGCGGCTGTTGGTTCTATGACTATTCCGCTTTTAATAAAGTTAGGATATGATAAAACCTTTGTTACTGCTATTGTGGCAGTAGCTGGAGGGCTTGGCGTAATTATTCCACCATCTATTCCATTTATCCTATATGGCACTACATCAGGCACAAGTGTTGGTAAGATGTTTATGGCTGGTATATTACCAGGACTACTTATTGCATCACTATTGATGCTTTATGCTTATATTCATTGCAAAAGATATGGTGAAGATAGAGCTAAAATTGATGCAGAAGTAAATGCTTTACATCGTAAGGGCTTTAAAAGAGTGTTTAAAGAAAGCTTTTGGGCACTTCTTACACCCGTTATTATTTTAGGCTGCATCTATTCAGGAGTTGCCTCGCCAACAGAAGCGGCTGTTATATCGGTTTTTTATTCTTTAATTATTTCTATGTTTGTTTATAAAACATTGAAGTTTAAAGATTTATATGATGTGCTTGTTGAATCTATTAAGACTTTTGCACCAATACTATTTATATTAGCTAGTGCAGTAGCCTTTTCAAGAATAATCACCTTGTTACAAGTACCAGAAATGGCTGCCAACTTTATTCTTAATACGGTTCATGGCAAAGTGGCTGTACTAATCGTTATTAACTTGTTATTGCTTATAGTTGGTATGGTAATGGATACTAGTCCTGCCATCTTAATTCTTACGCCAATCCTTTTGCCAATCGCACAAAGTGTTGGAGTAAACCCAGTCCAATTTGGTATTATCATGGTCGTAAATTTAGCTATTGGCTTTGTAACACCACCTATTGGTATCAATTTGTTTGTAGCAAGTTCTTTAACAGATATTCCAGTAATGAAGATTGCTAAAAAGGCTATGCCATTGATTGGCTTCTTCTTTATCGCACTACTTCTAATAACTTTTATACCGCAAATATCATTACTTTTAGTAAATTAGGGAGGGAATATGAAAAAGTTTATTACAATATTAACAACATTTTGTATTCTTCTTACTTTTAGTGGTTGCGTTGAAAAACAAGATAATCCAGTAGAGGGTTCCAAATCTTTTCCATGGATTATCGCCAATGCTTCCCCAGAAGATACAGTAACAGGTATTTTTACTAATAAGTTTGTTGAGGAAATTGAAAGATTAAGTGGTGGTGAAATTCAAATTAAGGCATATCATAATAGTTCTATTGGAGGCGATAGAGAACTTGTGGAAAGCGTTATGTATGGCGAAATTCCTTTTGTTGTTCAAAATACGGCACCACAAGTTAGTTTTATACTAGAGCTAGCCATCTTTGATTTGCCAATGGCTTATACCGATATTGAGGACTTAAGAAAAACTTTAGATGATGAACAGTTCATGGAGCTTATCAATAAAGTATATATGGATAAAGGCATTAGGCTTCTTGCGATGTCTGATCAAAACTTTAGAGTTATGACTAGTAATAAAGACATTGAAACAATAGAAGACTTTAAGGGCCAAAAGATTCGTACTATGGAAAATAAGTATCATTTAGCTTTCTGGAAGGCGATAAGTGCTAATCCAACACCAATGGCTTTCTCAGAAGTTTATATTGGATTACAACAGGGCACTATTGATGCTCAAGAAAATCCTTATGAAGTAATTGTTTCTGGTAAGATTTATGAACAACAAGATTACATCATTAAAACCAATCATTTACCTCATTTACTTTCTTTGGTTATGAATGAAGAATTCTATGAGAAATTAGATGAAAAAACCAAAGCAATAGTTAATGAGGCAGCTAAAAATGCTCGTGATTATTCAAGAGCACAATGTGATGCTAGAGTAAGCGATAGACTTGAAATAATAAAAGAAAGTGGCACTAAGGAAATTGAATTAAGTGATGATGTTATTAATAGTCTTAGAAAAGCATCTAGTGAAATTTATGAAGATATCAAACAACAGGTTGGAGAAGAGTTGTTTGAGGCTTATACTAAAAATATGAATAAGGAGAATTAAAAAATGAATACTGTAAAAATGCGTAATGTGGAATTTGGAGCCGGTGTTCCAAAGATTTGTGTTCCAATTGTTGGTAAAACAAAAGAAGATATCTTAGAACAAGCTAAAGTTATTCTAGATACTCCAGCTGATATTATCGAATGGAGAATGGATTGGTTTGAAAAGGTAGAAGATACTAATGCTGTAAAAGATATGGCCAAAGAACTTAGAGAAGTATTTAACCAAACACCAATTTTAGCTACTTTCCGTTCTAAAAAAGAGGGTGGCGAAAAAGAGGTTCCTGTTGAATATTATGTTACTTTAAATAAAGAAGTTGCTAAGAGCAAATATGTTGATGCGGTAGATGTTGAACTATTTACAGGCGATAAAGAAGTTGAAGAAATCGTAAAGACAGCTCATGAAAATGGTGTAAAAGTAGTTATGAGTAACCATGATTTCTTCAAGACTCCATCTAGTGAAGAAATTGTAAACAGATTATGTCTAATGCAAGAAAAAGGTGCTGATATTCCAAAGATTGCCGTAATGCCTACTTGCAAGAAAGATGTATTGACATTATTAAGTGCGACAAGAGAAATGGCTGAAGAAAAGGCTGATAGGCCTATTATCACAATGTCAATGGCTGCTACAGGTGTTATTTCTAGATTGTCAGGTGAAGTATTTGGTTCATGTCTAACATTTGGTGCCGCTAAACAAGCTAGTGCACCTGGCCAAATGGGTGTTAATGATCTTAAAGTGGTTCTTGAAACATTACACAAAAGTTTATAATTATTGAGGTATCATTTAATTGATACCTTTTTTATTGGAGGAAAGATTATGTATTTTGATTATCACTTACACTCTAGTTTTTCAGATGATTCTAAGGAAAGCATGGAAACACAAATTAAACAAGCTCTTTTATTAGGTGTAGAAGAGATATGTTTTACAGAACATGTTGATTATGGCATTAAAAGAGATTTTGATGATCCAAGAGGCATTGAAACAAAAACATATAAATTTAATGGTGAAGAAGTAAAATGCGTAATGTCCAATTGTGATTATCCAAATTACTTTAAAACACTCCATGAAATGAAAAATAAATATTCTAATATATCAATTAAACAAGGTCTTGAATTTGGTGTTCAATCACATACTATTGACCAATATAATAAATTATTTGATAAATATAAAGATGAACTAGATTTTATTTTGTTTTCTATGCATCAGGTGAATAACTTGCAATCTTGGAATCAAGAGGCACAAGAGGGCAAAAGTCAAAAAGAATATAATGATGAATACTATATGGAAATCTTAAAGTGTATCAAGACATATAAGAATTATTCTGTTTTGGCACACTTGGATTTAATGACAAGATATGATTTAAAGGGACCTTATCCTTTTGAATGTGAAAAAGATTTAATAGAAGAAATATTAAAGATTGTAATTGCTGATGGAAAGGGTATTGAAGTAAACACTTCTAGTTATCGCTATCATTTAAAAGATACAACACCATCAAATAATATCTTAAAATTATATAAACAATTAGGTGGAACAATTATTACCGTAGGATCTGATGCCCACAATAAGAATGATTTGGGTACTCATATAAAAGAAACATATAAAATCTTAAAAGAATTGGGCTTTGAATACGTATGCACTTTCGATAAAATGAAGCCTATTTATCATAGTTTATAGTAAAATTAAAGCATGGAAAATACGGTAATAATTTCAATAACTAGTGAATTAACTTGTGTGGTATTATCAGCCTTTATATGGATGTTTTTAATAGCACAGAAAAAACGCAGCAATGTTGATAATGATATTCGTAAAATTATCTTTTTTGGGATCTTTTTATTGTTTTGTGATGTGATTGCCTATACCTCTAAATATAATGTTTTTCCTCATACTTATTACCTAGTAAGAATAAGCAATTATCTTGTTTTTGCTTTAAGCTATATATTAGTAATTTTTATGGGTAAATATTTTTATGATTATATAAAGCCTAATGAAGAAGAAAAGAAATTATTCAGAATTGTAAAAATATATGCATATATATCACGTCAACCGCAATATTTAGGTATACCAACAATATGTTTTTGATTTAACCATT
>CAVKAO010000046.1:0-10993 GCA_963654705.1 Oscillospiraceae bacterium
ATGATGTTATTTTTAAAGTAGAACATAATAAGATTAAAGTAACACTTAAAGCTAATCCTGTTTCTATTATCTTTTGGCTATTACAGTATATTCAATATGTTGAAGTAATTGGTCCAATTTATTTAAAAGAAAAAATATTAAAGATTTTAAAAGAAAGCTATGAAAGGAATCTAGGCCAGAATTAGAAAATAAATAAATAAAAGAATATTACATATAAAAAGAAGGAGCGTTATTTATGGATGATGAACATATTTATTTAAATGATTTGTTGAATATAAAACCTGAAGAATTTGAAAATACAAAAATCAGGTTTGTGCAATCAAATGGAATTGATGAACCGATGGATAAATATATTAAAAATCCTAATGAAGTAAATGAGAATTGGTTTTTTAATAGAACATCTCAACGTTATTTTAAAGTTGGTCAGATTGCAATTTGTCTATTGAAATTATCTGCAAATGAATGGCTTCTTACAACAATAAAACGGATAACTAAGGATTTAGATGTGCAAAATGGTGTTAATTATGAAGGTGAGGAAGTCTCTGAATATAAGAAATATTTCGGCAGAGTAGTTATAAAATATCATAAGAAAGGCCAATCTCAAGGCTATAAGTTTAAAACTATTTGTGATGAGCTAGAGGTGCTTGAAATATTATCGGCACGTTACGATGGCGAGGAATTTCCAGGATATGATAATGTGCGTCTTTCATACAATGAGTTGCAAACAATTATTAATGGAGCGAAGAGAAGCTGGGCTGTTGCTTTAAAAAATCAAAAAGCAGTATATTTAATAACCGATAAAAATAATGGCAAGCTATATGTAGGATCTGCGACAAGTGAAAATGGTATGCTATGGTCACGTTGGGAAAGCTATGTTAATAATGGACATGGAGGGAATGCTGAATTAAAAAAACTTATTGATGAAAAAGGCTTTGAATATATAAGGAGGAACTTTCAATACTCTATTTTAGAGAATTACAATTCAAAGGTTGATGATGATATTATAATTAAAAGAGAAAGCTGGTGGAAGGAGACATTGCAAAGTAGAGATGGAAAAGGCTACAACAAGAACTAATGTTACTTCAAGCGAATTATTTTATTGTTTTATTAGCCATTATTAACTATATAACGTCAATAGCGAAAGGAAGAATGATATGAAGAATGATATGTTATATTTTACAGACAGTGATTTAGATAAAACTCACAATGATGTTTTAAATAATGCAAAATACGGACCAGAAAATAAACTAATTACCGATTGCATCAAAATGTTTCCCTTAAATAAAGATATAAATGAAGTATCTTTAAAGATCTGTTTGATAGATGTTACTAATTCAACACATCTATCTCAATGGAAGAAATTTATCTCGGTAGTTGATTTAGCAAATATTATAGTAAACATTAAAGACATTGATACAAGAATACAAAATGGTGATCCGTGTGTTGTTTCTGAAATTGCTAAGGAAACAAAAGATAAATATAATATTAATTTATTTTCATTTGCCAGCAAGTATTGTTGCTATCATAATTGCAACCACTATAATAAAGACGATTATTCTATATATGATAATGTGTTAATGCATCACTTACCAAAATACTCAAATGTAACAAGCAATCAAATTCAAAACTGGAGAAAATCATGCGATTACAAGGCATATAACGATTGTATCGGAAAAATATTAACAAACAACGGTATAAATACCACTAATCGTAGAAGAAAATTTGATCACTTTGTTTGGTGGAATAATAGACATAAACTTGAAACGATGCCTTCAGAAGGTTGCTAAGATTGATGAAGATACTTACCAAGTTCAAGTAGTTGCTTGGTATGATAACGAAAATTCTTACACTTCTCAAATGGTAAGAACTATTAAATATTTAGCTAGTCTATAATTTAAAAATTTTAGATATCTATTAAAGGAGCGATTAATTTCGCTCTTTTATTATGCTAAAGTTGTGCCAAATTTTTCTTTTTCACCTAAACTTCATTTTATTTGCCATATACTAAATTTATGAAAAATAAGTTTAAAAATTGGTTATACAAATTTATGTATGGCCGTAATGGTTATGATAGTTTAAGTAGAGCATTAATTATTCCGATTTTTGTTTTACTTATTATTACAATGTTTACAAGCGGTACCTTAAGAGTGGTGCTGTGCATTATTGGTTGGGCACTTATTGTTTATTTGTACTTTAGAGTATTTTCTAAAAATATTGTTAAAAGACAGGTTGAAAATAGATGGTATGAGTCAAAGATGAAGTATCTTAAAACAAGAATCAGTCAATCTAAACAATATCGTTTCTATACTTGTCCTAATTGTAAGGCGCACTTGCGTGTTCCTCGTGGTGTTGGTAAAATTACTGTAACTTGTGCTAAGTGTGGCCACAAGTTTGATAGAAAGGCTTAATTTGCAAGATCCATATACTGTACTTGGCGTCTCTAGGGATGCTAGTGAAGAAGAAATAAAGAATGCTTATCGTAAGTTGGCGAAAAAATATCATCCGGATTTAAATCCTAATGATGCAGTTGCGGCTGCTAAGATGAAGGAAATAAATGCGGCTTATGATCAAATAAAGAATCCAAGTGCCTATAAGCAACAACAGACTTATTCAAATCCTTATAATAGTTCTTATCAAAGTTCTTATCGTTATTATGATAATGCTGACTTTGAGGATTTCTTTAGGGAGGCTTTTAGGCAGGCTGAAGCTTCACAATACACAAACTATAACAATAATCGTAATAATACTTCTTATCGTCGTTATTATACTTATACGCCAAGATTTTCTTTTTTAAAGTTGGCTCTTACTTTCTTAATATTGATGACGCTACTTAGAGGTTGTTTTGGTTTCTTGTTTATGCCTTTTAGCTTCTATGATGATAGTAATACTAATACGCCATCAAAGCAAACGGAAACACGAGGATATTAGTTTAATTTTGTTTTGCATTAATCTATAATAAAACAAAGGTAAATGTTATGTTAGCTAAATATTATGCCCAAATAGATTTAATATACCTTGTTATATTATTGTGTTTGGTCTATCAAACAATCAAATCTAATTTTACCAAGACAGATAAAACACATTTTTTGGTGCTTCTTATTTGCACTATTTGTTTTGTTTTTACTGATTTGATTTGGCTATTTAATAATGACTATATTAGCTATTCTATATTTGGTGATAATGCCTTTATAATTGGTGGCATCTTTAATAATTTGAATATTATATTATCAGGCATGACTTCTTTATCTTGGCTATTTTTTTCTGAAAGTATTCAAAGAAAGTCTATTTTCGCCCATAGTAAAAGATTATATTTAGCGCTTATTCCAGAAATAATTTTAATTATCCTTGTTTTCTGTAATAGTGGTAATGATATATTCTTTGTGATTGATAATTCATACCATTTTATTCGTAATATAAGAGGCTATGTTTATCAATTAATTGTTGTCTATGGCTATTTAGCTTTTGCGGCTATACTTTCTTTGATTAGAGCTAAAATGGCTGATACAGTTGAAGAAAAAGAGCGTTCTATTGCAGCTGCATCATTTTTAATCTTTCCAGCTATTGCTTGTATCTTTCAATTGTACTTTTCTAAGATGTCGATTTTGTTTTTTGGCCTAATTATTTCATTGCTTAATATCTTTTTAAGCTTACAAAGACAACTAGTTTTAAATGATGCCCTAACAGGCTTAAATAATCGTTCACGTTTAGATCAAAAGATAAATCAACGTATCAAAAATTTAGATGATAATAGTGATTTTTGGCTATTGATTATGGATGCGGATAACTTCAAGTCAATTAATGATACTTATGGCCATGTAGAGGGTGATAGAGCTTTAATTCTTATAGCCAATGCCTTGAAAAGGGCATGCTTTGATGGCGACTTTATTTGTCGCTATGGGGGCGATGAATTTATAATTTTGCATAATAGTAAAAAGGGTGAGGATTGTAGTGTTTTAATAAGTCGAATTGATTCTATATTAAGTGAAAATAAACTAGAATATCCTCTTAGCGTTAGTGTAGGCTTTGTTAAATATGAAGAGTCTTATGGTGATTGGTCTAGTTTAATAAAGAAGGCTGATGATTATTTATATAAGATTAAGGCTAAGAAAAAAGCACTTAGATAAGTAAGTGCTTAGCCTAGCATCATGGCGTCTGATACAACACCACCTACATTATTGAATTTATCTAGAAGGTCTTTTACTTCTAGTTTTTCTTTTTCTTTGCCTGCTACATCAAAGATAATCTTTCCATCACACATCATAATTAAGCGATTGCCATATTTTAGTGCATCTTTCATATTATGAGTAACCATGAAAGTGGTTAGATTGTGCTCCTTTACTAGCTTATCAGTAAGTTCTAGAACTTTACTAGCGGTCTTTGGATCTAGGGCAGCGGTATGTTCATCAAGTAAAAGTAACTTTGGCTTTTGCATAGTTGCCATAAGAAGAGTTAAAGCTTGTCTTTGGCCACCTGATAATAGTCCAACTTTACTAGTTAATCTATCTTCAAGGCCTAAATCTAGTTCCTTTAACATTTCCTTATATTCAGTTCTTTCTTTATCGGTTATACCTTTTCTTAAAGTTCTTTTTTCACCTCTTCTTTTAGCAAGAGCCATGTTTTCCTCAATCCACATAGTACCAGCGGTACCGGTCATTGGATCTTGGAAGACTCTACCAATATACTTAGCTCTTTTATAATCTGGAAGTTTAGTAATATCGATATCATCAATAAATATTTTGCCATCATCTATTCCCCATACTCCGGCAATAGCGTTTAATAGGGTTGATTTACCAGCCCCATTTGAACCAATTACAGTGACAAAATCACCATCATTTAGGGTAAGAGAGACACCATTTAGAGCTCTTTTCTCATTTACGGTATTAGGGTTAAAGGTTTTATAGATATTTTCGACTTTAAGCATGTTTATTACCACCTTTTTTAAATTTACCATTCCAATATGGTACAGCCAAGAATATCGCAACAACAAAGGCTGTTAATAGTTTTAGATCATCAGTTGATAGTCCAAGTCTTAAGACAAATTGGATAACGGCATAATAGATTATTGCACCTAGCACACAAGCGAATAGTTTTAGGGCAAAGTTTTTAAATATCTTAGAGAAGATTACTTCACCAATTATTACAGCTGCCAAACCAATTACAATAGCGCCTCTTCCCATATTGATGTCGGCAAAGCCTTGATATTGAGCTAGTAAAGCACCAGATAAGGTAACCAAGCCATTAGATATAACTAGGCCAATAACTTTTGTTTTATCAGTGTTAATACCTTGGGCTTTGGCCATTGAGACATTAGCGCCAGTAGCTCTTATAGAACAACCAAGTTCGGTTCCAAAAAACCAATATAGAATGGCAATAGTAATTATTACAAAGATAATTACGACAATGATTGGGTTTCTAAGTGATAGTTCTCTTACATATCTAGATGATACTAGTAAGTTATATTTATCAACACTTACGGGTAGATTTGATTTAGAAAATGAGCTCGTTCCATATCCCATAATATGTAAATTGATAGAATATAGTGCCAATTGAGTTAGGATTCCGGCAAGGATAGCGGGAATACCAAACTTTGTAATAAATAGTCCTGTAAGTAGTCCTGATAACATACCTACAACAATGGCACTTAATAATGCCAACCACATAGGTAGACCGTTAACCAACATGATGACACACATGGCACCACCAGTGCAAAGTGATCCATCAACGGTTAAGTCAGCTACATCAAGTATTTTGTATGTTACATATACGCCAATTGCCATAATGCCCCAAATAAGGCCTTGAGATATAGCAGATGGCAATGAATTTAATAGTCCTGTTAAAAATGTCATAATACTCCTAAAAAGGAGCAGGATTCCTGCTCCATATAATTAATCTTCGATTGCAACGTAGTCGCTTGGAATTTCAATTCCTAAAGCTTCTGCATTAGTTTTATTAAATTTCTTAGTGAATGTTGGCGCAAATTCTACATCCATTGAAGAAATATCAGCACCATTTAATAAGATATCAGCAGCCATTTCACCAGTCTTGTAACCAATATCGTAGTAAGAAATAGTAAGTGTTGCAACACCGCATCCAGAGCAGATTCCTTCTTCACCCGCAACAACCGGAACACCTGCAGGAAGGACAACATTAGCGATTGCTTCCGTATTAGCAGCAGCAGTATTATCAGTTGGAATATAGATTACATCAACCCCACTGGCAACACAACTTTCAGTAACTGATGTTACATCATTTGAATCGTTGAATGTGAATTTTTCGGTTTCAATGCCTTTTGCAGAAAGTTCTTCGGCAATCTTATCTACTTGGTATTCAGAGTTTGCTTCCGCTGAACAGAATAGTAAGCCAACTTTCTTAGCTTCTGGGAAAAGTTCAGTAATCATGTTTGCTTGTTCATCAAGTGGAGCTAAATCACTAGTACCTGATACATTAGCTGGAATACTGCCACCTAGTACTACATCATATACTGTAATAGATGTACCAAGAACTGGAATTGTATCAGTCGCAGCACTTGCAGCTTGTAAAGCAGCTGTAGCGTTTGCCATGATTAAATCAACACCATCCGCAACAAAGTTTCCGACAATAGTAGCGCAGTTTGCACTTTCACCACTTGCGTTTTGTACATCAACATTTGTAATGCCATTTTCTTTTAGGGCATCTACAAAGCCCTCAGTCGCAAGATCTAGAGCAGGGTGTTGTAATAATTGAACAACACCAATTTTAAATTCATTATCACTTGTTGTTTCAGCTGTAGCACTAGTTTGATCGCTTGAACTAGATGAGCTACATGCACAAAGTGATAATAGACAAGTAATAGCTAATAAGATTGTTAATAATTTTTTCATAATTTTCTCCCCTCCAATAATTAGCTTTTTAGGGACAAAAAAATCGTCCCCAATAAGGACGACTTATAATCGTGTTACCACCTTAATTTATTATTTCATTACTGAAATAACCTCATAGACCACCAACATGGCCCTTAGCTATAACGGGCTTCCCGCAGCAAATGCTGACTCCATAAACTTTTTCATACCCCCACATAATCGTTTCCACCAACCACGATTTCTCTATCTATGCCAAAGTACAATAGTTGTTTACTTCAACGTAGTTTCATTCTAGACCCTAAGGCTTTTTATTGTCAATAATTTTTTCTTACATTTTTTCAATATTATGAAAATATTTTCATTGGTATAATATTTACATGTCTGATTATGTAATTAAAAAAGAATGCGAACTCTTAAAGTATCTTATAGAAGATCTTCATTATTCAAGAAATGTTGCCAAGAAAATACTTAGCAATAGTGTTTATGTAAATGGTAAAAAGGTTACTAAATATAATTATTTATTAAAGAGTAATGATGTTTTAAATATAAAAAAAGATACATCTAATAAATATGATTTAGATATTATTTATGAAGATGATGATTTTATTGCGATAAATAAGCCAAGTGGTTTACTTTCTATTTCTAGTAATAGCGAAAGTAGAAATACTGCCTATCACTATGTTAGAGAATATTTAAAAGATAAAGACAAGCATAATAAAGTTTTTGTCTTACATCGTATTGATAAGGATACCAGTGGTGTATTGGTCTTTTGTAAGAATGTTAAATTAAGGGATTCTTTACAAGAAAATTGGAATGATATTGTTAAGTCTAGAAGATATTATGCGATAGTTTCTGGAAGCTTTGATAAAAAGGAAGATAGGATAGTTAATTATTTAAATAAGAATAAATTTGATTTGGTTTATATAAGCGACGAGAAACATGGTAAGAAGGCTATTACTGAATATAGAGTTTTAAAAGAGAATAAGGAATATAGTTTACTTGATTTAAATATTTATACGGGAAGAAAAAACCAAATAAGGGTCACTATGGAAGCTTTAAATCATTCAATAGTAGGTGATAAGAACTATCATGGCATCAAATATAAACGCTTATGTTTACATGCCTATGAACTATCTTTTATTTGCCCGGGTAATAATAAAGAGTATATCTTTAAGACAGATATGCCTAGTATTTTTAAATCTTTAGTTAAGTAGTGAATAACTATTTATGCATATCTTCTTTAATTAAATTTAAAATATAGCCACACCTAGTTTTTTATCAAGTCCCCATTAAATATTTTGCATATGCCCACTAAACAAGGCTTACTGCATTAACAAGTTTTAGGGGCCATACGTGTGCATACCTGCGTATTCTATAATGTGTGAAAAGTTGAACTGGTTCATTTTTAAATTAGGGTAGTGGCGATTTGGTTTAAAACTTGAATTATTTCACAAGGCCCCAAAAAAAACCGATTTAATCAGCCATTTACAATAACAGATAAATTTTTTATAATTACCTCGGAGTAAACCGAGTCGGAGGAAACCGAGTATGAAATTTATAGGTAGAAGTGAGGAATTAAGTAGACTTAATAAGTTAATTAATGGTGATAAATTAGGTTTTTCTTTGATATATGGTAGAAGAAGAATTGGGAAAAGTGAGCTAATTAAACAAGCTTTAAAAGAAAATAATACAAAATGTTGTATCTATTATGAATGTAAGGCTGTATCTGAAAGAAGCAATGTTGATAGTTTATCAGAGGTATTTTCGGAAATATTAAAGCTTCCTAAGTTGGGCTATAAGAATATAGAGGAACTTTTAAAATATATTTTTGATTTTAGCGAAAATGAAAAGATTGTTTTAGTTCTTGATGAATATCCTTATTTAAAAGAATCAATAAGAGGGATAGATTCAATATTACAAACACTTATTGACAATTATAAAGAAAAGGCCAAAATTACTTTAATAATAGCTGGTTCTTATGTAAGTGTAATGAAGTCATTGCTTGAAGAGTCAAATCCTCTTTATGGAAGGGTTGATTTAGCCATCCATTTAAAAGAGATGGATTATTGTGATTCAGCTAAGTTTTATCCTAATTTTTCAAATGAAGATAAAGTTAGGATATTTTCAGTATTTGGTGGTATACCTTATTACAATCAATTGATTGACGATTCTTTAAGTGTCGAAGAAAATATTATTAATTTAATTGCTTCAGATAATGCAAGACTTGAAAATGAAGTAATAATGTATCTAAATAATGAAATGAAAAAGATCACTAATGCGAATGAAGTGTTTAATGCGTTGGCAAATGGCTTTTGTAAGTATGGTGATATTCTATCACAGTCACATGTTTCTAGTGGGCCAACTTTGATGGATGTCTTAAACAAATTAATTAATATGGAGATTGTTGAAAAAGAGGCCCCAATAAATGATGATAATAACAAAAAGAAGTCTAAATATCGCATATGTGATAATCTTTCTTTGTTTTATTATCGCTATATTTTTAAACATTCAAGTCAAATTAAAATAATGGATTCTAAAGTATTTTATAAAAAGTATATTAAAGAAGATTTTGAAAACATTTATGTCCCTCATCAATTTGAAAACATATGCAAGCAATTTCTTATTAGATTAAATAAGAAAGGTTTAATTGACCCCATTTTTAAAAAGATTGGTAAGTATTATTATGATGATTCTATAAATCACACAAATGGCGAATTTGATGTAGTTACTTATGATGAAAATGGTTATATTTTTTATGAAACCAAGTTTAGAAAAGAACCAATTACAGATTTAATAATTAATGAAGAAATAAAACAAGTGAGAAAAACAGGTTTGAATTGTTATAAGTATGCCTTTATTTCTAGAACTGGTTTTAAATGCCAGGAAGATGAAAAATTAATTCTGATTAAATTAGATGAATTGTATAGGTAATAGTTTATATTTATTCGATGAAATTAAAGTGTTATAAATTCATCAAATCTTTATCATCTAAACAAGTAGAAACCCTTATACTTGGCTTATCTTCTTTTTACAAAGAATTATTTGTGGCAAGTATAACAAAACAATTATTAAAAAAGATTCATCATTCGCAAGCAAAGCATCTAAAAAAGGTGGATTATTTTTGGGTTGACAAATACAATATGAAAACGGAGAACAAATTAGATCGTTAAAACAAAGGCCTTATGTGTCAGATGTTCAGCATGCCGAACATAACGAAGAATTGGATAAGAAGCTAGCTAAACTTGAAAATGAGATAGCGAGTTATAAAAGACAATATCTGAGATAGACACTCAATTAAAAGCCTTTGAAGAGCCTTACAAAAGTATTCTAATTGATAGATATATTCACGATTATACTTACAATCGTTTGATAAACAAGTATTCTAATATGTTTCCAGCAGGATATCCAAACGCTGTTAAAAGATACATTGACAATGGTTTGAACATCTTTTAACTCTAACCTTTAAAAGCCAAAATGTGATTATAAAAAACCTAGAATTTAATCTAGGTCTTTTTTAAATCCAAAAATATTTATTCTACAATCTTTTTGTTTGCGCTTTAAGCTTTAAAAATTTTTAACCTTTATTTATTGGCTAGTTTTTCAATGTTGGCGATTATTTGCTTATCTTTTATATCATCTTTTATTAATTGATAAATATAACTTGACTTACTCGGAACACTGTTTAATTTGTTGATAACTTCATCATCTTTCAATGGTATGTTTATCATAATTCTTTTATAATGATTTTTTTTGTATTCATCATTATATTTTTTATAATCAAATTTTTCTTTTTCCATAATTTTGATATAATCAACGCGGAAACTATCTAATAGTTTTTAGCTATTAGATAGTTGTTAAGCCTTAGCCGTTTATGTTTGGGTAAACGGCTTTTATTATTTCTTTAATAACTTTTTCATCTACTTGGTTCTTTTTTAAAATAATAACAATAAGGTTCACTATTATTTCCACGTTAGTGTTGTGCATTTCTTCACCTCCTTTTTTTGCACGTTTATATATTATTAAATGTGTTGCACATTGTCAACACATTTTAAAAACTTTTTAATTGTTAAAAAACTAGATAACCGCCAACAAAATATAGATATCACGTCAACCGCAATATTTAGGTATACGAGCATAGATTTATCTAAATACTG
>CAVKAO010000047.1:0-10529 GCA_963654705.1 Oscillospiraceae bacterium
TTGTCAATGTATCTTTTAACAGCGTTTGGATATCCTGCTGGAAACATATTAGAATGCTTGTTAATCAAAGGATTGTAAGTGAACCAAAATTTCCGTTTGTTCAATCAGCAACTAAAAATTAATAAAGGGCTACTTAAGCCCTCTATTATACCTATCAATGACAATTTTATATCTATCTAGTGCTTCATCAATTACACTATTCCAAGATACAGGAATAGTGTTTTTAGCATTTATGCCCAACTTAACCATAAAATCAGGATCTTTTAAGGCATCCTTTAATACCTTATACAAACTTTCACTATCATCAAGACATAGTAAACCATTTTCTTTGTCTTTGATACACTCACTAGGTGCACTATCCTTTACAACAACCGAAGCTGTTCTAGCATTTGCAGCCTCTCTTACAACCATAGAGTAAGTATCATATAAAGATGGAAACACAAACAAATCAGCTAAAGCATATAAGCCATTCAATAAATCCTCATCATAAATATGACCTGTTATAATTGTTTCTTCTTCTATGCCTATTTCTTTTGCATACTCTTTTATTTCGCTTTCATGAGGACCCTTACCCGCTAGTACAAGTTGAAAAGGTATGCCATCTTTTTTAATTAGAGCGCAAGCCTCTAATATCTTTTTAATATTCTTTTTCCAGTTCATTTGACCAACATAAAGTAAAACCGGATTAAAGTTTAAATTAAAATGCTTTTTAGCCTTAATAGCTAAAGTATAATCGATATCCTTGATATCCATGCCATTTTCAATAACCCTAATTTCTCTTTGATAGCCATATGACCTTAAAGTATCAGCCGAATTCTCTGATACAGTCCAAACTTCATCACACTTATTATAAAAATTAACAATTACATCTGTGCCAAACTTAGCTAAGTGTTTTGATCCTGTTATTTGTAAGAAATCATCATAGTATTTAGAATGAAAAGAACCAACAATGGGCACATTTTTATTCTTGCCATATTTTATGCCCTGCAAACCAGCAATAAAAGGCGTATGAACATGGACAATATCAAGTTTTGTCTTTTCTAATCTTTTCTCATAGTGAGCATCAAGAATTGGTACACCAGCACTATATACTGTTGTAGGCACTACTGTACTATAATAGTCAATCACATCAAAAGGAAAATTACCTCTATAGCCCATATCTTCCATTGGCACTATCGCATAAACTTCTTCACCCTTTTCACCTAGTGTTTGACAATAGTTATAAGCAACCCTACCTACACCATCAACAATAGGTAAAAAGGAATCTGAAAATTGTCCAATCTTCATAAATTTACTCCATCCAATTCTTTTTTATATTCGCTCAATATTGCATCTAATTGATCATATGATTCAATCTTAGACATCTTATTTTTAACTATAGCACTATTATATAAACCAGTAATATAATGAGGAGCTAAACCGCGCATCTCTCTAATGGCAATCATTTCACCCTTTAAGTTTACAAGTTTTAAAGCGTGTTTTAGGCACATTTCAATTCTATCTATATAAGAAGCACCAGTATCACTTAAACCATTTTCATAATCATTTATTTCTTTAATTAAGAAAGGATTTCCTATTATACCTCTGCCAACCATAACCGCATCACAATAGCCCTTATACTTTATATAATCATCCAATGTTTTAATATCGCCATTGCCAATCACAGGCAAAGAGATGCTATCTTTTAAAAGTTTAATACTATCCCAATCAGCCTTACCATCATACATTTGACTTCTTGTGCGGCCATGTAAAGTAATAGCCTTTATACCAGTATTTTCTAGTCTTTTAGCTAATTCAATAAAGTTTTTATGACTATTATCAAAACCCAAACGCATTTTAACCGTAACTGGTTTACTTGTATTATCTAAAACGGCCTTAACTATATCAACAGCCTTATCGATATCTTTCATTAAAGCGCTACCGGCACCCGTTTTAATTACTTTATTAACTGGGCAACCCATATTAATGTCGATAATGTCACATTTACTATTATCATTTAAATATCGTGCTGCGTAGCCCATAGTATCAATATCACTACCAAAAAGTTGTAAACTACAAGGATGGCCATCACCCACATCAATCATCTTAGCTGTCTTTTCGTTTTTATAGTAAATAGCTTTATCAGAGACCATTTCACAGCATACCAAACCAGCTCCAAATTCAAGACAAAGTTCTCTAAAAGCTGCATTTGTTACACCAGCCATAGGTGCAATAATTAAGGGATTTTTTAAATCTACGTTACCTATTTTTTTCAGCATATTTCATAAGTAGAGCGATATCATCTTTATTGTAAGTATATTCTTTTTCACAGAATTCGCACTTTATTTCAATTTTTTCATCACTCGCCAAATCAAGTAAGTCCTTTTTAGGAAGGGTTAAAAGATTAGCCAAAAATCTTTCTTTTGAACAATCACAATGATATCTTACTTCATGTTTTTCCAAGATCTTAACATCAGAAAATAAACTCTTTATATATTTTTCTAAATCATTATCCTTATCAATAACGCTAGAAATTGGCTCTAGTTTTTTAGTAAGTTCTTCTAGATAACAAATATCTTCTTCACTATGGTCTGGCAAAAGTTCCATAATTAAAACACCAGCCGACTTACAAGAATAATCTGTATCCACCAATACGCCAACGGAAACTATATTAGGTCTTTGTTCTGATACATTAAAATAATAAGCAAAATCATCGCCTATTTCCCCACTTACTAAAGGAACTTGACTTGTATAATTGCCCTTATTTTTTAAATTACGTAAGACTTTTAAATAACCATTTTTGCCTACAACTAAACCAACAGCTAATTTATTAGATTCGTTATATTTTAAATAACAATGATTATCGCCCACAAAACCCTTAACATTGCCAAGGCAATCGGCAGTACACATAATTGTACCAATACTGCCTCCACCATTGATAGTTGTGGTAATGGCTTCATCCTTATCCTTTTCCATCAAGCCAAGGCAAGCAGTAACTGACATAACTCTACCAAGCGCTGCTAAAGATGTAGGCCAACAATCATGAATCTCTTTGGCATCATTACAAAGTTTTGTAGTATCGCCTAAATAAAAACGTAAATGGTCATTTAAAGCTGTACCAATTATAATCTTACTTTCACTCATTCTACATCTGCTCCAAGCTTTCTTAGCTTTTCTACCACATTATCGTAGCCTCTATATATATGATAGGCATCATGAATAATTGTTTCGCCATTCGCCATAGCTCCAGCAATAATTAATGCTGCACCACATCTTAAATCAGTAGCTCTAACTTTGGCGCCTTTTAATTTAGTAGGACCCAAAATCACAGCCTTTGCTTCACCAACGTCAATTGAAGCACCCATTTTGTTTAGTTCAAAACAATGTTTAAAACGCTCTGGATAAATTGTTTCCACAACCTTTGAAACACCTGTTGCACTACATAATAAAGGCGTTATAGGTTGTTGTAAATCAGTGGCAAAACCAGGGAAAGTTAAAGTTTGAATATCAATGGCCTTTAGATTATTAGCGCTTAAGACTTTAACATAATCGCTTCCTACTTCCATTTCCACGCCCATTTCCTCAAGCTTTGATAATAAAGCTTCTAAATGTTGAGGAATAACATTTTTAACAACCACATTATCGCCTACAGCAGCTGCTAAACAAATATAAGTCCCAGCCTCTATGCGGTCTGGGATTATATCATGAATACAACCCTTTAAACGGTCCACGCCATCAATCACAATATCACTTGTACCAGCACCACGAATTCTAGCACCCATCTTATTAAGCATACTAGATAGGTCGATAATTTCAGGCTCTTTTGCCGCATTGCGAATAATTGTACGACCCTTAGCAAACACAGCTGCAAGCATAATATTAATCGTTGCCCCAACCGAAGCGATATCCAAATAAATTTCATCACCAATTAACTCATCCGCATCAATTTGGATATTCTCGCCATCAGTAATAATCTTTGCGCCAAGCGATTCAAAACCCTTTAAATGTAAATCTATTGGTCTAGGACCTAAATTACAACCACCTGGATAAAGCATCTTTACATGCTTAAAACGGCCAAGTAAGGCCCCCATAAAATAATATGAAGCTCTAAGTTTTCGAACTTCTTCACCATCTAAGACAACATTTTGAATTTCTGTTGGATCAATGGTAAAAGAATCATTCTTCTCTTCTACTTTTATATTAAGTTTCTTAAGAAGATTAACCAAGGCATTGATATCCTCAATATTTGGCACATCATATAGCTTAACTATTTCGCTAGCTAAAACTACAGCAGGAAGTATTGCAACAGTGGCATTCTTACTTGAAGAGATTTCTACTTCTCCACTAAGCCTTTTGCCACCTCTAATTTTTATATAGTCTTTCATCCTAAATATTTTACCAAATAAACCAATGGCTATAAATAAAAAGTCATCCAAGGATGACTTTTTTATCTAATTATTGTTTGCTTGCCCAATCTTCACCATAGTAATTAATTACTACATAAACATTATCAGCAAGTTTACCCCATTTACAATCAGAACCAATATCTGAATCACTATCATTTACAATCTCAAGAACCTTAAGACTAGCACCATTTGCTGCCTTAGCATTTCCATCATCATTTGTTAAAGCTGATTGTAAATCACTAGATAATGAACTATAAGAAACTCTATCATATGATGTACTAGGACCAGTTCTTACATTAATGCCACTTTCTGCAGTTACTTTATAAGTGTCACCACTTGTACTTGTAGAATCACTAGTAGAATTGTTAGTAGTACTTGAACTAATTTGTGTTTGAAGTTCTGTAATCTTGTTATTTAGTTCAGTTATTTGAGCAGCAGTTGTCGTCTTATAAGTATCATACTCACTCTTTAAATTTGTATAAGCCTTATTCTTACTAATGCCCCAAACAATACCAAATATTGCAAGAACAAGTAGCAACACAAGAACTACACACCCCACAACAACAGTTGATTTTCTAGGTGTAAGACAACCTTCTTCTTCATCATCGTAGTATTCTTCATCTTCTTCTTGATAAGTATCTTCATCATCACTCATCTTAAAAATAGAACGATCAATGTCTTCTTCTCTTGGTTTAATAGATGAGAAATCAGGAATATCTATTTGATCATGATTCTCATATGGATTTTTGTCAGTCATTTTTTGTCCTCCTAATATTACGCATCCTTTTCAATAATGCGATAGCCTTCATATTCACCAGTTAAAAGTTTAGCTTGATTTGCAACCTCAAATATATCCGTTAAAATCTTGCCATCACTATTAATGTGTTCTTTAAATGTATCAACAATCATTTGTTTTTCATCAACATTAACTAAATAGTCATGATTAATGATAATATCAACAAACTTTCTTAAACCACCAACATCTTTAAAATGTAAACGGTGCAATATGATAATTTCTTCATCTTCCTTATAATCATTAGCTAAAGAATCTTTTAAATCATAAACGCCCTTTATAAAGCCATTAGATAAATAAGGATAAATAGACTTAATCGAATTATAGATTTCTCTTCTTAATTCCTCTTGTCTTAATTTCTTATTAGAAATATCATTAGAAATTGTTTCATCATAATCATCCAATAAATCTAAAACTGAATCCTTTTCCTCATTAATATCTTGAGTTTCTTTTTCATCTTCCTTGGCAGATACTTCAATACTAGAATCAGTTTCCTCTGGTTTTTCTTCGAGAGTTTCTTCTATCTTTTCTTCCTCAATTGACCCAGGATTAGTTATGCAAATATCCTCAATAGAACGATTATTATATTCATCAAGATATTCTTCGCTTGTAAAAGCATCTTCTACTATTTCTTCAGATTCTTCATTGTTTTCTTGAACTAATGGTTCAGATACTTCCTCAGAAAGTTCTTCATTAGCCTTTTCCTCTTCTAAAGCACCAGGATTAGCGATATAGATATCTTCAATAGAACGGTTATTATAATCATCAATATATTCTTGATTAAATACTTGAATTTGTTGATTATCTTCTTCAAATTCTTCACCATCTATATCTAATAAAGTATCCGTAATCTCATTACAAATTTGTTCTATCTCAAGAGTTACATCCTCTTCCTCTTGTTTAGATGATTCATCATCTTGTTTATCTACTCCAGGATTAACAATACAAATATCATCAATCAAACGATTGTTATAATCATCTAAATATTCTTGATTTGTTAAAGCCCCTTCTTGGAATAATTGCTCAAAGTCTTCTTTTTCTTCTAAAGCATCTGTTTCTTCTTCCAATTGTGCTTCTTGTAGACTATCAGCACCAGGATTTGTGATATAAATATCTTCTATAGAACGATTGTTATAATCATTTAAATATTCTTCGCTAGTAATAATATTATCTGCTTCAACAGGCTCTTCAATGACTAAAGAAGCCTTAAGTTCTTCCTCAATCTTTTCACTTTCAAGAATTTGCTTCTCAAGATCTCTTAATGCCTTATTCTTAATCTCATCAACATTAATCGTATCCTCTTGCACAAGCTCAGCTTCTTGCGCCATTTCTTGTTGTTTCTCAACATAATCAAGACTAGGATTAGTAATATATATTTCCTCTATTGGACGTGAATTATAATCATCAATATAATCCTGATTTAATAAAGGCTTATAATCCTCTTCTTCAGGTTCAACATTAACAGTTTCAGTTTCTTTTATTTCAGGAGCATCCAAAACTTCTTCAAAGATTTCAGCTAATTCTTTTTCAATTTTAGCCTTCTCTTTTTCTTCTTTTTCTAAAGCCTGTTTCTCTATTCTTAATCTTTCAGCCTCTTCTTGTTGTTCTAAAGCATCTAAACAAGGATTAAGCACAAACATATCTTCTAAAGGACGATTATGGAAAGCACTAATATATTCTTCATCCAAAAGTGATAAGCCACCCTCTAGTTTTGTTTCTTCCTCTATATCATTGTTTTCATCAATAGTTTCTTCATCATCTTTGCCATCTTCTAAAGTTAAGATATCATCTACCGTAACAAAAGGATCTGCATCATTTTCTTTTTCTTGACTAGCATCTTCTTTACTAAATGAATCATTTAAATTCTTAAAGTAATTAGAAACTACATCCTCATTAGAATCTTTGTTAACATCATCTAAAGAAACATCATGGTTATCATCTTTTTTATTTTCAATAATAGCCTTTTGATTCTCTATTTCTTTTTCCAAATCCTTGAACTTTTCAATGATTTGATCATTATTCTTATTAATCTTGTTATAAACATCACCCAATACATCCTCTAAGATTTGCTTAAACTCATTAGAAGATATATTAACTTCAGAATCATCAACAAGTTCTTCTTTTTCTTCTAAACCATTTTTGCTAATAAAATCATCAATAATACTCTCATTAGCTAAAATCTCTGAAAAGATACTATCAATTTCTTCATCTTGTCTAGCATCCTTATATACTTCAACATTAACTGGCTTATTTATTTCTTCTTCATTACTAATAGCATTAGAAATTAGATTTAGATATTCATCTTCTTCATGTCCATCTTCACTTGGATTATTTAGGATATCCATTAAATGATTAATAACATCCTCATCTTTTTCTTTATTATCATCAGAAATAAAACAATCAAAAGCATCCTTACCAGCATTAATTAGATTTTCACTAGAACTTGCACCATGAAAAGAACTACCTATTTTATTAGATAATTCATTTTTAATTTTATCCAAATCTACTTCTTCTAATTGCTTTATTTCCAAAGATTCCTCACTTAAATTATCCTTTAAATAATCAGCAGCCTTAGAAATAAAACCTAATAATGCTAAATTCTTTTCTTCCATATTATTTTTTCTTGCTAGCTAACAAGATGCCATCTCCAACATCTTCAAAAAACATTATATCAAAACGCTCATCATTTCGCATAATTTGTAAAAAATTAATCAATTTTTTAACTAGAGAACGTGTATTTCTACTCTTAATGTTTTCCACATCATACACCAAACCATGGAAAATCATATTATCATAGACAAATACCCCATCATCTTTTAAATTATCCAAGAATTGTTCAGTGTATTTGAAATATTGAGCCTTTGCCGCATCCACAAAGATTAAATCATATTTTTTATCAGTCTTAAACTCTTCAATAGGCATAAAATGAACATTGATACGATTATCAAGACCCTCGTTTTTAATATTAACGATAGCTTGTTTATACATGTCTTCATTTTTCTCGATGGTATCAATATGAATATCATCATCAAGACTTGCCATTTTAATGCTTGAATAGCCTACTGCACAACCTAGTTCTAGTATATCTTTGACATTTCTTTCTTTAATTAATTTTAGAATAAACAAGAGCCCATCATCTTTAATAATGGGCACTTTTTCATCTAACGCTTTCTTTTTAATTTCATCTATCATTTAACAACGCTACTTAAAAATTCCTTCATCTTTAAAGCTTTGTCAACAGCGTTTTGATAGGTATCAGCCTTAGTTGATAAATAAATCTTACACTTAGGCTCAGTTCCACTTGGTCTAATAGCCACAAAAGAACCATCTTCTAAATAGTACTTTAAGGCATCCGTAACATCAAAACCTGTTAACTGACTTATTGTACCATTTTCTTTTACTTCTCTTAACTTATAATCCTCAATCTTTATTGTTTTTAAGCCTGGAATCTCAATTGGATTATTTCTAATGTTTTCCATGATACTAGCAAGTTTAATAGCGCCATCAGCACCAGGAAGCATAATAGAAAATTGCATATCATAGTAAGCGCCTACTTTAGTAAAGATATCGCATAATACATCATATAAGCTCTTTCCTTGGTTATGATAGTATACTGCCGCCTCAGAAAGCATCATACAAGCTTGTGTTGCATCCTTATCTCTAACAAAAGGAGAAATTAAAGAACCATAAGACTCTTCATAACCAAAGACATAAGTCTTCTTACCATTTTCCTCATATTGTTTAACCTTATTACCAATGTATTTAAAACCTGTTAAAGTCTTTTCACACTCTACACCATAATAATTAGCGACAGCCTCACCAATATCACTTGTAACAATAGTATTAAACATTACTGGATTATTTACGTTAACACCTAACTCTTTCCTAGTACTTAAAATATATTCAAGCAAGATAGCCCCTGTTTGATTACCATTGAAGATAAAATAATCGTCATCCTTTTTAACACCAACACCCATTCTATCGCCATCTGGATCACATACTAAAAGTAAATCGCCATCAATTTCTTTAGCCTTGGCAATAACACCTTCATAAGCACCAGCCTCCTCAGGATTTGGCGTCTTAGTATTAGGAAAATCACCATCGGGAATAGTTTGTTCCTTAACAGGAGTAACATTAAAACCAGCGCGCTTTAATGTCTCGGTTACAGGAATATTGCTTGCACCATGCTCGGGTGAAAAAACAATTTTAACTTTATCTTTATTTTCTAAATCTTTTCTTAAAGAAATACCAAGTACTTCCTTATAATAAGCTTCATCAACCTCGGTATTTACAATATTGATTAAACTCTTATCATAATCACCAATCTTGATAGCTAATAAATCTTCAATCGCATTAACTTCATTTGTAACTAATGATGCAACCTCAGGAATAAGTTGACAACCAGTCTCATCATATAGTTTATAGCCATTATATTCTTTTGGATTATGACTAGCAGTAATCATAATACCACCATCACACTTAAAATAACGTACTGTAAAACTAAGTTCTGGAGTAGGTCTTAAAGAATCAAATAAATAAGTTTTAATTCCTTGACTAGCTAATAAAGCAGCACAATCATATGCATACTCCTTGGAATTATGACGATTATCATAGGCAATAGCTACCCCATTTTTATGATTCTTATTTAAATAATTCGCAAAGCCTAAAGTAGCCTTTCTAATTGTATAAATATTAATACGATCACTACCAATACCCATAACACCACGCATACCAGCTGTACCAAATTTAATGTCTGTATAAAAAGCATTCTCAATCTCCTTATCAGACATCTTCCTTAGTTCTTCCTTAGCCTTTTCATCCAAATCAGGATGATTTAACCACTTATTATAAACATCAATATATGACATAAAATCCCCCTTAAAAAAATAGAGGAGTATAACGCTCCTCTATAATAATATCAATATTAGTTTAGACTATCCTATTACTTTTTGAGCTTTAAGAATATCTTCAATTTGCTTGATAGCTTCCTCTTCATCTTCACCATCACAAGAGATAGTAATTTCAGATTGAGTAGGAATACCTAAAGACATAACACCCATAATTGACTTCATGTTTACAACCTTACCATTGAAACCAATTTTTACATCACTCTTGAACTTGCTAGCAGCATTAACAGCAACAGTAGCAGGACGAGCATGAAGACCAACAGGATCTACAACTAATACACTAATTTCTTTCATTTCGAATCTCCTTTTATATACTTTTATTTTAAATCTTGTGAAAGCGCTTTACAAGATTTAAATCACAAATATTGTGATTTCCCTTTAATATTAACATAAAATAAGGGGTCTAATTCCCATTAAACCCCAAATAAATAAACTTATTTTGAA
>CAVKAO010000048.1:0-10271 GCA_963654705.1 Oscillospiraceae bacterium
TCTGATTTGTGCTTTATTTTGGCCCGCGTAGAAAGCGAAGTCAAATAAGCTCTTTAGAATATTAATACACTAAAAATCTTTCTCTGATATCTAAAGCGAAAAAGTTGTAATTTGGGTAGATTTTACTCTTGTTGCTTATAGATGTGGTGGGAAAATTAAAAAGACGACATTTAACTTTGGTTGAATGTCGTCTTTTTTTGATATGAGTTTGATTCAAAGCATGTTAAATATGAAAAAACATTTTTAGATGGACAGATTTTGGCATTACATTTTGCTATTATAATCTAAGGTAGAAAATATTTAACTTGTGAGTGTCTACTTTTTTTGTTGATTAGTACATAAAATATACATTTGATTGACTGGGGGGGACAAGAGCGTATAATAAAATTGTATTGTGTGATTTTTTATGTTTTGATAATACCAGATAGGAGTGATTTTATGGATGCAAAAAAATTAGAATTATTATGTGAAGTTATAAGATTTCAAAAATCCATAATAGCTACCGTCCAAGGGATGGGAATTTCTTCGCCAGCAAAATTGCGAAAAACACAAATGGCATTTGACAGATTTAATAAAAAAGTTGTTATATCGTTGCAGGATGAGCTAAATGTTGAGTTAATTGAATTTGCCTATGGAACGGTTTATGATGTGGGATTACCTGTAGAAGCTATTAATATAGATGATTTTAATGATAACGATAGGCTCATCATTGTTAATACTATAGAACCAGTCATAAAAGAAAAAGGATCTAGTAATATTATAAAAAATGCTAAAGTTATGTTAGCAGTGCAAGATAAAATATAATTGGAGGCGATATTATGACATATTATATCGGTATTGATCTAGGAACAACAAATAGTGCTATTTCGACATTTGATGGTGAAAATGTCCGTGTTTGGAAAACTAAACAAGAGCAGACAGATGTAACGCCTTCGTGTATTTATATAGATAAAAGAGGAAAAAGATTTTATGGTAATAAAGCATACAAGGCAATAGCTAATAATGAGAGTCGTGTAGCAAGGCAATTTAAACGCTTTATGGGTACAAGTACCAAAATAGAATTTGCAGGTGAATCTATGACACCGGAAGAATGTAGTGCAGAGATATTAAAAGAATTAATGAAATGTTTGCCAGAAGAAATCATAGAATCGGAAGATAGAGCGACGGTTATAACAGTTCCTGCTGCTTTCGATCAAATGCAAAACGAAGCAACCAAACAAGCAGCAAAGTTAGCTAATATAGGCAAAGTTGCTGTTATGCAAGAACCTGTAGCAGCTATTATGAGTGTTATGAAGAATCGAAAGAATGCTAATGGAACATTTTTAATTTTTGATATGGGTGGTGGTACATTAGATGTTGCAATTGCAAATTGTATTAATAATAAAGTAGATGTTGTTGCACATGGTGGAATAGCAATGTGTGGCGGTGCTGATATTGATACACGTATGGTTGATAACTTTGTTATTCCTTGGCTGGTTGATGAAAGCGAATATAATTTACCAGAAAGCTTAAGAGGAAACAAAAATTATGAAAAATTGCTTAGCAGGGCCAGATTTGCAGCAGAAGATGCAAAGATTGCTCTGTCTACAGATGAAGAAACAACTATATATGCAGAACTTGGTAGTGATATTATTGATGAAGATGGAGAAGAAATAGTATTAGATATTCCTATAACAAGAGATCAAGTGGATGAAATTATTGAAGATTTATTAGATGAAGCTATAGAATGCGCACGTGAAACCATAAAAAAATCAGGTATTCCAGCTAGTGATTTTGACCGAATTGTTTTTATCGGTGGACCTACTAATTATAAGCGTATTCGTGACAAGGTGACACGAGAATTGGGGATACGTTCTGAGGGATTAGAGGTAAATCCCATGACAGCAGTTTCGGAAGGAGCAGCGATTTATGCAGAAACAATAGACTGGAGTAGTGAAGAACATGGAAGAAAAGTGACACATGGAGTTATAGCTTCTGCAAAGAGTTTAGGTTTAAGTTTTAAATTTGAATCAAGGACTACAAAGGATAGAGCTAGATTTGCTGTAATTCTAAAAAGTAATGTTGATGATTACACATTCCAATTAAAGTCAGTTGATACTGCTTGGGATTCAGGAATCTTAAATTTAAATAATGGAGAGATGTTACTTCTTCCTATAGGTAAAATGGGAGATAATACTTTCGAAGTATATGTATTTGACAATTTTAACCGCAAGGTTAAATTAGAAGAAGAGCGAATTGTTATTACAAGAACAATGGCTTCTGTTGGTTCGATTCTTGCTTCGCATACATTAGCAGTAGAAGTTCGAGATAGTAGTTTGAGCGAGGCAATAAGCAGTGACCCCTTAGTAAAACAGGGTGATAAATTACCGATAAAGGGGAATAAGAGATACAAAGCTACTGAAAAGATAAAGGCTGGTTCTGATGATGCGCTGATTTTGAAAATTTGGGAAGGCGAACTTGATAATATTACTGATAATAAATATGTTGGCTGTATGAAAATAACTGGTACTGACTTAGAGGATTATGGCAGCGTTAAGGTAGGTGATGATATAGATTTCGAGTATACAATTAACGAGGCAAGTTCTATAGAAGTAAATCTGACTATAGAGAGGTTAGGCCTTTCAATCAGCAGTGGCAAGAGTTTTTATTCCACTAAAGAAGCTCAGATAAACATGAATGCAGAAGATACTATTAAAATAATTGCGGCCGATGGACAGCAGCTTTTGGATAGAGTAGAAGAGTTAGAAGAAGTAATTGATGATGAACGCTTAGAAAAGGTAAGAATCATAGGCGATGCAGCACTTGAACTAGAAGATAATGGTATTATTGATCCGGAGCAAGTAAAGAAAAATGCTGATAATATACATAGGGCTAAGATTATATTAGATCAAGTGAGAAATGATAATATAGAGACTATGCGTCAGAAGGAATTAGATGATATTAAAATACGCTATAAAAATGATGTCGAAGAATATTCTTCTGATGTTGAGAAGGCAGAAATTTCCAGTATGTTTAATAATGCGGAGAAGCTGATTGCGAGAAAAGATAGAGGGTTTGAAGCTGTTATAAGTGAATTAAGCAGCAAGTTTGCTGGCATTTTATTTAATAATTCACCTGAGTTTATTATTGCATGGTTTAATTATTTGCGTTCTCGGGCATATGAATTCCCCAATAAGGCAAAATATAATGCTTTAGTAGAAGAGGGAATGAGCGCCATAGGAAATGAAGAAATGGCGAAACTTAGGAGTGTTGTTGGTAGAATGTTTGGTGAACTACCTAAATCAAATAGTGTGAATGCCAGCGATATGACGGCAGTTGCTAATATTATGAAAGGATAGAAGAAAATGCAGCCAGAGTATAGTAGAGGCAGTGTGCTTATAGACGGAATAAAAGTTGTGGAATTAATACATAATGCTGATAGTTATGCCATATATAGGGTAGATGGGAAACGTTACGCAGTCTATGTTAGTAGCGAACTGGTAGATAAATGGCTAAAGGCAAAATTAATTAATTATGATTTTTATCAGCAAAAGTTTAAACAGTTTGAAGCAGGCTGTCTCTATATCTCTGAGGAAGGATATAAGTTATTCAGTCCAATGTATGGACCATATCCTGAAAATTGGGATGAAATTTATGATTTTTGTGATGCGTTTAAGAATTTCAGCCAAATAATCAAAGAAAGTGAATATCCAAACTTATTGTATGTTGAAAAGTATAATCTGTTATTGCCGTTATACTCTCTAGAAGAGAAACAAGAAAATATTGAGATTATTGTAGGTAAATGGCTATCTGGTGGATTACCAATTAAAGCTAGTCAAACAGAGCAATTAAAATTGGCATGTTACTGGTTAGACAAGGATTCGTTAGAAGAACTATTACAAGTGGCTGGAATAAAACCACATATTGAAAGTGAAGCTATAACAAGTACAAGAGAAAAAAGTGTAGCAGTTTTACCTAGCAAAAGATTTATTTTGCCAGGTAGGGAGAAAATTGAGAAGTACTTTAATGAGCAAATAATAGATTTTTTGCGAAATATGGAAGAATATCAGCGCATGGGGATAGTAAATATGCCAGCGACTATATTTTATGGAGAACCAGGTAGCGGAAAAACTTATGCTGTACAAAAGCTGGCGGAATACCTAGATTTACCACTCTTTGAAATTAACTCAAATTCTACGGCAAGTTCGTATATTCATGAAACAAGCAAAAAAATTGCGGAGGTTTTCCAAAAGGCTATAGAAGCAGCTCCGTCTATTTTAATTGTCGATGAAATGGAATCCTACTTATCTTCAAGGGTGGAAAGCAGACATGAATACCATGTTGAAGAAGTTGATGAGTTTTTAAGAAATATACCTAAGGCTATAAATGCTCATGTTATTATTTTTGCAATGACTAATCATATAGAAATGATAGATCCAGCTGTTTTACGTAAGGGAAGGTTTGATCAGATTATCGAAGTAGAAATGCCATCAATAGAAGAAATATTAGCCGTATTAAAGCATTCTATGGACAATTTACCTGTCCAGGAAGGGATTGATTTGAATAAAGTGGCTAAGAAATTACTGGGAAGACCGTTATCTGATGTAACATTCATTATACGTGAAGCTGGTCGGTTGGCAGTCAGAAACAAGAGCAAGGTTATTATGGAAGAATACCTCATACAATGTGTAGAAAATTTACGTGTTAATAATTTTCGAAAAGACAATTCTAAAAAAATAGGATTTGAAGTAGAGTAAAAAGTGATGGGGGATAAAAAATGAGACTTAAAGATAATCCGTTTTGGATATTGGGTGTAGATATAGCTGATGATATTGATACGATAGATGAAAAAACGAATGATAAATTATTTTTTTGTGAGAATAATACTGATATATATGATAATGCTAGGACTATACTCACTCATCCCAATAGAAGAATTGCTGCAGAAGTAAGATGGTTTTATAATACTCACATTGTTTTTTCTGAAAACATAGAAAGAAAATTGGATGAGTGTATGATGCTTTCGAAAAGAGAAAGACTTCTGATAAACTTAGATAGATTAGGGAAAATAGATACAGAATATTTTGATGATATTGATGCAGATTATTGTGAAAGGGTGACTTATGTAGCAAGTATTTTTGAAAATATTGATGAATGTTATGCTTCTATCTTAGATTGGGAAGAGGTAGTGGATTTATTAGATGATATAAATAGAGCAAGGAAAAAGGCTAAAATACCTGTAATAGAAGAAAATACTTTACGAGAAAACATAAGTACTTTAAAAGATGATATAGTACAAGCTATTGGTTATTTTATAAGTAATAATGATTACAAAGATGTGGCTAATGTAGTTAATTCAACGATAAGCAATAAAATAGAGTATGGAAAGGGAAATAGTTCATACAGCGAAGTTATCGAGGTTTTGATAAATTTATATAGTAATGAAATAAAGGCAATACTGGAAGAGTATGGAAAAAGTATAAATAGTTTGATTAAAGAGGCTAGGTTATACACACATGAGAAAGAATTGGAAGAATTGTGCAATCGAGTAAGAGTCTTTGATTTTTATGCACAGCCGATACAACTTTATTTACAAGATATTGGTAGTGCTAACAAACAGATGGAGAGCAACAAAATAGCATTCTCTTTAAGAGATTTGCTTATTTATTATCATAATGAACGAGGAATGACTGAGTTAGCTAAAATTATCAATGAACTCATCATTGAGGTATTTCCGGAACTACCTCAAATTTTGATGATTGCAAAGAGTGACCAAAAGCAACTTAATGACTTAATAGTAGAAAAAGATATTTTTAGTAAGATACAAACTGTTAGAGATGAAATCAATAAAGAAATAATCAGAGAACAGGGTTACAGTGAAGTTAATCAAAAAAATATAGTAAATAATTGCTGTCGATGGCTACAATTGCTTAACATAGCAGCAGGAAAGATAGAAAATTCTTCGATGGCTAGTAGTAGTATGTATGCAGGTTTGGCGTTAACATATGCTACATTAGCTTCAGCATGTACTTGGGGAGATTGTTGGCAGTGGGCGTTAGATTACTGTCTTATGGGGAAAAAGTACGCAATAGCTGCGGGAAATAACGAAATTATAAATGATTTTAATGAGGATGAAAAACGATACAGAAATAATTTACTCATAGAAGCGCAGGAAGAAGCAGAGAAGAGAAGAATTTTAGCAGAAAAACAAAAAATGTACTATAGTAGTTCTTGGGGAATAATATTCATAGACAGAGTGAATATTACTCCAGAGGAAATAATTTACAATGGAAAAGTTATGAATTTTACAGATGTCAAGCATATTATATGGGGAGGACAAAATAAAATAGTTGACGGAGTGAGGTTTGAAAATAGATATATCACTTTATACAGCAATGATTCATACGATGATAAACATGCTTTATATATTCATATACAGAATAATGATAAAGAATATGAAGCAATACTTAGTAGGGTGTGGCAGGCTGTAGGCACACGTTTATATTATGAAAACTTGCTCAAATTGAAGAATAATCAAGTTATATCTTATCCAGGTGTGAATATTTACGATACATATTTAACGATCACTGATTATAGTATATGGTCTTCAAAGGAAGTTAGATATGCTTGGAAGGATATAGAAATCAGAAATGGTAATGGTACTCTTTGTATATGTGATAGAGATTCACGTGTTTTAGCTGAACTAGACTATTTAACAAATTGTGATCTCCATATTGTTGAAACTATTTTGAGGGATGCAAAGAAAAAAGGGTTATATCGTCTTAGTTTGGCAGAATAATTAGGAAGGAAAGGTATATGAGACTGAAGGATAATCCGTTTTGGGTGTTGAATGTAAAGATAGACGATAATTGTGATACTATTATTGATTCGGCAGAGGAAAAGTCATTTATGGATGACGCAAATACAGATAAGTATGAAAAAGCTAGATCTGTCTTAATTTCACCACTACAGAGATTGGAAGCAGAAATTTGCTGGATAAAAGCTATAGAGAAATCAACGATAAACGATTTTATGTTAAAATCCTCTGACCGTGTTGCTATGCTTCTTAATGAAAGGGAATTGTTAATTTATTATTTGGAAAAGTTGTATAGACAGTGCTCATTTGAAGATATTAGTGAAGCAATAGTGAAAATTGACGAGTTGTACAGGCGCTTTCTAAAATCGGATGCGACTGTTTTAGATTGTTTTAATGAGATAAATAGGAATAGAAAAAATGCTAGAATAACGCTTCTAAATGATGTAGAGTTGTTAAGAAATACTTGTGAGAAAATTTGGCTTGCCGATATTGAAAACGCTTTTGCAGAATTAATAAAGGTAAACACGTCAGTGTTCATTATTAATACAGCAAATAAAGTTGCAGAAGATAGCATAGGTATAGAAATAGAAACTGGTAAAAACGCTTATGGAATTGTAGTTGAAAAATTTATTGGAATGTATACGCTTAGCATTAATGATATATTGCATAATATCTATGAAGAGGTATTGGATAATATAGCAGAGGCAGATTCAGCCAATGATGCCGGTGATTTAAAATTGCTTTTTGCAAATGTTAGGAAGTTTGATAGGCTAGCACAACCGATACAACTATATTTGCAGGCTAAAGGCAGTGCTAATAAGCAGCGTGAAAGTGTAGAGATTGCCTTTAAACTACGAAATTTAGCAATTACAATGCATAATGAAAATGGAAAAACGGATTTAAGTTTGCTAATAACAAAATTGCTCAAGGAATTATTTTCCGAACTTCCTGAAATTAAGGCTCTCGTAGAAGAAGATACCGCAACATTAACTAGATTAGCTAAATCTGATGTTGTTACCAAAAAATGCAATGAAATTGCAAAAGAGATAAAAGCAGGCATTGTGAGGGACAATAATCATATAGCGCAGAATGCTAGTTTTTTTGTTTCGAGAAAAACTAGGTGGGATGATTGTTTGACTGAGCTTTGTAAAAAAGTAGTTGAAGATGGCTATGATGAGGAAGCGTGTGACAGTCTTGCAGGAATCTATCTTTTTATAGCTACAAGTTTTACTTGGGCTAACGATTGGAAGTCGGCATTGGACTATATTTTAAAAGGTAAGGAGTGGGCACTTAAGTCAAATAATAATGAATTAATTAAGAAGTATCAGGAATACGAGGTGGAGTTTAGCTCTGTACTAAAACACGAAGTAACGCCTAAAAAAGATAAACCTACGGATTGGGAAGGCATAGGATCTTTTTGTGTATTAGCATTTGGAATCATTTTTGTTCTATATATGTTGTTAGGGTCGTGCGCACATGATAAAAAAACTTCATATAATGATACGGGATCAAGTAAAATAACATCAACTAATGCTAACAGTAGATCAATATTGACAAGTGCGAGTGATTTAGCAGATGAAGCAATGGTATTATCGAAAACTACGGGGTCATTAGATATTTTCGTTGGTAAAGGTAAAGTATTAGTTTGGGATAAGTCTAAGAATGATACCTATACTTCAGAAAACTTGAGAAATGAAATCTTGTGGGGGAGAGGAGACGCGGTTCGCTATGTTTGCGTAATAGATTCATATTATGAGCATAGGGTTGCTACCTATACCAATTCCAATAAATCGAAATCTATTCCTGGTTATCAAAAAGAAGCTGTAATTTATGTTTATGATTTAACTAAACGAATTTGTATTGGTACAACTACAATAACAGGAGAAATGCCACCAGATCAGATAAGTTTGCGTAGTACTCCAAATGCAATATATGGCAATATAGAGAGGCCGCTGACTGATTGGATTAATAAGCACTTTCAAAATTAAATTATAATAACAAGCGCAACCGAGGTATACAGATGTTTCTAGATAATAATTCATTTAAATTGCTAGATGTAAAATTGACAGATGATGCACAAACTATAAATGAAGCAGCGGAAAAAAGATCTTTTAATGACGAAGATAATGAGTCTGCTTATGACAGTGCTAGGATAGAACTTACTTCCCCTAACAGAAGATTAATTGCGGAAGTTTCTTATGTAGATTTTACTGGAATTTATGAATGTGATGATAATTTGCAGGCAGTGTTGATAATGGAGAATGAAGATAGAACTCTGCACTTTAACCCGAGGGAGAATTATATTATAGAGCTTGAAAAAATCGTCTGCTGCCTGAATAAGATTGATACCGATATAGATATAAACAACCTAAAGTGCAGTATACTGAAACTGGACAGATTATACCGACAGGTTTTTGCCTTGGGAAATATGCGAAAAGATATTGAGCAATTAAATAGATTTAGAAGTTTGATTCAGATGGCGAAGATAAATGATGAAGATTATCAAAATAGCTTAAGGGAATCTTTGAATGCATATTTAGTAAAAGTTATCAACATGCTTTTTAGTAAGCTGGAATTTAAAGATACAGTAGAATTGGTTAATGAAATTATAGCTGAAACAGTTGGAAAAAGCTTAGGTAAAAAACGTCCTAAATTTGGGTATGTAGTAGAAAAAATAGCAGAATCATATATGCTTTATAGTCAAGAAAAGGTGGAGGAAATATATGATAAATTGAGCAGAATGATTGAAAAAGCCTATGATTATGATTCATGGCAACAATTAAGACCATTGCTTAGTAGAACTAAACAAATCAATAAATTAGTTCAACCAACGAAAATATACTTTCTTTATCTTGGGCAATCAGAAAAACAATTTGAAATAAATAATGTTGTTATAGAATTACGTTTATTGGCTTTGTATTATCACACAGAAAAAGAGCTAACAGATTTAAGCGTCAAACTTATTGAGTATGAAATTGAGTCTTTTCCAGAGCTGCCATTGATATACGAAAAATTAATTAATGATAAAAATACATTAACCAAAATAGCAAAAAAGAATTATGTGAAATTATCAATGGGGAAACTATACAGGGATATTGATAAAAAAATTATTAGAGATGGTGATCATGTAGTTGATAACATGCTATACATAAAAAAGAATATAGGCAGGTGGAAAAGAGACATTGAAAAAATTTCAGAGGAAGCAAAAAATAAAGATGATTATAAAATATTAGCTGATAGGATCTTATCGATTGCAAAAGCTATTACTTGGGGAGATTGTTGGAATGTATCTTATCAACTTCTGCAGTTAGGTAATAAGTGGGCTAAAAATGCTGAGGATGCCGAGCTTTTATTGGAATATAATGAAAAGGCAATAGAATGGAAAGATTTCTAAGCTACTTTACGAAAAGTTTTTCAATCAACTTCTCTTGACATCCCCCAAAAAAGAGTCTAAACTTACTTATTGCAGCGAGGA
>CAVKAO010000049.1:0-10037 GCA_963654705.1 Oscillospiraceae bacterium
CATAATAAAAGTCTTTTTCTATTATTTCACTAAAGTCTTCATAGCCAACAGGCAACTTCTTTAACTTATTCATATGCTACACACTCCTTTCATCTATTCTTCTTAATAATTATATCTTAATTAAGGACTTTATTATAATGCCATCAGCAAGCGCTATCGTCATTTCTAGAAAGTAAGGGGGATATCAAAACATTGATGTCAATCACTGCATAAAATTTCATAGATTACTTTTTTTGTGCGCAGCATTAATCTCTTCATTGATTTCTTCTAAGCTCATATCAGACAATCCATCTTCAATAGCTTTGCCCCTAATCGCATTAAAGGCAGCTATAGCTCCTTCTCTTGTAATTTCTGTTTTTCCTTCCGAAATCTCAAAAGGTATCTTTTTCTCTAACAACTGCTCCTTTAAATACATTGATTGCAGTAGACATATTCATACCAAAAGTTTAGCACAAATCACTGAACTGATCCTTAAGTTTATCATCCATACGTACACAACGTTTTAAGGCAGGTAGCCCCCGACTTTAGTCGTGGGGTGGAATGCCTTTAGAAAGAATGACTTATGGCTAATTAAGAAGACGGTCATGATGTGCGCGATATGAAGGTATAATATTATTGTGAAGTTATTTTATGGACGATAGCTATATTCATAAAAGAAATTTAGTTTATAAAAATCAGTTTCACATTATATTTTGTCCAAAGTATAGAAGACCTATATTAATTAGTGGTGTTGATACTGCATTAAAGGAAATCCTTTATGAAGAAGCTGAAAAACTTAAGGTAACTATTAAAGCTCTATAAGTTATGCCTGACCATGTTCATATGTTCATAGAACTTGATCCTAGAATTTTACTTCATAAAGTAATTAAACAATTTAAAGGTGTTTCTTCTTATAAACTAAGAAAAATTCCCTTATCTTAAAACTAAAATGTCATCATTTTGAACTAGTAGTTATTTCTCATGTTCTATAGGACATATCAATGAAGAAACTATAACCAAGTATATAGAGGTGCAAACAAAAATAAACCAATGGGACAAATGGCTCATTGTTGGCAAACGGAAAAGTAGAAAGGAGATTCGTTATGGCTAAATGTAATTCATCATCTTATGTAGTTGAATATGAATTAGCTTTTGATAATGAAAATCCTGCTAGTACATTAGATAAATTAGAAAAGATAGTTAAAGCTATTTATAATGATTGTTTAAACGAATGTTTAAAACGATATCATAAGTTGATTCATGATAAAGATTATCAAAAGCTATTAAATGATTATAAGACTTCTAACAATAAAAGAGAAATTACTAAACAAATCAACGATATAGCTTTAAGTTATGGCTACTCTGAATATAGTATGCACACATATGTAAAAAAGTCGTATGAACATTTTAATAAAAAGTTAGGCTCACAAGAATGTCAAAAAATAGCTACTAGAGCTTATAAAGCTGTAGAAAGGTTAAGATATCATCAAGCTGATAAAGTTAATTTCAAAAGTAAATATGATAATTTTTCAATAGAAGGAAAATCAAACAAACAAGGTGTACGTTTCGATGAAGCAAATTGTTCAATCAAATACAATAAATGCAATTTCAAACTAAAGATAAAAAGAAATGATCAATATGCAATGTTAGCTCTAATGGATATTGTTAAATACGTTAGAATCTATCCTAAAACAATAAGAGGTAAACGAAGATGGTTTGCTCAACTAATTTTGAAAGGAAACCCTCCTAGTAAAAATAGACAATATGGTGATAATAATGTTCAAGGTATTGATATAGGTACAAGTACTATAGCTGTAGTAAATGATTCAGAAGCCAAATTACTAGAGCTAGCACCAAATTGTAAAGAAAACGAACATAAGATTAAAGTGCTAACTCGTAAATTAGAAAGATCTAGAAGAGCTACTAACCCAAATAACTATAACGAAGATGGAACAATATCCAAAGGCAAACATAAATGGATTAAATCCAATAATTATTTAAAGAATCAACTAAAGCTAAAAGATGAATATCGTAAGTTATCTGTCAAAAGAAAACAAGAACATGAAATATTAGCAAATCAGATTATAGCTAATGGTACAGATATTCGTGTTGAAGATATGAATTTCAGAAGCCTGCAAAAACGTAGTAATCAAACAACTAAAAAAGCTAACGGAAAGATAAACTCTAAAAAAAGATATGGTAAAACCATAAAAAATAGAGCACCAAGCATGCTACTATCTATCATTGATAGAAAGCTTCAATACAAAAATTCATATCTTAAGAAAATCAATACTTATAAAGTTAAAGCGTCACAATATAATCCGATAGATAAAACATATATTAAAAAGAAATTAAAAGAAAGGATGATTCAACTAGATGACTCGATAATTGTACAAAGAGATATGTTAAGTGCATATATAATTGCACATGTAAACGATGATTTAGAAACAATAAACGCAATAAGTTGTTTAAATGATTTCAATCATTTTAAACAACTACAAGATAATGAAATAAATAGATTAAAACAAAGCAACCAACTTAGTTGGTATATAAATTAAAGCGTCTAAGACGCAAGCCGTCTGACTAAACGGCTTAACAGGATATATCGAAAGCATATAACAGCAAATGCATAATTATGCAAGCGCGGGTTAGTGAAGTGCATCTATAAACTAGATAGAATATCCAATCTATGCGAAATTGGTTAGTGGCAACTCCTAGTAGAGTTGCAGAAGCCAATGTAGCTTAGAACCCTTTGACTTTAGTCGTGAGGAGTAGTCAGTAAATGTTGACTGAGCCATTATAGTGCCTGCCATCTTATTTCATTTACATTTCATTGTAATCATAATTAGCATGAACTACTCCTATGGCAAAGCACAAGGAGTATCATTCATTATCCAATTAAGCATATCAAGTGACATTGAAGTAATTGTGGTTTTTTATTCATTATACTGGCTGTAAACTTTTTCCAAAACTTTCAAATCGCAACAACGCTTTTTTATTTGCAGTTCAAATTTAGAAAGTTTATCATCATCTTCCAGTAACAATTTTCTAAGTTTATATGCACTTGAAAGGATTGCTGAAGAATCTGACTGTATCGAATTAAATTGGTTTTGTAATAAACGCCTATATTTTGTATCAGTAATTGATGCAATATCTATATAAATTAGTGCAGTTTCAACAACAGGAATCATGTTATTAAAATTTATTGCACCATACTTTCCGCCTTCAATCTTACGAAAATCTATTCCATTTTTCATGTTAAGGTGTTTAGTTTTAGGTGATGTAAAAGGTGCATAATATTTAATTCCATCAACTTCAAGCACAACACCAACATATGGACGACTTTCTTGTTTATTTATGGATACTTTTAAGTCATATTTTCTTAAAAATTCAATATAGGAATCCTTTATGTAATAAAACTTCATGCCAACCCTTTCTATAAAAAAATAAGGAACGATTTCTCGCCCCCTCATTTTTAGGTTCTCATTTAATGGTAGAGACATACCGCTTTTTTAGGTTCTCACTTAATGGTAGAGACATACCGCTTTTTTAGGTTCTCACTTAATGGTGGAGACATACCGCTTTTTAAAGATAAAAACATATCTTTGTACACTCATTTTATACAATCAAACGCTTAAATACAAGCTTCTTGAGTAGTTTCTATTTCCATTTCCCGCTTATTTTAGAGTTTTTGCATTTTAGTGCATAAACTTTAATTTTTAGAAAGTTTGTGCAAAGATAACGAAATCCTCATTTAAAAAACAAATAAGTTGTTTATAATAATAATATACTGAATAATTATTCAGTGAATATTTTTTCAGTAATATTAAAAGGAGCGTTGGATTATGTTTATAGGACGTCAAAAAGAACTTAATGATCTAATAGTTGAATTGTTTAATTGGAAGAAAAAGACCGCTATTCTTGTTTATGGAAAGCGCAGAGTTGGAAAATCTACACTAATTAAGGAAGCAGCAAAGTCTTTTGATGGTGTTGTTATAAATCATTTGTGTGTACAAAGTACTTTTGATGGAAATCTAGAATTGATTTATAAAAGCGTTTCAGAAGGTCTTTCTTTACCTAGTATTAAGTTCGATTCTTTGTTTGCGATGATGGACTACTTGAAAACATTGGATAAAAAGATATTGCTTATTATTGATGAGTACCCTTATCTTAAGCAAAGCAAAAAGAAAAATGAAGTAGATTCCTATATGCAAGCTTTAATAGATAAACTTCCTAGTAATGTTAAATTGATATTGTGTGGTTCATACATAACAATTATGAAAGAGTTGCTCAAAGAAGATAATCCACTATTTGGCAGATTTTCTCTGATTGAACATATCCATGATTTTGATTATTATGAAGCCTCTAAGTTTTATCCAAGTTTATCTATAAGAGACAAAGTAGCCTTTTATAGCGTCTTTGGTGGCTGTCCTTATGTGCTTGAAAATATTGATGTCAATAAAACACTTAAGGAAAATATAGAAACTTTACTATTGTCAGAAACAGGCATAATACGTTCTCACATCGAAAATATAATGCTTAAAGAGATTCAGAAAACATTTGATGCAAGAATTCTTGAGACTCTTGGTAATGGTAAGAAAAAATATACAGAAATTAAAGATAGAATTGGTGGTGATGATACGGGGCTTTTGGATAAACAATTGAAAATACTATTGGATATGGAAACAATTAAAAAAATAGAACCAATTAATAGAAAAAATGATAAAAAGAAACAATTTTATGAAATAACAGATAATCTGATGCGCTTTTATTTCTCATTTATTTTTGGGAAAGCTGGTACAATTGCAAGAATTGGTGAAATGCAATTTTACAATAAAAATATTGATAACGTTCTTGAACAATTTATAAGCAGACGATTTGAGGGGATAACACTACAGTTCTTCCATAGAATGGCTATAGCAGGCAAATACAAGGATATAGAGGACTTTGGTAGTTATTGGTATGATGATCCTTCCACAAAAACAAATGGCGAATTTGACTGTGTTATTAAGCGTACAGGTGATCTATATGATTTCTATGAGTGCAAATATTTTAAAAAACCAATGACACTTAAAGAATGTGAACAAGAAAAAGAACAATTAAAACAAATACAGGGAATTAAAGTCTCAAAGATTGGCTTTGTCAGTATAGAAGGATTTGACTTTAAAGATAAGCATGAATTTATATTGATTGATGGGAATAGCTTATATCAGAATTAAAAGACTGCGACGAAATCACACAAAGCGATTGAAGCATGATCATTTAACTGTTTTCAATCTGGTGTCGAGAGTTGAAATGAATCGTGCTCCTTCAAAAAGCGAATTTGCTATAATACAAACACAGTAAAAGAGAAACAGCTTAAGCTAATTTCATCTTGGGCAAAGCTTCACAAAGATGAGCTTTTAGCTAACTAAAAGCTTGTGGTGAGTGAGCAACCGCTTTACAAGATTGCCCTCTACGTTAAGCATGAGTCAAACTTATCCTATAGAAAGGAGCTTAAAACGCTATGAAAAGTCCTGTATGGATAGTAAAAGAAGTACAACCAAAAGAAGATTATACTCTGCTCTTGACCTTTGCGGATGGAACTAAAAAGGTTTATAACGCTCGTCCACTTTTGGAAAAAACAATTTATTCTCCACTTAAAAATCTGACCTTCTTTATGTGTGCTAAAGCTGAGTGTGGCACTGTTATCTGGAATGACGATGTAGACATAGCCCCAGAGCATTTATACGAATGTTCTAGACCTGTGGGAGGTGTTCTTAGTGTCTGAAAGTTGTGCTCTTATTATTGATAGTCTTATTGAGCAAAGACGTAGTAAAGCAATGACGCATAAAAGAGCTTGCTAAAGCGTCCAGCTTGACACAATCCGTTATAGCTTTCTTAAAGAGCAAAAGCTACTCCTTGGCTTGATACGCTGTTAAAAGTAGCGTCTGCTCTGGGATGTGATATCGCCATAGTCCCTGGCAATAAATAAGGAAAAGCCACCTTGAGACTGTACTTCCAAAAAATCCTACTTCAACCAGATTAATCATTGAAAAAAGTAGGATTTTTCTTTAATCATCATTCTTTTCTAGTCCAAGATTATGTCCACAGGTCTTTTTTTATGTTTGATGCAAATAATCAAAACTACCTAGTTCCTTATTTAAAAATTATCTCTTCCTCGGCTTTAGCATATATATCAAGCTGATTCTCTACATCAAGTTTGTTCACTAACCAACCTCTTGCCATGCACATTTTGATAAAATCATCTATTCTATTTATGCCATTCATTTCTTTTAATGTTACAACAACACCAAATCGCAATGGTTCTTTTTTGTTTGCACGTTCTTTAGTTTTAATACTTAGTCCCCATAAGCCAGATGCATAAGCTTTTCGCGGTTTTGCTCTATTTTTAATCTCTTCGCTAATATGTTTAATATTATCCCATTTACGGTACATTTTTCTAGCGTCCTCTTCATAGATGGTAACAATGCCTTCTTCTGCTTGTTTGTTATTATCGATAGACTTGATTTCCACTTTGTTATTCTTGTTATTTTTAATTCGACCGAAATGAATATCCATTTCCGTGTTTGTATAATCAACACCTTGATACCTGTTGCATTTAGGGAAATAAACTAAGGTTGCTTTTGCATAATATGGATGAGCATTATTTAAAATAGGCACAGGTAGATTATAAGTGTATGTTTCATAATCCTCAGATGTTCCCATCATAAGAAAACGTATTTCATCATCACAAGAATGGATAATTTCATTAATGTGTATTGGTAATACTCCATATCCTACAGTATGAGAAATGTCATCTTTTCTATCCCACTTAGCAGCAGAATCAATGAGTAATGCTTTCGCTAATTCACGACTTAATCCCATATTATGAATTAAGTAAGCTAATTTTCTCGATACCCATGGTGCAGCAAATGATGTTCCACAAACATAGGCTGCTCCCATATTATCCCTACAAACTGCGATTTTATCTTCTATATTATTTCCATCTCCGCCATAATAACTTAAATCAGGCTTGTTAAAGAAGGAAAGTACTGGTCCACATCTTGTGTATGATGCAGGTTTCCCGTTAAAATTCACAGAATTGACAACTAAAGAATTTAATGAATCTGCTGGAGATCCAATTTTCATATTTTTATTATTTATGCCAGCTGGCACATTTGTTCCTGCTACCACAAATATTACATCATATTCACTTTGTATCTTGTCAAGCTCAGCAGCTTCTAAAGACACAAAATTAGGTTTTATTTCTAAATTTGACCCAAGTGAAAGGTTCCACACTTTTATATCTCTGTTTTTAGCAAGAATATCTCTAATCAGTTTCAGCACTGTAAATGAACTAAAACCACTATGTGTTGCTACACCAAAATGTCTAACTTTAAATCTACCACATCCATCATCTAGTCTTGGGTTTCCGTGTGGTCCATCTACAATTATATGGCTAACTGCTGTTCCATGTTGATAGTCCTCTTGCGTTAAGGGAATATTTTCATCAAGCATGTTTGTATATTCAACCCATTCGCTAAAGTATACATCTTTGTTAAATTGAGTATCTATTACACCTATCGTTGGCTCATTAGAAGGCTTAGGAATTAATCTTGATTTGTCATCCCATTTGCTTGTCTTATCTGTTATGTCATCCCTATTAATTTTAGTAAAATCAGTCAGAGACATAGCCACTAAGTATGATGCGTTATTATAAAGAAGTTTAGCTTCATCTGGATTTAGTCTTAGTGTTGTTTCGTCAATAATTCTATCATCAACTATATTTATCCCAAACTTGGACAAAAGTTTTTTTGTTTCTACACCAGTCTTGTATATTGTAACGATTAAGTCTTGATCAATTTTCTCACTAGCGCGATCAACATCTAATCTTTCAACATAATAGCCATCAACTATCGTTTTTAAAAATTTAGATTTTGATATTATATTATCGCTATGATACTCTTTATTTTCTACAATATTTTTACAATCATCGTAGCTTATTTCCCCTTGATATTCATTATCTAAAACAGTTGCGACCTTTTCTAATAGTTCAATTGTTTTCTCAAGAGTATCCAATTTTACAAAATGCGTAAATACATGTTTTTGATGTGTTTTCCCCTCAGAATCTTTTTCCCATACAAATTTAGCTCCTCTAATAGATTCTATAGGAGATTTACTTCCTTCTTGTAAAAGAGCCTTTATACGATTAGTTTTCGCAATAACATGTTTATAGTGCACACTAACAAGGGCTCCATCTATATCTGTATTTTCTTTAAAATACGATAGAATTCCATTAAGCTGATTTGCCAAATCATTGATATGTGCCACATTAACGCTTCCCCCTTTTGGAAGCATTGAGGCTTTAGGCATAGAACCATTAGGACGCTTTTCAAATCTACCTTTTAACTTAAGAATATCATTCATGGGCCATCGTCTCTTTTAGTTCTCTAGCCACACTGCTTTTAGACTTTCCTGTAAGAATTTCAATTTCTCTTACAGTAAAATTTTGTGCCTGTAGTTTCTTTAAATCCTCTGGCTTTGTATTACAAATTGAATAATAGAGTCTTCTAAAATAATCCACTCCATCATTTGGATTGCTGAAGGCCACTGCGGTTTTAATTAGATTCTTCAAGTCTCCTGGATACATCTTTTCAGGCATTAGTTTCATTATTTTTCTGAATAATCTAATATCTCTATTAGCTAATTTTAATTTATCAAGATATCTATCCAACATTTTCTCAGCTATCAAAAGCAAATCATCTTCAGAATATCTATTGAAATCAATCACAGTGTCAAAGCGTCTTATCAAAGCCTTGTCAAAATGCTCATATAAGTTTGTTGTAGCAATAAGGACAACATCCTCACTTATTCTATCAATGCCCTTCAATAAAGCAGATGTCGCTCTTCCCATTTCACGTAAATCATTAGAATTAGTACGATCTAAAGCAAGCGCATCTATTTCATCAAACAACACAATAACTTTCTTTGGTTGGGCAAAATTATTTATTTCCTTAAACAAAGCCGCTAGGTTTTTCTGTGTCTGTCCTAATTTACTATCAATAACAGCAGAAAAATCAACCATGAATATTTCTCTATTAAGAATTCTAGCAACTTGTTTTACGGCCTGCGTTTTTCCAGTTCCTGGTAAACCTTGAAACAAGAATTTATTTATTCCAATATTACGATCTATCGCATTAACAACACCCAAAATATCATTTGTAATAGCATCTGGCAAAAGAAGCATATCCTCTTTAGCTTCTAGTTTTTCAAAAAAAGGAGATACAGATTCAGATAGCTGCGGAACAAATGTGTTGGCATTTGATAGTAATGACATAATATAATCTGAAAGTTGATAGTCACCATTTGAATCAAAATCTTTCGCTATTTCATAGGCCTCATTTCTAAAACCAACATCATTCTTTTCTTCATAACACTTAATTAAGTTGATAACACTTTTCTTTTTCATAGCATCTTCCCTTCAGATATCATTATAATAATATCTTGGGACAATTCTGTCAATATTGGGACAAATATTGTTATCTTAATACTTAAATCATATTACACCTTCTAAAAAAATGTATCTGGTTTATTTGGATCAAATACTTCATTACAAGTCATAACTGTAACAAGATTTTCTGTATCACTTAAATTAATAATATTATGAGTCCAACCAGGTATCATATAAACAGCTTCAATTTTATCGCCACTTACTTCAAATTTGTAGAACGACACAATAATTTACCCAATTGGAGATATTAGTTTAACGCTCTACAGTATCACGAGAATTCAGGCTTAATATCAGCTTCCTGTTTGTCAGACTACGATTTTGCTATCCCACTTCTAGCCTGCACCTCGCGATGCAAACCTTGGGAGTCGCTTTGGGGTTCGTCGGCAACTGCGCCCCTGTTGGACTTTCACCACAGATTGACAGCATGCCTGTCATACATATAATAGGCGCCCCGGCTAACCGGAACGACCTCAACTATGTATTTTATTTATTTTTCTTTAAGTAATCCGTAAACGTGGCTTCTGGTAACTTTCTATTTTTCGCCAACATTTTCTGCCAGATTTGA
>CAVKAO010000050.1:0-9714 GCA_963654705.1 Oscillospiraceae bacterium
TGTAGCTCATTATCATATTCTCACCATATTTTAAGGTAAAAGTCTAAAGACAGGTAATCTATTTAATGAAAGTGCTTTCTTTTTTTCCTAAAACAATCGCTCTAATTGTATCAGCCTTACCTTTAAAAGCATTATATACGCCATATAGTGATGATCCAGTAGTGCAAACATCATCCACTATCAATAATTTATTAACTCTTTTTCCATCATATATATAATTATCAAGCATCTTTTTTCTATCCGTTATTCCCTTGCCTTCTTGAACAAGCTCTTCCTTCATTCTTAATCCTTTTATTTCCTTAAATTTCAAGTTATCAAAAATTAACTCAAGATGATTAAAACCTCTTTCAGCTTGTTTCCTTTGGCTACTTGGAACATAGACGATATGATAGTTGTGGTATTTAAATCTAATATAGTCATCTATACGATATAGAAAAACATCTTTAAGCGTTTCATCATAACATTCTTTATACTGTAGTAACATAGTTTTAAAAAGACTATCATAATCATAAAAGTACTCACATTTTAATTCTCTTATATTAAATTCCTTTATTTTTAGACTCATCTTATTTCGACAATTAATACATAACGGATCTTTTTCAATAAATAAACTATATAAGCTGTATTGTTTTATTTCTTCATCACAATAAAGACATTTCATATTTTTTATTATTCTCCTTTAAATTATTAATTGCCTTATCTATTTCCTTATCTTTATGATTGCTTAGTATATAAGCTTTGCCATAGGGATTATTAAAGTTTCTCCCAACCCTGCCTAGCATTTGAACTAAACTTCCTTCATCAAATACATTTTTGTTAAAGGAAATTATAATTACATTAATATCCTTAAAAGTGACACCCCTTTCTAATACAGTCGTTGAAAAAATAAATTGATGTTTCTTTTCCTTAAAAGCTTTAATATTATTATCCCTTTGCACTAAATCAGAATATACATAAGTACAATTAAAGAACAATTTAAACACATGATAAAAATAGCTACATAATCTTTTACTTGAGACAAAGATGATAGCTTGCTGTTTCATATTCTTTAAAAGGTAATATAGATAAAAACAAATAATACTTTTAAAACCAATAAATAATTCAGGGATAATAAGCGGCTTATAGGTAGGCCTAACATACAGTTCCAATTTCTCATAGACTCTTTCTTTTAATATATTCTTAAGAAAATTGTTAACAGTAGCAGTAGAAAAAATAATTGGCCCTTTAGTACTATTTAACGCAATATTCATAAGAGGTATATTATTGGCCAATGGATAGGCATCAACTTCATCAAGTATAAGCAAATCAAATGTCTTGTAAAATCTAAATAATTGATGAGTTGTACAAATAATCAAATCGCCAACAGTCTGTTTGTGGTGTCCACCATATAACGCTGTTACAGTAGCGTTTTTAAATATCTTTTTAAAACGTCCATATAAATCAATCACTACTTCTTTTCTAGAAATAGCATAACATACCTTCATTTTTCTTTTTAAATAATAAGAAATACTCCTAACAACAATCTCTGTTTTACCAGCACCACATACCGCCTTAAGTAAAACGTCCTTACCTAGTGAAACGTATTTTAAAACATCTTGAGATATATTTTCTTGTAAAGGTGTAAGAGAATATTCAAAGCTATAATCACTAGAATATGAGCCAATATCATAGTCTATGGAAGATATTTCATCTTCCAATAAGATTCTTTTAAAACCAACACATTTTCGGCAATAATAACCTTTAGAACCTAGATAAAAATAATTTAAATCAGTATTACCGCATCTTTTACATTCCATAATGCATTATTACGAAAAGTAAAAGAAAATCCTTAACTAATTAAGGATTTACATAATATCTTTATGATGATTAGGAAATTCTCTTCTTCGTGGTCTTCTAGGGCCTCTATTGAATCTTCTAAAACGAGTGTAGTGACCAGTATTGGCAGGATCTTTTCTAAAAGCATTTCTACTAACAAGAATAAATATAATAATTAATATAATCGCAATAACCATAAGTAACCTCAATTTAATTATAAAATAAAAAGTCTTTTTCAAGACTTTAATTTTAAACTTGGTGGAGCATAGCGGGATCGAACCGCTGACCTCCTGCGTGCAAAGCAGGCGCTCTCCCAGCTGAGCTAATGCCCCAAGCTTTAATTAATTGGTGGGCCTGAATGGACTTGAACCAACGACCTCACCCTTATCAGGGGTGCGCTCTAACCACCTGAGCTACAGGCCCAATAATCATCAGCGCTTCATTGCGCTTATTAATAATACCATACCTATAAATAAATGCAATACTTTTTTAAAAATTTGTTAATTTTTTTTACGAATTTAAATATAAGCTATATAAAGCGGCTTAAACCGCTTTATATTATTTAGCATTATGTAAGTCATCAAACTGTTTTAAATGTTCTCTTGATAACTTTTCATATTTAGCCGCATTAACATTATCCTTTTTGTTTTTATACATTAAAGAAATAAGGAATTCATTAACACCTCTATTAGCAGGTTCCATATTATCTAACTCTTCAAGCATTTCATCAAGATACTTATAGCCTTTTTCAACATAGATATTATATGATTTATCAATTTCAGCTATTAAACGATCATTTTTAAGTTCTTTAATCTTGTCATGCCAAATAGTACATTTCTTATAACTTTTGACTGATAAGTAATAATTGTAAGCTTGAGAATAGATTTTTTCTTTATCTTTCTCAGATAATTTAATTTTATTTAGTTTATCAAGTAATCGATCAATTTCATTTACATCATTTCTCATCATAGCTTCATTAAGCCTTAATGAATCTAGATAAGCAGCTGGAAATAAAAACTTCGTTATTTTCTTTTCTAGGATCGCATTAAATAGTTCATGGTTGCCACTTTCTACAGCTAAAACAATTTTATGCGAAATATTCTTTTTTATAACTGCAAGAGAAACAGCTATCGCAATAGCGATAACAACAACAATGGCAATAATAGTGTATTTCATATAAGCCTCCAATTTTTTAAAAGAGTGTGTGATTGCTCACACACTCTTGATGTTTTCGGAAAGAAAGTGTTTTTTACACTAATCTTTAATTATTAAGCGTGCCAAGGAACATGTACTAAAGCGTTATAGTCACCGCCCCAAATACCGAAGATACAACCAACGATACCAAGAACTAATAATAGACCAATACACTTAGTAGCACTCCAACCTTTGTTTTTGATTAAAGAGTAGCACATTAAAGTTAATAGTAATGGAACTAATGCTGGTAAGATACCATTTAGTAAGCTTTGAATATCAATTGTAGCTTCACCATTTGGAATTACGATACCTAAAGTAGTACCACCATAGTTACAAGTTAAAGCACCAACTACGAATACACCAAGCAAGCTAGCTGCATGAGTGAATTCAGTAGCATGAGCAGTTAATGTAGCAACTGCAGAAGTACCTAAGTTGTAAGACCAATTCATTAACCAGATACGTAGTGCCATTTGAACACCAAATAGGATAACAAAGTATAGAATTGGACCAAGAATGCTGCCGTTAATTGCCATTTGAGCAGTAATACCAGCAGTAATTGGAACAAGTGTGAACCAGAATAGAGCATCACCGATACCACCTAAAGGTCCAGCACAAGCAACTCTAACACCACGGATAGTGTTGATGTCAGCTTTATTTTGTTCAAGTGATAAAACAATACCACAAACTAGAGTTACAAAGAATGGGTGAGTATTGAAGAATTCAAGGTTATGACCCATTGAAGCAGCTAAGTCTTCTTTATTTGTATGAATCTTTTCAAGACCAGGAAGGATTGTCCATTCCCAACCAGCAGCTTGCATTCTTTCATAGTTGAATGAAGCTTGTAACATACAAGATCTCCAAGCGATCTTATTTAATGTAGCCTTATCTAATGGCTTAGCAGGAGTAGTATCCTTGTAAGTTGTAACGTTAGATTCCATCAGAAGAACCTCCTTCACCTAATTTAACATTTGTATTGTAATCATACATAGCAATAGCGATACCGATAAATGCTACTAAGATTAAAGTTGCACCAGAAGTTGCAGAAACGTTTCCGAATAATGCAGCTGCAGCGAAACCAGCGAAGTAGATACCCCACATATCGTTTGCTAACATGATCTTTAATAATACTGCGAAACCTACGAATCTCATCATACCACCAGCAACTGAGAAACCACCCATTAGCCAGCTAGCATCATTTGATAATTGTTCAAGAGGTCCAGCTAAAGCAGTACCACCAACATAAGCGATGATAGAAATTACTGCAAATAGACCACCAAGTAAGCAGCAAGAGATAACGTTTACTTTAGTAATACCAGCAGGATTTGCTTCAGCAGCAGCCTTATCAGCTGTAGCCATGAAACCAGACATAGCTGTGAATACTAATGTAACTACGTATTGACCAAATAATGAGAAGATAACAGCTGTACCTAATGCTGTGTTAACATCCATACCTGCTTTAGTAGCGAAGATCATAGCAACAACAGCACCAACTACTGAGTTTGGAGGTTGGGCACCACCGACTGGCATGTTACCAATCATCATAAGTTCATAAGTACCACCGATAGCTAAACCAGTCTTAACATCGCCTAAGATTAGACCGATGATAGGACAAGCAACCATTGGACGGTAAAGAACTTCAGTTAATGAATATTGGTCAACTGCAAAAATGAAAGTTGCAATTGCCAATAATATAATTTGAATTACGTTCATGTTTTATCCTTTCAAATATTATTGAAATAATTTGTTGACATCTTCCTTTGCGATAGATGGAGTTCTTTGGATATAAAGTTCAACACCTAATTCTTGAAGACGTCTAAATGCTGCAACATCAGCATCGTCTACTGCAACAGAAGTAGCAACTTGACGTTTTCCTTCTGACATATGCATGTTACCAATGTTAACAGACTTAATTGGAACGCCACCTTCAACAAGCTTAACAACATCCTGAGGAGTTTCGCAGATTATTGCAATATATTGTGAATCTGCAGCTTTGTTAATGATGGCACAAGTTTTTTCAATTGAGAAAAATCTTGCTTGAGCTTGAGCTGAACAAGCCATTTTCATTAGGCCTTGACGCATTGCGTCCCCTGCAACTGCATCATTTGCCACAAGTACAAGGTTTGCATGTACTGAGCTTGTCCATTGAGTGGCAACCTGTCCATGTAATAGACGGTTGTCAATTCTTGTCAAAACAATGTTTGGCATAAAAACTACCTTCTTTCTTCCCGAGGAAACTTAACGTGTCCCTACATGTATTATTATAGGTGAAAACGTTTACATGTGTTTTAACTTTTTTAGCGTTGATGTTATACTTTTTAACATTTTTTCACACAATTACCACAATTTTGACAAAATCCGACCTATTTTAACTTGTTTTTTTATCTAATTTAACAAATCAAAAAAACAAAAGCACTAATTTAGTAAAAACAGTTTAAAATAAAGGTATGTCAATATTTAACAAAACCACCAGCATTGAATTTCAAAAATATGGTGAAATTTTTACAGAAACGACATTCAAAAATAAATTTGAAGATGATCGTTTTTATATGCTTGTAGAAGATAAAAATACCGATAAATTCTATCATTGTAAAGAAGATGTTTATTTCACTGTAAGAGAGGGAATTGCTGCTATAGCTATATGCTCTGATTTAGATAAAGAACCAGAAATATTTGTTATTCATCGTATATGCAAAGTTAATGCTGGACTCTACTTCACTTTTTTAACCATCTCAAATAGATCGATAATTGAGGTATCAAAAAAAGATATCGAAATAAATGCTATTAAGAAAAACAATACTATAGCTATTACTTCTTTAAAAAGTACATTAAACGTAAAAGAAGTTTTAGGGGACTATTATGTAGTAAGAGGCTCTAATTATAATTTCCCGGGTGAAGTATTAGACTTTTGGGAGATTACCTATGTGGATGATGGAACCCTATTAACAAGTATTGAGGGGCATGAATATGAACTTAACTCACAAGAAATAATCTTCTATGCACCAGGACAAGAACATAAACAAAGAACAACCACAACCTGCTCATACTTAACCATTGTTTTTGATATGGATATAAGTAAGGAACATGCGGATTTATTGAAAAATAGAGTATTTAAAGTTAATCAAAAAGGAGTAGATATTCTTAGTTGGTTTAATAAATCAAGCAAGGAATATACTTCACTTACACCAGTAATACTAACTTCTGCTGTTCAAATATTTATTGTTTCTATTCTTGAAGAAGATAAAAATTTAATAAATAAGCCAATCTTAACCAAGATGCAACAAAAATATGACAACGAACTTTTGGGCGAAATAGCGTTATATATTCAAGAAAATATCTATTCACCTATTAATGTTGAAGATATTTGCCAAAGATTTTCTTTATCAAGATCATCTATTCAAACACTATTTACCAAAAATTTGAATACATCACCTAAGCAATATATATCTGATTTAAAATTTGCTAAGGCAAAACAAATGATAAAAGAATCCACCTATTCTATATCCGAGATAGCTAGAATATGTGGATTCTCCTCAATACATTATTTTTCTAGAGTATTTAAAGAAAAGTATGGTGTAACACCTACTTCATATGCTAAATCAATTAGCTAAAAGGCAGTCAAATTTGACTGCCTTTATTTTAGATACCTTCTCCGTCAGTAACTTCTTCATCAACCGCTGTAGGCATTTCAAACAATTGAATACTATCTCTACCAACATTTAAAGCAGTAGAAACAAGTGTATCCAAATCATCAATAAATGTTCTAGCCATTACGATTTCACAAAGCATAGGCAAGTGGGCACCACCAATTACTTTAACATTCGGATTGCCGGCTGTAACGATAGCTGCAGTCTTAAATGGTGAACCACCAGCTAAATCTGCGAAAACAATGATACCATTACAGTCACTTAAAGTTTCTACAGCATACTTTAAGTCTTTCTCAAGTTTTTCGGTACCCTCTCCATCAAAATCTACCGCAACATATTGTTTTTGTGGACCCGCAATTAAGTCAACGGAAGTTGTGATACCTGTCGCAAAATGACCGTGCCCTGTAACAATAATACCAATCATCTATAAAACCTCTTTCCTATTTAGAATATGGATAAATGTGAACACCCTTTACTACTCTATTAACAGTGCCACTAGGACAAGGTGTATCAGGCATAACACCAGTCTTAAGTGACTTATAAACGGCGATAATTTGAGCAACGTTTACATATTCCAAACCTAAGTATACATTATTATATCTTTTTTCATTGTCAAATGAAATAAAGTAATCACCTAAATCTCTAACGCTAGGATCATCATAACTTGAAACAACTAAAATCTTATTGCCATTTCTTTCTGGAGCCATTTCCTTAACAATATCAACATCATATTGTCTTGTATATGGGTCATCTGATAAATATACTACTTCTAAAGAACCTGGGCAAACAACTGATTTAGGACCATGTCTAAAGCCCATTGTTGTATCAAAGGTAGTCATAATCTTGCCAGCTGTAAGTTCACAAATCTTTAAAGCAGATTCTTGAGCTACTCCCTTTAAACAGTTTGAGCCAAGATAAACAATTCTTTGGAAATCAAATTCATCAACAATCTTCTTACATACAGCATAATTTGTTTCATGGAACTTCTTTGTCTTATCAACAATATCCTTAACAATTGGTTCAAGTTCATCTAGCTTATCAATTTGGAAAGATAATACTGTAGCCAAATACATATTAGAATAAGAAGAAGTCATCGCAAAAGACTGATCATGAGTCTCAGGAGTTAAATTAATCGCATAACAATTATCCTTGCCAATTGCAAATTTAGACAATGCACCATCATGGTTACAAGTAACAAATAAGTGATGGATATTTTCACATACTGTGTTTGCAGCCTCGACTGCCGCAACAGATTCTGGAGAATTACCAGATCTGCCAAATGAAACAAGAAGAGTTGGCTTGCTTCTAGAAATATAATCTTCAGGACAAGCAACAATATCCGTTGTTCCATATGATTTAACTTTAAAATTATTTAATGGGCTTAAATAAGGGAAAATAGAATTTCCAACAAACTCACTAGTGCCAGCGCCTGTTAAGATAATATCGTAATCATCTTGAGAAATCACTTTATCAATTAAAGCTTTAATAGAATCCTTTTCAGCCTTTACTTGATTGAAAGTTTTAAGCCAAGTTTCAGGTTGTTGAAAAATTTCTTTAGAAGTCCAATAACTGCCCACTTCTTTCCATTGTTCTTCATTGCGATCAAAAATCATAAGTTAATACCTTCTTTCATACCGCCCTCATTTTAACAATTTATTAAAAAAATAGTACATCACTAATAAAAAGTGCAAATTTTAACCTAATTATGTAAACAAAAAGCCGATAAATACCTCAAGATTCACTTATAATATTTATTAGAGGGAATATTTTTATGAAAACTAATACTAAACAAAAAGAACTTGAGGGGATAAATATCTACCATGATAAAAAAGGACAAAAAGTCTATTTAGATCCATTTACTAAGAAGGGCTATGTTATAACCAAACAAAAAGAAAAAACATTTCAAACACTAAATAATGTAGTACTATACACAGTACTAGTTGGTGTATTTTGCTACGTTTTATTTGAATTTCCATGGTGGGTATCACTAATAGCCATGGTTGCCACTGCGGTATTATTAGAAATTCGTTTCTATAAATTTTTAAATAACTGCACAGTTTATGCAAATTTCAAGCCAGATAAAAAGAATCAACCAACATCATATAGTTCGCCTGATTCAATCATTTACATTAAAATAGTTTTATTTACAGTACTTGCAATCTTACTAGTGCTTTCTGTAACAATATATCCAACGACTCAAAAATGCGTGTTCTTTGGATCAATTGCAATTGCTATTGTATGTCTATTTATCGCAATAAAGTATTTAACAATTATCGTAGCTAGAAAAAGAAAATGATAAAAGCCATTATATTTGATTTAGATAACACTCTAATTGATCGACAAAAAGCCTTTAAAGAAATGCTATTAAGAAAGTTTCATTTGCTATTTGATGATGAAACTCTAATTTCCAACATGATAGATGACATAATGAAGTGGGATGATAATGGCACTGTTGAAAGAATTGTTGTATTTAAAAGATGGGCTTCAAAATATGACGTAACTTGTATAAGCCCTCAAGAACTTGATAAACAATGGTCTGATGAATCAGGAAGTATCGCTTTTCTATATTATGATGTTAAAGATACATTATCCAAGTTAAAGAACAAGTACAAACTAGCAATACTTACCAATGGCAGCACAACTTCTCAAAGAAGAAAGCTAGATACTATTGATATATATGACTTATTAGATTACACCTTGGTTTCATCGGAAGTAAATATGAAAAAACCTGATATTAGACTATTTGAATATATAGCTAATAAACTAAATCTAAAGCCTAACGAGTGTATCTATGTAGGTGATAATTATAATATTGACGTCCTTGGATCTAGAAACGCTGGAATGACTCCAATATTTATATCCAGGAATAATGAAAGCTATGATAACGTAATAGTCATCAAAGAAATAAGTGAACTATTAAACATACTATAAGCCCAATAGGGCTTTTCTTTTACTGTTAAGCTTAAAAGCGATTAGTTTATCGAGTAGGAGGAAGTAAACAATAAGTTTACTTCCGACCTCTCACACCACCACATCGTGCCGTTCGGCAATGGGCGGTTTC
>CAVKAO010000051.1:0-9268 GCA_963654705.1 Oscillospiraceae bacterium
CTGAATTAATATCACTGTTAACTTAATGACATTAGAGTTTCCTCACTTCTTATCCGATATTAAGCATTTGTTTAATGTCTTTATGCTAGACATTCACTTGAATATTTTCATTTTTTAGGTATCATAATTGTAAGAAGGTAACTCCCCCGTTATGACGAGGTAAGTGCCTTTTTTATTTGTGCCTAACTTTATAAATCGCAACCATTTCATCACATTTCCTTATAATAACGTAGCAATTTACTCTAGAATATTCATTGATAGCATTCAAGGCCTCATGTTTTATATCGATATTTTTTAAAGTTTTATCTGTAATATTGACTATTACCCCACCTATTTCGCTGTTTTTGTAATCGGCTAATTGCTCAACTCCCACCTTAATTCTATTTCTAACGCCTGTTAATGAGCTTGGTGATTTTTCTTCCCACCATCGTTTACCATCAAATAAGTCTATATACGATATATTTCTTCCTCTAGTGTTTTCTTTGTCTATCATAATATTCATTCCAAACTCTTCTGAAAGCCATAAAGCGGTTTTGAATTCGTTTTTAGGAACGCTTTTCTTATATGCTGGATGTAATTTAATAAAACCACCGCTCTTTTTAACGCCTTTTCTTGATGACATAAAACTTTCTGTGCATTCTGTTATTTTTAAGTCAAGATCTCTTACAACCCTAACTCCGTTTTCATATGTTTCTTTTATGCGTTCTCTTTTATCTTCTAGTGGTATTTTAATTAGTTTTTTATACCGCTTACTCCAACGAATTTTATATTCTGTTATCTCGTATCTTTTTTTCATACTTTTAAATCTTCCAGCACTAACGTCCTTGAACTGTTAGAGCCAATATCCTTGTATTTATCTTCAATCACTTTTATTTTTTCTAGAATTTCCTTAGATTTGTTTTCACACTTCTTCTTTTGTTCTTTATCGCCGATTTGTTTAGATGCATACCATAAACGTTTATTGTTTCTAAATTCTCTTTCTAAAGTGCGAATGCGTTGACTTGCTTGATAGACTTCTTTATTCTCTTCTTGGTTTATTTGGTCTTGCTTAGGTTTGCTTATTCCTTCAAAATAAGGGAATACCCTATGGCGGCAATTAACACCACCAAGCCCTTCTATTTGGCCGTATCCTGTTTCTTCTTCAAGATTCCCATACTTATCAGAGCCTTCTATTTGATATACCTTGCCTTGCCATCCTGCGTGATTGGCGATTTTGGATGCATCACTAACTCTAGCCCCTAGGTGCTTAGATACTTCTACATAATTAGTGCCCATTTCTTTTGCTGTTTCAATAGATACATTATTAACATTATTGATAATAGCTGACAAAGTATCACGCCTAACAGCTGGTTCTATACCTATGCTTCTTCCTGATTCATAAGTAGCTCCTTTTATCCCATTTTTAGCCATTTCTTTGATGCCTTTAGCTATTGCTTCTTGAGGTGAATAAACGCCACTATAACTTTCGACATATGCTTTGTTTAATGTCTTAACATATATTTCTTTTGTTGATTCAATAGCTTTGGTATTTATAAGGCTTAAGTGTTCACTTAAATCATAGATAGATGATTTCAATAGTTTTTCTATTCCAGGAGATTTAACCAATGATGAATAGCTTATATCTGTAACTCCTTCTTTGAAAGCTTCATTTAAGTATTCCCTATCAAGGTTAGCGAACATAGCTTGTTTCAACATGTTTTCAATTGCTTCTTGGTTTTTATCACTATATTTAGTAATGATTTTAAGAAGGCCTTTGTTTAATACATTTAATTCACTCAGCTTTTTAAGTTGCCAATTAAGAACACCATCAACAGTATTGTAAGTATCAAGTCTTTTAGCTACTGACAAGATTAGTTCAATCTCTATTTTTGAATAAATGCCGATTAATTCATTTTGCAATGCGCTTAATTCTTTGTCAGTCAGCATTTACTATTCCTCTTCTTCCTTTATTTCTTCTTGTGGCTTTGAATTAGGCTCATCTTCGGTTGTTTCTTCTTTAATCGGTTCATTGTCCTCTTCATCAGTTTCGTTTGGCAAAGGCTCTTTATTTGTCTCTTGTCCTTTCTTTCTATCTTCTATCTTCTTATCAAATTCGATAGCTTGTTGTTCACTCATACCATAGATATCAATATAGTATTGGACGTTATCGATTAAATCGTTATTTAGTTCCAGAATTGCGTTAGCCTTCTTTTGTTGCTCATCTTCAAATATCGAGTCATCAAAATCAACAGTAACATCGCCTTCATAGATTGCATTTGTATCAAGATAACATAATGCAATAGCTAATTCTCTTAACGATGCTGCAAGCATATCTTCATGTAGTTTTAAGTTATATCTTAAATCACTATTTGAACTGAATACTTGAGCTTGGTTTGTATATACCTTGCCATCCTTGAAAGTGAAATGAGATTCACCAAATCCAGCCTTCATTGCAGCCAAATTAATAGCTAATTGTAAGCCTTGCTCCACATCGTTTATTCTTAATTGAGGATTATATTCGGTAATCTTATTGTTGTTTTCTTCATCGCCTGGCAATGCATAATATTCAGTTTGATTTTCATCAAATATTGGAGTTTGGATTGTATTTCCTTGCGCATCAGTAACTATCTTGTAAGTAAGTGTACTAATTGGCACATATATTTTCTTTTTGCCTAGCCTAAATTCATTTTGTAATGTGTCGTAGGCATAATCAGCAGTTTTGAATTGATCAATACAATTAGCCGATATAGACATTCCCATTGGGCAAAACAAATCAATGGTATTTACTTGATTAGGTTTATAAATTTGGAATAGCTTAACAGGTGATGCAAATTCTTTTTCTGTATCAGTTCTCTCAACTTCTCTTATAACTACTTTATCTTTAATATTTTGAGTAACAAACCAATCGTTTTTGATTGTGTATGATCCATCTTGGTTCTTTGTATGAATGTTTAAGTAATACCCTTCACCATCAATAGATGCGAATGCACAATCTATAATCTCCCCATTTGATTGCTTTAATGGGAATATCATTGGTGCATAAATGTGATTGACCATAATTTCGCCACGTTCATTTAAGTATTCAACGGTTGCACTAGTTCCACATGCAAACGCTACTTCCAGGGTGTTTTTGAAGTAATGCCTAAAGTTTGTCTTGTTTAATACGTTGTTTAGTGCTTCTTCATGTTCTTCGTCCATTGTTATGCTTGTTTTATCGTTGAACAGTAATGATGCCCAATGTTGTGCAAATATCTTAGCCAAGCCTAGACTAGCTATACTATCATCAACAAATTTCATGCCATTAAACATCTTACGCTCATGGAAGTCATTGACATAGCCCTTATACCACTCTAACCATGAATAGATATATTGATAATAATCCGCATCTAATGGCCTATAGCCTAAGTCTTTTAATCTTTGAGTAACATCATTTATATAGTTGTTTTCTTTCATATTCCTCCTAGTCAATGCTTGGAAGCATTTGCTTTATGTATTTCCAAAATCCCATACAAAGATACCTAGTAGCATCCTGGCAGTGGTCATGGTCCTTAATTGGTTCTTCTTTGCCTTTATCTAATAAATCCTTGTTATACATGTATTGATACATCTCTTCTTTTAAATGCTTTTGTCTATCGCTTAATATCAATACTCCATGTGACAATAGTTTTGATTGCCTTTGTATTCCTAACGCTACGCTATTGTCAGCATTTATAATCGCCACATCAGGACATACTCTTTTAATTTCCTCCGCTAAGCCTTTAGCTGAAGGATCTATAAATACATTGATTACTTTTCTTTGTGTTTCTTTTTCTATACGTTCCTTAAACTCTTTGAAGTCTTTTGCATAATCAGAAGGGCTTTTTTGTTTCATGGTGTCTCTTCCTGAATAATAGTATTCATCTATGCCATATAGTTTCTTATCGTTAAATGATAAGCCAAACGCTTGAAAGGTTGTTGCGTTCATTTGACCATAGTCAACACCAATACCAATAAAGGCTAAACTGTTATATTTATCCTGGTTATTCCTTACATGCTTAGTTTCATCAAACATGTAATAAATCACTTCATCAATGCCTACGCTTTCGCCTAGCCACAACCATCTATACATCTTCTCATCAGCTTGTTTTTCAATTTCGGCTGATTCGATTAGCTTTTTGCCAAGCCACTTTTCAGGCACATCTCTATAATCGCTATGAATACATAGGCAGTCACTTCTTTGTGACATCTTGTTTTTCCATTCGTTTACAGGCGCTTTTGGATTTCTTGGGGGATTAAATAGGTACAACATTGTAAAGTCTTCATTATTTCCTCTTACAAATGTTGCTTCTATGTTTCGTAGTTCATCTTCACCTTCGCCTTTATCGAAGAACTCAGTAACTTCATCAATAACTACTAGCTTGATAGGTTTTTCTTCATCTATAATGCCTTTTGTATCATCAATGCTATCAGACCCAGTAAAGTATATGGTATTACCATTCTTTTTGTATTTTATTTCCATTGGTGCCGACGTTATCTTAAACATTTGCTTAGATAAGCCTAAACGCTTAATCGCTCTTAATACTTCTTTGTAGACTGTTTTCTTTATTTTGTTATGGAATTTTCTAATGACAATAACTGAACAGTTATCTTCGCTTATTATCTTGGCAACTGCTTTTATTGATGCTTCACTTGACTTAGTTCCTGCTCTTCCAGAACTTAGTATGTGATGGGTTTTAGAAGTATCATTAAATTCTTCATAAAATTTAGGAATAATTAATTCACTTAGTTTAACTATTTTCATCAATGTTCCTTATATCATTAACCACCACTACTTTATCATCGCCAATACCTTGATTAAGTTTTAACTCTAACTCTTTTTCTTTTAGTTCAAGTTCACGCTTTTTAAGTTCTAATTCTTGCTTACGTATTTCTATTAGAACATTGGTTTGTTCATTAGATAATTCTTGAATTTTTTCAAATGCTTTTACATCACCAACCGCTTTAGCTCTATTAAGTAGCCCTATAGCTACTAGCATTCGTTGATTTTGTTCACTTTCAGGAATACCAAGTTCTTTTAAGTCGCCTTTTTCAGCATCTTTTGGTTTTGCATTCAATAACATTTCCATACACATGTTTAAAGACTTTTGTTCTTTTATCTTTTTAGCTCTTGCAATACCACCTTTTCGCCCATTTTCTCGAGCTACACTCGAGCTACGATTAGCATTTGCCTTGATAATGTTTTCTCTATTGTTATTGATAATTATCCACCCTATGTCTACTGAAGTATTCTTTATTCATATTGCACCTCCGCTTGTTTTTCGTGTTTTTTTGATTACTTTTTTGTCACCTCTATAGTTGAATATTTTTTTATTTATGTTATATCTAAGTTGAAAAAGAATTACGGAGCCTCCCTGCTTTGGAGACTTGCACGGGTTCTTTTTTATTTTTTCTATTTTTTGAACATATTTTTAAATTATGTTAGTATGTAGACAAATAGAGCGAGCTGGTCTGCCCCAGCGACGGGTAAATATCCTTAACCCGTTGGGCAGGTGCGGTGGCTCTATTTTTTTTATTTTACATATATGAAGTTTTTATTGTTTTTACTATTGCTTATCTGTATGTTACAATACAAATGAAGAAGAACTGCGACGCCTCCCCCTTTGGAGACGAGACGGGTTCTTCTTTTATTTTTTTCTATAAATAGTTAGCTTATTTTTCTTCTTGACTATCACATATCCTCCATCGTCTTTCATATCGTTTCTTTCTAGCCTTCTAATTATCTTTTTATTTATTTGTGTTCTATTCATTTGCAAATCATCCGCCCAATGAAGAACAAAGCCAGCTTTATCTTTACCATGATAATTAATTTGCTTCATCCCGTGCCTAGTTAAAGAGTCTAACCCATTTTTGCTAGTTGGCTTAGGATTTTTAAAATCAACATATTTGCCTTCAACCATTGCATCAGGATTCAATTGTTTTGTTGAATGAATTTTTAACATTTTCACTTTTTTGTTTAAAGTGCCTTGTACCCATTTAGCGCTTTTGATTTCTAAATCATCTCTTTTATATCCTTCATCGTATTCAGGTTCTTCATCAGAATACTTAATTTTAGGTATCTCGATTGTTTTTTTAACAATCTTTCCTTTCCTATCCATTGCTCCCCATGGCTTATTAGGATTAAACCTAGCTATATGACCATTTTTGGTTCTATAGAACACATAACCGTTTTTGCCCATTGTTTAATCCCTCCCATAATAAAAGGCTAGATTTCTCTAACCTATTTTTACTTATGATCTAAAGTTACTAAATTTATTTCTTTAAAACATCGCTACCATATTCGATTTCAAGTATTTTAACCAAAACATCATCATTATTTTTTATTAAGCCGCCATCAAAAGCTTTTAACATAGTTTCCACTTTTTCATCTGTATCTAGCCATATGTTGCAAGCTTTTTTTAAATCGCCGCTAGTGTCTATAACGTTTAGCTTTTCATTAAGAATTTCTCTGTTGGTCATTTTATCCTCTTCCTCGCCAATACCCTGGGTGTATTATATCCCATGTTTTCAACGATATATGCATAACCAATATTTGTATATACAAAACAAACACTTTTACTTTTGTTTTTGGAATAGTAGGTTTCATTGAAAGCTTTAAGCATAATAGCGTATTCTTTACTATTAAGTCTGGTAGTTGGAACATTAAACTTTGATATCTTTTGCATCAACGCATCTTTTAATGTTATCTCTTCATATTCTTCATCATATTCGATAAAAATTGGATGATTATTCTTGGTTATCCATTTGCCTTTTTATCCATTAACACTCCTAATTAAGGCATCAAAGAAGACTAAATAAATCGTTTTCTTTAATCACGCAGTACAAGGCTGATGATAAGCTTTGTACTGTTCTTTCATCCTTTGTTAAATCTTCATCGCCAATTAAATCAAATATTGCATGTATAATCTCGTGGATTAAAACTTGTTTCTTTCTTTCAGGTGACAACTCTTCATCAATTTCTATTGTGTCATTGTTGAAATTAATAACACCCCTTGTAAATCCATCATCTCCTTTACACACAACTGCCTTTTCAACAATCTTGAATGGAATTCCCATTATTTTTATTTCTTTTAACATGATGGTTCCTTTCATAATAAAAGCCAACCTTTCAGTTGGCTCTTTCTATTTCTTTTTAACTAATAACATAATAGCACTAAAAAGTGTCGCATTTTGTCTCATCTTGTATCATTTTACATAAAACCATCTTTATGGATAATGTTATCAACATTGCTTAAGGCTTTCGAATGTATTCTATGAACGTGCTTATAACTTAGATTCATCTTCTTTGCGATATCATCCCATTTCATGAATTGGATATAACGCATATACAATAGATTTACTTCATCACCATTTTCTAGTTGATCAATAACATCTATGATTTCTTTTTTAAGTTTTACAAGTCTTTCAATATCAACTTCTATTTCTTTTTCATATCTTTCTAGAAGTGGATAATACTTCTCTTGTGGTGATTTATTGTTTATCGTTCCTGATGTTCCAATCTTAGGCTCATATGATATAGCACTACAACCTTTCATAGAATTCCATATCGCCTCTTTTTCTAACTTTTTGTTTTTTATTTGTGAGTCTAACTTTTTAACTTGTTGTAGATACTCTTTAGCGGTCATCTTCATCCCTTTCTAGCCATGCCATAATATCTGATATACCACCACCATCAATGGTTTTGACATCAACTCGCAATCCATTTTCATATATAATCACCTTCCATTTCCTTACAGGCAATCTATATGAGTTGTTTTTTGCGTTCTCGCTTTTGAATTTTAAATTTGTTAGCTTATATTTATCTTTATTTTTCATCGTTAGAATAAATCAATCCTTTAATTTGTTAAGCAACTTAGTTGTATATACTATCGTTTTATTAAGTTCTGCATCTTTAGTTAATCCACATCTATTGATCGACAACATTTCACCAGATGATACCAATTCTAGATTGCTTAATTCATTGTTATAACCATCACCATCTAAATGAACTAGTTTATATCCTTGTGGTATCTTTCCATATTCTTTTTCCCAATTATAAACATGTTCTAATTGCCATTTATTCTCATCAACCTTTATCCAGGAATAATCATTATGGAAACCATCCGACCTTTTTCTTTTGCTTATAGTTCCTATTTCCTTATGTGTTGAAGGGATATTGCCTTTCTTATATTGAGTGGATTTTATTCTCGCAATTTGGTTTTCATTTAAATTGGCAAAACCTTTTTGAAAACTACCTGGTGATTTATAACCTTTTTGGAATCTACCATCTAAACCACTTTTTAAACCATTTATGCCATAGAACCTTTGGATATTTGATTTGCTATATCTAATGCCTGTCATATCATAGAGTATATTGCTCATTTTTAATGCGCTTACTCCCTTATAGTTTTCTAGAATGTATTTAGCATCTTCTTGTCTTAATTTATTTCCCATACTTCTTCAACGTTTGTTTTAATCGTGTATTTAATACGATTGATTTATTCACTTGTGCATCTTGTGTTAAACCAAAACCATTAACTAATATGCTTTCGTTTGTTGATACCAGGATTAAATTATCTAAACTATTGTTATATCCATTTCCATCTAAATGCCAAACAGAATAGCCTTTTGGAATCTTGCCATATGCTTTTTTCCAAATCACATTATGTTCTCTTTCCCATTTATCTTTACCGACTTTAACATATTTATAGCCATCATCTCTTTGAGTGATAACTCCAATCGGCATTTTGTTTGAAGACACATGGCCTTTTTTAAATTGGGTAGATGTTACTCTCGCTTTTTGATTTTCGTTTAAGCCCTTATAGCCCTTTTTAAATTTTCCATCTAGTCCAGAATTAAGCCCCCACTTTTTATAGAATAAATAAATCGTATTTTTTGTTACTGATGTTCCAGTAGCCTCATAAAGGAGCCTAGCCATTTGTCTTGTACTGACTCCTTTATAATTAGCTTTAATAAACTCGGCATCCTCGCTTTTAATTTTTGTCATGTTCAATCATTGCAGGCAATTTAACTTCTTGTGGATTTCTACTATAATCTAACACCAGTTTAGTAGCTTCTAGTTCCACTTTAGCATTGTCAATTACTATCGTCGGTGCCATAAGTTCTAAAAGCCCATGGTTATGGGCTTTTTTGATAGTCAAGATATCTTTGAGCTTATTTTAATAGAGTAGAGTGAAGTAAATCAATCAACTTACTTCAACCCTCTCATTGCACCGTACGTACGGTTCCGTATACGGCGCTACATTTGTATTAT
>CAVKAO010000052.1:0-8099 GCA_963654705.1 Oscillospiraceae bacterium
TGGTATGCAGTTGATATGTAACCTATTTTTACACCTTTTGCGAACGGTATTATGCAAAAATAAACTAATTTATGCCAGAAAGCTAAAATTTACATAGGCTCACAAAGCCTGAAATATCAGAAAAAACTAAGAAATGCGAGGTTATGCAACAATGATAAAAATCCTATTCGTCTGCCATGGCAATATTTGCCGAAGCCCTATGGCTGAATATATTTTTAAGTATAAGACCAAAGGTATGGATTGCTATTGCGAGTCGAGGGCTTTAAGCGATGAAGAAATAGGCAATGATATCTACTACGCTACTAAAGAAGTCTTGGATAATCACCATATTCCTTATGATAGACACAAAGCTAAAAGGATCAGCCAAAAAGATTATGATGAGTATGATGAAATCTACATTATGGATTCTAGTAACCAAAGGCTTATCAATTATATGTTTGATGATAAGAATAAAAAAATAAGAAAACTAGCTTTTAAAGATATAGAAGATCCATGGTATACAAGAGATTTTGAAAAGACTTTTAATGAAATAAGTGTTGCAATAGATTGTATAATTAAGACATGGTAGAAATATATGATTTAACAAGAAAAAAAGAACTTGGTGAATTCTTTGAAGAAATTAATACTTACTATAGAAAAACACTTGATGTTCTTGATATTAAAGATGAAATGGATCTTTCTTTAATCATTGTTGGCAAAACTAAAATAAGAAATATCAATAAAAACTATCGAAATATAGATAGAGTTACAGATGTGATTAGTTTCGCTAATATCGATTCTGATGACTATGACTATTTGGCTTTAGATGGGGAAGTTAATCTAGGCGATATTTTTATTAATGTTGATAGAGTAAAATCTCAAGCAAAAAAGTATGGACATTCTATTGAACGCGAGTTTATGTTCTTATTTGTACATGGGATGCTTCATCTATTGGGATATGATCATATGGAAAAAGAAGATGAAAAAATCATGTTTTCTTTACAAGATAAAATTATAGGGGAATTAAAATGAAAAAATTTAAGTATGCAATTGATGGTTTGGTACATTCAATAAAAGAAAAATCTGTATTTACACAAGTTATGCTAGGTTTGCTTGCTATTGCAGGTGGTATAACAATTAATTTGGAGCCATATGAATGGTTGGCTTTCTTTATTTGCATTGGTATGGTAATTAGTTTAGAACTTGTAAATAGTTGTATTGAAAAAATATGTGATATGTATAAAAGAGAATATGACGAAAGAATTAGAGTTATCAAAGACTATTCTTCTGGTGCTGTTTTGGTGGCATGTTTCTTTTCACTTGTCGTATGCTTGTATGTTGTTATTAGGAGGATTGTATGAACAAAGATATCTTGCTAGAAAAAGCTTTTGAAGCTATGAAGAATTCTTATGCCCCTTATTCAAAATATAATGTAGGAGCTTGTGTTCTTACAAAGGATGAAAAATACATTAAGGGATGCAACATTGAAAATGCATCTTTTGGAGCTACCAATTGCGCAGAAAGAACAGCTATTTTCGCGGCCTATGCAAATGGATATAAAAAAGAGGATGTAGTTGCTTTGGCTATTGTTTCAAATGGTGATCGCATTGCTGCACCATGTGGTATTTGTAGACAAGTTTTAAGTGAACTAATTGATTTGGATACACCAATTTATTTAAGTAATGGGAAAGATGAAGTTACTACTTGCATTAGGGAACTTTTGCCTATGAATTTTACTATTGAGGATGTAATTCGTTAATGAAATCTGGTTTTATTGCACTAATTGGAAAGCCTAATGCGGGCAAGAGTACATTGATAAATGCTTTATTAAATAAGAAAGTGGCCATCGCAACTTATAAGGCTCAAACAACTCGTAATTCTATTCAAGGTATACTAAATAGAGATGACTTACAAATTGTTTTTGTTGATACACCAGGTATCCATGAAGCTAAAAATTATCTTGGTGCTTATATGAATAAAGAGGCTTATGCGCAAGCTGATGGAGCAGATATCATTTATTACTTGTGCGATGCAACTAAAGGCTTGAATAATGAAGATAAAGAAGTTTTAAATAAGTTATTTAAATATGAAATACCTATTTTTTGTATTTTCAATAAGATAGATGAAGTCAATAAAGAGAAGTTAATTGAAAGATGCGATTATGCAAACAATCATTTTGATTTTAAGGAAATTATTCCTATTAGCGCTTTAAATAAGACTAATATTGAAGAGTTGATTAAAACAAGTGTTGATTATCTAAATGAGGGTCCAATGTATTATCCAAAGGAACAGGAAGAAGTTTCTTCTTTGGAATTTAAGATAAGTGAAATTATTAGAGAAAAAATAATTTTATTTACCGAAAAGGAAGTTCCTCATTTTACAGCTGTTAAAATCGATGAATTTAAAAATCTTGAAAACAAGGCAATTATTACAGCTTCGATTATCGTCAATAAAGATTCACATAAAGGCATTATTATTGGCAAACAAGGTGCTATGCTTAATAAAATAAATATGTCTGCTAGTAAAGATATCAAGACTTTACTTGATAAAAAAGTTTACTTAAGCCTTTATGTAAGAGTTGAGGAAGATTGGCTTAATAAGTCAAAGAAACTATTTGATTTAGGCTATTTCAATGAATGATAGAATAGTTGGTCTAGTTTTAAAGATTAATGATTATAAAGAAAATGATTTGATTTTGGAAATTATTTCTAAAGACAAATCTTTTTTATCTTTGGTGGCCAAGGGTGCTCAAAAAGTAAGTGGCAAAAAGCATTATTATCCATTATGCTTATATGAATTTATTGTTGACTATAAAGATAATAAAAACATTTTTCAAATACATAACAGTAAACTATTGAACACTTATTTTGATGATGGGAATCTAAAGCTGTTGTCTTATAAAAATATTATTTTAGAGTCTACTATTAAATGTAAAGAATTATATGAAAGTAAGATGTATGATTCTTTAATATTTACGTTTAAAGAAATGAATGAAGATAATATGTATCTTTTAGGTTCATTGTATTTCGCTTATCTTTTAAAGATAAATGGTGTAAGTCCTAATGTTGATAGTTGTGTGGTATGTGGAAATAAATCAGTTGTATCTATTTCTAAACGATTAGGTGGTTTTGTTTGTGCAAATCATTTAAGTGGGCTTGATAATGTAGAAGTTGAAAGACTTAGAAAGTTTAGACTAATTAATAAGGCTGATTTTATTAATTATGATGTTGTAAAGCAGATCATGTTTGATTTGGTTGATTTTAAAATATTGGTTGATTTTTATCAATCCAATACTGATTTAAATTTAAAATCTTATAAAATGTTTTGTGAATTATATAAAGATTAATATAATATTTAGGAATGAAAAAAAGATTATTGAAAGTATTGCTTGTATGTTTATTGTTTATATCATATGGTCCAATCGATACCTATAGTGAAGAAGAAACTGCCCAAGCAACTGATGATTTAATAGTAAATGAAATTGATTATAAAGACATCAATGAGTTGGATTTAGATTTATATTCTAATGGCTATCTTTTGATTCGCTTAAATGATTTCAAGGCAATGTTTGGCAAAAACTATAATAATAAGTTTTATCCGGCTTCTTTAACTAAAGTGGTAACTTTAAATACAGTTGTTAAAAATGTGAATGATTTTACTGATACATCTAGTATAAGTAGTGAAGATTATGAATATTTAGTTAGTCAAAATGCTTCTTTAGCTGGCCTTTCAATAAATAAAGGATATTCAATAGAAGACTTACTTTATGCACTGGTCTTGCCAAGTGGAGCTGATGGGGCAAAGGCTTTGGAAAACTATTTTGCTAAAAAAGGTAAAAATCTAGTTGAGATGATGAATGAAAATATAAAAGATTTAGGCTTAAGTGATAGTCATTTTACTAATACGACTGGTTTGCATGATGATGATTTATATACATCCTTAAAAGATTATGCCAATATTATTGTCGATACTTTAAATTATCCAAAGGCGAAAGAGGTGCTAAAAGTATTTAACTATCAATTACAAGATAACAGTAGTGTAAAAAGTACGTTAAGTGCATTAAATGATTTGGATAATGTGACAATATATGGCGGTAAAACAGGTTTTACTGATGAGGCTGGCGAAAATATTATGATTTTATATTCTTATAAAAATCGCTCGTATTTGCTGATTTTGGCTAATGCGCCAGGAAATCCTTATATTGAAAATCAAAAGTATCATTTTTCTGATGTAAAAACTATATTAGAATATTTATATAAGTAAGGGGGTTTAATTGTTTTGAAAATCATTATTTATATTATTGTAGGTTGTATTGCTGGGTATGTGGCTGGAAAAATCATGCATGAAGAAAGCGGCAATATAATTATCGATTGTATTATTGGTATATTAGGTGGCTTTGTTGGATCTTTTTTAATTGGCTTAATTGGCTTTGAAGCTAAAAACGTTATCGGCAATGTGATAGTTGCGATGCTTGGCGCTTGTGTTGTGCTTATTATTAAAAGAGCACTACTAAAAAGATAGGAGACGATATGAAAGTAGTTACAGTTGGAACAAGTTTAATTTGTGAAAAATTAATTGCTGCATTTAAGGAAGTTGGAATTGAAGTATTTGCATGCGTAGGACGAGATGAAAAAAGAACTAGCGACTTTGCAAGTAAAACGGGTGTTGAATATCATGCTGATGACTATGATGCTGTAATTAAATCAGATATTTTTGATACAGTTTATATCGCTTTACCTAATTCATTGCATTATGAGTATGCAAAGAAAGCTTTATTAAATGGTAAGAATGTAATTGTTGAAAAACCTTTTACAGCAAATCTTAAACAAGCTAAAGAATTAGTGATGTTAGCTAGTGAAAAGAATTTGTTTGTTTTTGATGCCATAACAACTTTGCATGAGCTTGCATATAAACAATTAAAAGAAGACTTAAAATTGTTAGGACCAATCAAAAATGTATCTGTATCTTTTTATAAGGTGTCTAGCAAAATTGATAAGTTTAATAATAATGAAGAATGTTCGGCTTTTAGCAATAAGATGTGTGGTGGAGCCTTAATGGATTTAGGTGTTTACAATATTGCCTTTATTGTTGGCTTATTTGGTATGCCAAAAGCAGTTAAATATCACACCAATATGGAAAAAGGTATAGATATTAGTGGTGTATCTATTTTAAAGTATAATGATTTTATTGTTACATCTCTTGCGGGAAAAAATGCTAATACCCAAAATGGTTTTATTATTAGTGGCGAGAAGGGTTATGTTAAGTGCGATAGTCCTAATAGTTGTTTTGATTCATATACAATTTATTTTAATGATGGAACAACTAAGGAAAGAAAATATGAAGAGGACTCTTGTTATGCACAAGAGTTAATTGATTTTAAATCAATAGTTGATTATAAAAATATCAAAAAAGCAAATGAGTATATCACATTGAGTCTTATGTATCTTAAGACAATGGATGAACTAAGGAAATCAGCCGGAATTGAATTTGAAGCAGACAAAAATTAAAGGAAGGGATAAAAACCTTCCTTTAATTTTTAGCAAGTTTAGCCGAAATTAATTTCGCTATTTCTTCAACTGTTTCTTCTTCATTTGTGCCAAAGCGTCGATATACTGGTGAATCAATATCGATTACGCCAAATATGGTGTTCTTGTATATAAGCGGAACTACAAGTTCGCTGCAAGAATCTTCATCACAAACAATATGTCCCTCAAATTTAGTGACATCGTTTACATTCAAAAGCATCTTTTTTTGATAACTGGTCCCACACACTCCCTTTCCTATTTCGATGCTTGAACAAGCTACTTTTCCTTGGAATGGGCCAAGTATCAATTTTCCATTTTTTAAAAAGTAATAACCAACCCAATTTACCATTTCTAGTTGTTGATACAATAGAGCACTAATATTACATAATGCGCTTAAAGTATCTTCTGTTTCTAAAAATTCCTTTGCTTGCTTCACTAATATTTCGTTCATGAAATTATTTTAACTTATTTTTTAACTCCAATAAATGTATTTCTTGTTTTTGATAATGTATTTATCAAAACATTCACGATTATTAAAGCAACAATTAAGGTTGCAAGATTGTAATACAAATTATAGCCAAGCGAGTATATCCAAGATGCAGTTGAACCAGCGTAGCTTGTTTCAGGGAACCACCAATATACCCCAGACAAGACATGTGACATATACTTAATCATCATGGTGAAGGTGATGCCTGTATAAATATTATTTATTTTGCCAATTTTTGGAAATAAACAAGCTAAGCCTAAGATGGCTACTGGTATGATATAGTCTAGTAAATATTGTGGTATTGTAAGAAACCAGTTTCCCGAAATGCCTAGTACAAAATTAATTAGCCAACACATTAAGCCAGTAATAACGCCAGTTTTATAACCAAATTGATATGAGGCCATAAAGATAGGGATTACACCAAGATCAATATTTCCACCCTGTGGCATTTGTAAGAAGGGGATTAGTCCTGAAACATATTGCAGGACAACAGATAGGGCGATATATAACCCTATAAAGATAATTGTTCTAGTTTTGTTGTTCATAAAATAAAAAACCTCCGAAAAATTCGCAGGCGTAAAGAATTGGAAACTCCCTACGCTAGCATTAACTAGTTCAGGTGATGAGGGTATTTCTCAGCTTGCGCACCCCTGTTCACTTGTCTTTATTGTACACCTATATATAATTGAAATATGAATAAATGCATTATTGTCTGTGGATATAAGCCACTTATACTTAAAGATTATAAAGATGCACTGCTTATCGGAGTAGATAAGGGAGCTTTATATTTAGCAAATAGTAATGTAAAGATGGACTATGCAATTGGTGATTTTGATTCTGTTTGTGAAGAAGAATTTTTGGAAATAAAAAAATTTGCTAGCGAAGTGATTAAGCTAAATCCGATCAAAGATGATACCGATTTAGAACATACATTAAATTTTGTAAAAGAAATGGGCTATACGGATATAGATGTATATGGTTGTCTTGGTGGTAGACAAGACCATAATTTGCTTAATTTAAAATTGCTTTACTTAAGTGATTTAAATATAAAGTATTATGATGAAAAGCATAAGATATTTTCAAAAACTCAGGGAACACACAAAATATATAAAGAAAACTATAAATATTTATCATTATTTGTTTTTGAAAAGTGTGTATTAAGTTTAAGTGGAACTTATTATCCGATATTTAAAACAACATTAACAATTGCGGATAATTACACTACTAGTAATGAGATTTTAGATGATTATTGTTTATTAACGATAGAAGAAGGAAAAATGCTAGTCATTTTATGTAATGATTAATGAGTGTATAATAAAAAAGATGACATTAAAAGATTTAAAAATTGGTGATAGTGTCCATGTGCAATCATATAAACATGATGGTTCTTTGCATCGCACATGGTCAAAAGCTTATGTAATAGATATATTTGAACATTGTGCGGTAGTGGTTACCGATCATACTTGGGTGGTGGAATCAGATAAAAGAAAATGGCTCACGAAAGAACCAGCTATTTGTTTTTATTTTGATAATAGATGGTTTAATATCATTTCAATGGTTAGAAAAACTGGTATCTATTATTATTGTAACTTAGCTTCTCCAAGTCTTTATGATGGTGAAGCGATTAAAAATATAGACTATGATTTAGATGTAAAAGTTTTTCCAGATGATAGTTATATGATTTTGGATGAAAATGAATATGCATATCACGCAAATAAGATGAAGTATTCTGATGATATTAAAAAGATTATTGAAAAAGAAATGAATGATTTATTGGAAATGATCAAAAGTAAAGAGGATCCATTTAACTTCTCGTATATAAACAATTATATTATGAAATATTTCGAGCTTATATTTGATAAGAGTAATAAGCAAGATGAAGAAAAGATATAAATTTTCATCTTTTTTCAAAACCCTATTGACACCCCCTATACCTTTTGGTAATATCCCGAGTTTGACAGTTAAAAAAAGTAAAAAGTGGCTATAAAGCTTTATTTAAAGGCTTTTGGCCACTTTTGCGTATTGTAGGCAATTATAGTATTTTATTTTTATTCTTAGATAAGTGAATTATATTTCTCATCTTTTGTTTCTTAATGATTTGGCAATCA
>CAVKAO010000053.1:0-7886 GCA_963654705.1 Oscillospiraceae bacterium
ATGAATGCAAATCCTATTCTCTTACAAAAGAAATATGCTAGAGTGGTAGAACTTTATGCGAAGCAAAATGGCCTTACCTTGGAAAAAGCATTGGACATTTTTTATCGTTCAGATCTATATAAGTTGATGAGCGAAGGAATTTCTGACATGCATTGCATGAGTGATGAATACCTAGTACAGGAGCTGAAAGAAGAACAAAAAAGCTAAAACAAGCTACCTTTGTGAATAGTCTGAATGGATGCGTATTTATACTAGATTTTTTAATATTCATGTAATTTAGTGTGAAAATATAACAATAATTCATCTATTTTTACACGAATATCCTTTATTTGATAATGTCAGTCATTTATTTTGCATAAAATCTGATTTAGCATAGTAGCTATTTTTAAACGAGGAATTTTCATTCCATCAGCTAGCCATTGATGGAAAAGTTGCTATTGCAACTGGCGCCTTTCCAATTAGAGCAAATAATAAAAAAGTAGCCAATGTTGCAGTATCGGGATTACATGAAGGAAGGGATTATGAAATAATTGTTTGTGCTCTTTTTGATGTGCTTGATAAGTAAGAAAGTTCCTGAATTTAATAAAACATTACTTTAATTATTATGGATATCCATTTATCAACAAACATGGATAAGATAAGAAGAAAGTTGGGGGATAATCAAACGTTTTGTTTTGGTTATAAGCTTCCTTTATACGTGATTTATTAAATGTTTTATAGACTATAAAGCACCTCTTATCAAGGTGCTTTATCATTATGGGTTTTAATTTGATTTAAGCAACAGTATAAATTCTAACTTCAGGATCTTTAATCCAAAGTGGCTTTAAGCCTGTAAAGACATCGTTTTTAAACATATCACTTGATAGATATGCTTTTGCATGTTCTAGACTATCAAAGCCATGAAGAACTTGTACATCCTCTTCTCTAATTAAAAGTTCTTTGGTTAAAGCACCTTTTATTGTGCTTAAAAAAGGTTTTCGATAATCTGTATAAACCTTTGTGGCAGCAGGCCTATTATCATCAGGTATTACCATAGTGATTTCTAGATACGCTTTAACATTGTTCATAATAATTTCCTCCTTATTGTCTTTTATAAGACAAGTTGATTATAGAAATATCACTTAAATGAAAGAAGATATAAATCAATTAATTAGTTACTAATAAATTTAATAGTTACTTTTAAAGAACATGGTGTTATTTCTATAATAGTAGCGAAAGGTGTATTTTATGTATCAAAAAAAGTTGGAAAGTGATATAAGATGTCCATTAGAATATGGACTTGAAATATTTGGAGGCAAATGGAATTCAAGAGTTATTTGCGTTTTATCCACTAAGAAAACTTTACGTTATAGTGAACTTAGAAAAGAAATGGGAAATATTACTGATGCCGTTTTGGCAGCCACTTTAAAAAACCTTATTGAAAATAAAATGGTTATACGTAAATCATATGATGAAGTTCCACCTCGTGTTGAATATTCCTTAAGCGAAAAGGGTAAATCGGTTATACCAATACTACAAAGTATATGCCATTGGGCAGGAGCGTTTTATCATGATGAAAATGATTCAACAATGATTCAATGCAAAAAGTGTGACCATCGATAATTATTCTAAGCAATATTGTTTTATACTCTAGATAAAAATAAAACAGTGTTTATAAGCCACTGTTTTATAAGACTATAATCTAAATAATTAATATATTAGTGCATCATCAGCTGTAAAACCTTCAAGTGAATTTTCCTTTGTCTGGATGCAAATATAAGAAATTCCTTCATCTTCAGATGCGAAGAATTGTCTTTTAGATGCAGGTGATATTTTTAGCCAATCACCAGCTACAAGATTAATTTCTTCCCCATCAATAACTGCTTTTCCCTTACCAGCAATAACGCCATATACTTCTTCATTGTTTTTGTGTGAATGGATAAAAGGAACATTAGCTTTTGCGGGAAGATTATTAATACTAATTTCAGCTCCCGTTAAAGATAGAATATCGTGTAGTTCAACTCTACCTTCATTTCCAATATTTGTTTTTGAATAGTTCGTCATACTTTTTCCTCCATTGTCTTTTGACAAATACATAATAAAAAAAGATACATGCAAAAGTAAGTACGCACTTTTTAGTAACTGCACACTCAAAAATGAATGTGCTATAATTTTCTGGAAAATATGAGGTATTAAGGGATGAAAACGAAAGATGAACTTCCTGCATGTCCTGTGGCTACTGCGGTATCACTTGTTGGTGGTAAGTGGAAACTACTTATTATAAGAAATCTAAGAGTACGTCCATGGCGTTTTAATGAGCTTCAAAGAGACTTAGAGGGCATATCGCAAAAGGTCTTAACTGATAGTTTAAGACAAATGATTGATGATGGTTTGGTATATCGCCATGATTATCAAGAAATGCCACCTAGAGTAGATTATAGTCTTACAAAACTTGGTGAAAATTTATTGCCAATTATTGATGCGTTGGCTGATTTTGGCAATTACTATAAAACGGTTGTTAAATAATGATTGTATAACATAACTTTTCTTTAACAGATTAATTTACACTATCCATCATTTAGAAAAGTTACCAAAAGAGGCTCCTTCCCTAATCACGATGCTGTATTTAAACTACTCTATCTTAAAGCTAAAGATCTTGAAAAGAAACGAGATGACTTTGTTAAACAAAACTGGTCCATTATCTTAAATCAATTACTAGTCAATGATAAATTCACTGATTGAATAAACAAATACGATATTTATACTTTTTCAATCCAATTCTTTAAATCTTCTTTTGAGATATTTGATCCTTTCACACTTAATCCATCTAAGATTTCAGCACCTTTACACCATGTCAATAAATCTTGTTTACTACTAGCCAAACCACTTCCTTCATTTGACATGATATATCTCACTTTTTTATGTTTGAAATCTAAATGTTCTAATTGTGTCGCTAATGACATTGGAAAATGCCCGCACCAACATGGTCCAATCACATAAATCATTTCATACTCTAAGATATCTTCTAAAATGTTTTTTAATTCTGGTCTAACATTTTCTTTAAATTCTTTGATTGATTCTTTTACACATTCGCGATAATTCAATGCATAATCTTCTTTTCTTTCTACTTCAAAACAATCAAACGCATCTAATTCACATAACTTATTAACGATGTTTTCTACATTTCCTTGTTTCAAATCACAAATAGATCCATCTACATAATTTTCACCTTTTCTAGAAAAATATATTATTAATTTTTTCATCATAAGTCCTCCTTAAAAGATTAAATGATTTTATTATTTCTATTAGAAATATGAATCCGTTTGCATTTTTATAAAATAATCACAACAATCGTTTTTTTAATTGATTCTATTTTTTTAATATGTCTGCACTGATTTTCAAAATTAAGACTTATAAATGGTGCTAAAGCTCTTATTTGAACTAAAAAATAAAAAAGCTAATATAAAAATATATGAACTTAATTTTAAGCTTCTTTTCTCATGTAAATAATGTTATTAGCCATTAATCATGTGAATTATTATAAGCTTTCTTAATATCTGTAGGTAGATTATCTGGCACTAAAGCTTTTACGCTTTTTTCATCACCATCTTTTATAGCTGTAGCATAGTACCAACATTTATAAGTGAGCATATCTAGTGCTTTATTAAGCTGTTTAATTTCATCTTCAATACGTTCCTTTTGTTTAAAAATTAATTCATAACGCTTTTTGTATGTGCTAGGACCAATGGCACACCATTCCATAAATTGTTTGATATCCTTTATTTCCAAGCCGGACTTTTTAAGACACTCAATTACTCTTAATGCTTCGATTTCATTATCTGAAAATTTACGTATTCCTGACTCTTTTTTAAGTTCTGGGAATAGTCCTTGACTATCATAATATCGTAGTGTTGAAATAGGTAAATCAAACATTTTAGAAACTTGACCAATACTATACATAAAATCCTCCAAAAACATATTGACCTAAAGTTAGCTTTAGGTTGTATTCTTATTTTAGCACAAGAAATATTGTGTTTAAGAAAAATAAAAGGAGGGAAAAATGAATAAAAAGGTTCTAATTATTTCTTCAAGTCCACGTAAAGATGGAAATTCACAAATGCTTGTAAATAACTTTGCGAAAGGTGCTTTAGATTCTGATAATGATGTTGAAATTATTAATCTAAGAGAAAAACGATATGGTTTTTGTAAAGGTTGTTTAGCTTGTCAAAAACTAGGACATTGTGTTATTGAGGATGATGCGATAGAAATCGCTTCAAAAATGAAAGATGCGGATGTTTTGGTATTTGCATCACCTGTTTATTATTATAGTATTTCTGGTCAATTAAAGGCCATGCTAGATAGGGCAAATCCCTTATTTAACTTAGATTATAATTTTTCAAAAGTATATTTCTTAGCGACAGCGGCAGAAGATGAGGATCAAACACCAGAAGGAAGTGTTAAAGCTATTCAAGGCTGGGTGGATTGCTTTCCACATTGTGAATTAACAAAAACTTTATTTGTTGGTGGAGTTACAGAAATTGGCGATATCAAGGATCATCCAGCTTTAGAAAAGGCTTATCAAATGGGAAGGGAGATATAAACAAATGACTATTAAACAAACAGCAGGAAGAGATCAACTTGGAGAATTTGCTCCAGAGTTTGCACATTTTAATGATGATGTTCTTTTTGGAGAAAACTGGAACAATGAAGATGTTGATTTAAAAACTAGAAGTATTATTACGGTGGTTGCTTTAATGGCACAAGGAATAACCGATTCTTCTTTAAAGTACCATCTTCAAAATGCCAAAAATTATGGCGTGACTAAAAAGGAAATCGCTTCAATCATTACCCATACTGCCTTTTATGCAGGTTGGCCAAAGGCATGGGCTGTATTTAATATGGCAAAAGAAATCTGGGCTAATGATAATGCCATTGATGCTAAAACAAAACATGAAAATGAGATGATATTTCCAATCGGTTCTCCAAATGATGCTTTCGCGAAATATTTTATTGGTCAAAGCTATTTAGCACCTCTATCTACCAAACAACTTGGTGTTTTCAATGTGACATTTGAGCCAGGATGTCGTAACAATTGGCATGTCCATCACGCCAAAAATGGTGGCGGTCAAATACTAATTTGTGTTGCAGGCAAAGGCTTCTATCAAGAATGGGAAAAACCTGCGCGTGAGCTTTATCCAGGCGATGTTGTAAACATTCCTGCGGGAGTCAAACATTGGCATGGCGCTGCACCTGATAGTTGGTTTTCTCATCTTGCTTTGGAGGTACCGGGTGAAGAAACTTCTAACCAGTGGCTTGAAGAAGTAGATGATGTCACTTATAAAGAAGCTACTTCAAAGGAGAAATAAATAATGGAAGAACTTATTTTAACTAAAGAATGGGATAAAACCTTTCCCCAAAGTGATAAAGTGAATCACAAGAAGATTACATTTCATAATCGTTATGGTATTACACTTGCAGCTGATATGTATATACCAAAAAATATTTCTGGTAAGCTTGCTGCAATTGCAGTATGTGGACCTTTTGGTGCTGTAAAGGAACAATGCTCTGGCCTATATGCACAAACTATGGCTGAGAAAGGATTTTTGACTATTGCCTTTGATCCTTCCTATACTGGAGAAAGTGGTGGTATGCCAAGATACATGGCATCTCCTGATATTAACACGGAAGATTTTATGGCAGCTGTTGATTTCCTTTCTGTCCAAGATAATGTTGACCCTGATAAAATTGGAATCATTGGTATTTGTGGATGGGGTGGTATGGCACTTAATGCTGCAGCACTAGATACAAGAATAAAGGCAACCGTTGTCTCTACTATGTATGATATGACAAGAGTTAATGCAAATGGATATTTTGATTCTGAGGATAGTGAAGAAGCTCGATATGCAAAGAAAAAGGCTCTAAACGATCTTAGAAGTAAAGAGTATCTTAGTGGTCAATACTCAAGAGCTGGTGGATGTTTACCACTTCCTGTACCTGAAGATGCACCTTTCTTTGTGAAAGATTACAGTGAGTATTATAAAGGCCGAAGTTATCATAAAAGAAGTCTTAACTCAAATGATGGCTGGAACAGTATTGGTTGCCAATCTTTTATGAATCAACCAATTTTACGCTACATCAATGAAATAAGAAGCGCAGTACTTATTATGCATGGCGATAAGGCTCATAGTTATTATTTTGGAAAAGATGCCTATAATAATATGATCAAAGGCAATAAGTATACAGATAATAAGGAATTTCTTTCTATTCCAGATGCCGTTCATACTGATTTATATGACAATTTGGATGTGATTCCCTTTGAAAAATTGAAAGATTTCTTTATTAAAAATATGAAATAAAGTAAAAATATCTAAAATAACTTAAAGCCAATCTTCACTATAATGATTGCAGTAGCTGATGATTGGCTTTTATATCTATAACTTAAGACGTTTTCGTCCTAAGTTATAGATATTTTAGAAGTATATGATGATAGTAAATGAATAATATCTTGAAAAATTATTGAACCATATTACGGAAAAACGCAACTATTTACTATTTTTCGTAATTTAATTTTGATTGGAAATAAGGACTCAAAAATAAATGCATATTTAAGCTCTTTCTTTATGTAATGAATTGTGTGATATTGACGTCGATTTTGGCTGTGTTTATAATATTATTACGGAAAAATGCAACTATTTACAATTTCCCGAAGTAAGGAGCATGAAGTTATGGAACAAATAAAGCGAGACCTATATCTAAATCGACTGATAGAGAGAAGAGAAAACGGCATGATCAAGGTTATTACAGGCATTCGTCGATGCGGAAAGTCATATCTTCTATTCAAGCTTTATTATCAATATTTGATTGAGTCGGGTGTGGAATCATCTAGAATCATATGTATTCCGCTAGATGATGATGATTTTGTAGAGCTTCACGACAGCAAAAAACTGAGTACCTACATCAAGGAACGCATTACAGATGAAATGATGTGGTATGTGTTTTTGGACGAGGTTCAGTTGTGTGAAAACTTTGAAGCGGTACTCAATGGATTAAACAGAAAAGAAAATGTGGATATTTATGTAACTGGAAGTAATTCCAAATTTCTTTCTTCGGATGTCCTCACAGAATTTCGTGGGCGTGGAGATGAAGTGCGTGTATATCCACTTTCCTTTTCTGAGTATGTTTCTGCATATTCAGGTGATAAGTATGATGCATGGATCGACTACTATACCTATGGAGGCCTGCCACAGATTCTTAACAGAAAAACTGATGAATTGAAATCTGGATATTTGACTACCCTTTGTAAAGAGCTGTACCTGAAGGATATTGAAAATCGTTATAATTTGCGAGGTGATAACGTTATGTCTGCGCTGCTAAATATTTTAGCATCTGCGGTAGGTTCTTTGACAAATCCAACAAAACTTGCAAATACCTTCTCCAGCAATGGTACGCCTGTTAGTGATAAGACGATTGGAACATATATCAGCTATCTCTTAGATGCCTTTTTTATTAACAAGGCAGAGCGATACGATATTAAAGGTAAGCGATATATTGCCTCACCATACAAATACTATTTTACGGATGTGGGACTTAGAAATGCACAGCTTAATTTCCGTCAGCAAGAAGAAAATCATATCATGGAAAATATTATCTACAATGAGCTTCTTGTAAGAGGATTCAATGTAGATGTAGGTGTTGTGGAACACGCAGAAAAAAACGAAGAAGGGAAAGTTGTCCGTAAGCGATTGGAAGTTGATTTCATATGTAATCTTGGTAATCGAAGATACTATATTCAATCCGCTTTTGCCATTCCTGACCAGAAAAAAATGGAACAGGAACAAAATTCACTTATTCACATTGATGATTCCTTCAAAAAGATCATTGTTGTGAAAGATAGAATTAAGCTGTGG
>CAVKAO010000054.1:0-7674 GCA_963654705.1 Oscillospiraceae bacterium
TATGTATCGCTTCATGCCCACCATCACGACATGATATGTAACAGCGTCCACATCCTAGACACATTTGGCGATTAAATCTAGGAAATAGTTTGCTGTTACGATTTAAGGTTTCTAAATCAGTGACATTTTCTATGCCTAAGTCATGTAAATCTGATACGCTAGCTAAGGCTTTTTCTCTTAAGTACCAAGTTAATCCATCGATTAAATCATCGATAATACGCACTCCATATTGCATAATGGATGTCGTAATTTGTACGTGATTTGCACCCAGCAGTAAAAACTCTACCGCATCAGACCATGTTTCAATACCACCCATTGCGCTAATTGGTACATGCTTTAGTGACGCATCTGATGCAAGTTCCCAAATAAAGCGTAAGGCAATAGGCTTTATAGCCTTACCTGAGTAGCCACCAACTCCTGACAGTCCTTTTATAGATGGCCCGGTGGCATAGGTATCAAGATTCATACCCATAAGGCTTTTAATGGTATTGATTGCGGCAATACCATCAGCACCATTTTCTAATGCAACGTGGGCAAATGGACGCATATCTGCAACATTTGGTGTTAGTTTTACCAAAAGTGGTATACTACAACCTTCTCTTGCTGCCTTGGTGTATTTAGCGATAGCATCTTCGCTTTGCCCAATATCGACACCTAATCCTTTTTCTTCCATATTCGGACAAGAAAAGTTGCATTCAATAATATCAGCGCCTGCTTCTTGGCATAGATGCGCTAATTTTTTCCATTCTTCACAGTTTCTTCCCATGATAGAGGCAATTATAACTTTACTAGGATAATCTTTCTTTAAACGCGAAATTATATTCAAATCTTCTTTTAGGCTGTTACAAGATAATTGTTCGATATTTTTAAAACCATAGAAGCTATGCTCATTATAAACAGCGGAATAACGTGGAGATGCTTCTTCTGGAATAAAGTCGCAAATCGTTTTAAAACAAGCTCCAGCCCAGCCCATATCAAATGCACGAGCTATTTTTTCATATGTGCTAGCAACTACTGATGATGACAATAAGAAAGGATTTTCCAAATGTACTCCTAGAAAATCACAAGATAAATCAACTTCTGTTTCAGGTATATCTTCCAAAGTGGCACTATCTTCATGTAAAGAAGTTAATATTTTTCTAATATGAATGGGATTATGTGTATTTAAACAGGCTTTTTCGCAATAGCCATCACAACTATCACATGCATAATTTTTATTAAGGCTTTTTGTGGCACCGACAGTATTTTTAAAACGCAACGATCTTATAATCTTTGCAGGATTTGTTTTTGATGGACAAGCTTTTGTGCATGTATCATTATCACACAATAGACATCGAGTTATTTCGTCAACTGGAATACTACTTTGGTATATCATTATTTTCTCCCTTCTTATAAAAAATATTCATTAATTATCAAATAATAATCCCTGTTTGTATTATCTCAAGTTTTAAATAAAAACACCAATTGCCCTTATTTATCAAACACAGTCTTGTTTTAAGTTTTATTTCACCTAAAGTTTATAATGGAGCTTATTTTTTAGTGTTAAAATATTTTCAAGGTATTTTTATGAATATTATTGATTATTTAAAACAGCGTGGACATTTAAGTTTTGCACAAAATCCATTTAATGAAGTGGATAATTTAATATTATGTACTTTTTTATATACGTGGATTGATGAATATTTCCTTATCAAAGATACGTATACTGTATCTGAATTAGCAGATTGTTTTTTTAGTGATTATTCACCCGAAGAAATTAAAAGACGTAAAAAGAAGGGGCCTTATGTTTTTAAAGCAATGGCCTATACTAAGCGTTATAAAGATTGTTTAATTCATGATTTTGTTTCTACAATTGATGAAGAAAAAGGGGAACAGTTTTGTTGTCTGCAAGTAGACTTAGGCGATAATACTACTTATATAGCTTTTAGAGGAACCAATCATACAATACTGGGATGGCGTGAAAACTTAAGTCTTTCTTTTAAACTTATTCCTGCACAAGTATCTGCTGCTGAATATGTTAATACAAGACTTTCAAAAGATAAGACCTATCGTATTGGCGGCCATTCAAAAGGAGGAAATTTAGCTGTATATGCAGCAATATCACTTGTTTATACAGATAATATCATTATGATCTATTCAAATGATGGACCTGGTTTAAATAAGAATTATTTAACTGATATTCAAAAAGAGAATTATCAGAAAATAAAAAATAAGATTATTAAGTACGCACCTGAAATGGATATTTTTGGAGTTTTGCTTTCTTCAATGACTAATACACAAATTGTTAAGGCATATGGCATTCTTTTATATCAACACCGTTCTACTAGTTGGAAAATAGATAATGATTGTTTTGTGCCTGGTAAGTTGACCGAGAAGTCTAAAATGATTAAAAAGTATTTCAAGGAATACTTAAATAGTACAACTGTCAAACAACGTCAGCAATTTGTTGATACACTTTATTATACTTTAAGGGATATTGGAATCGATTCTCTTACTGATTTAAGAAATCATGATACTTACAAGGAAGCAAAAAGAAGATTAAAGATAGCCTTAACTGATGAAGATAAGAAGTTTGCTAAAGGACTTATTCACGCCTTGCTTAAGGGCTACTTTAAGGGATTGGGTCAACATATCATTAATGTTATTACATTTAAAAAATAGCTCTACGCTATTTTTTATTTGAAATAATTAATTATCGTTGTATAAACAAGATTAGGTAACTCATTAAAACAATAGTCTTTTTCTAGCCTTTCAATAAATGTGTGACCATCAAAGCCAAACGTTCCAATATTTACTGTAGGCATTTCGATTTGTTTTATCTTTTCATATGGATAATCATAACGATATTTATAATATGGACAATTAGCCAACATATTTTGAATATCTTTATAACTATGAGCACAAGATAAATAGCTCATATCCGAGATATAAGGGTAAAAATCACTTACCTTGATATTGTACTTTGATTCAGCATTTATACTTTCAGCTGTTTTATAAACCGCTTCTCTTAACTTTTTATCTTTTGTTTCAATATTTGAATAGAATGTTGAACCAAAGTAAACAATTAGAATCGGCTTTTTAAGTTCATAGAATTCATAAGCCTTTAGAACTAATTTATAACTATATTCTCTAATATCGATATTAGGGTTATCTTTAACAAGACTTTTTGCATATTTTATTATGCTATCTTCATAATTAGGATTAACTTGTTTTAAATAGGCATCAAATTCATTGAAAGTTAAAACATTAGTTTCATAAGGTAACTTTTCGTATTTTAAGCTATTGTTTACACAATACTTTTTATAGTTTTTATTTAAAAGTTCAATTGTTTCTTTAAAACTATCTTTGGCTATTTTAAGACAATTATTCATCACTTTAACAGGTGATGAAGTGTATATCATGTAATTAAAATAAGCGTAGGCGCTAGATGCTGTTTGAACAGTATAAGTTTCCTTAAAATCACTTTGTTTTAAGCAAATAGGTGGAACGCTTGTTTTGTTATCCGCTTTATCAGCTAAATCAGCATTTAAAGAAATATTTTTATTTAGAATTGATAATAGTAAGCTAGGATCAAAACCTTTAAAAGGGGAGCCGACATGACTTTCTTTACCAATACAAACAAAGCTAGGAAGCAGTTTTCCAACTGTTCCTAGATACATAAAACGATCATTGTTTTCCGATACTGAATAGTCAGTGTTTATACAAGCTACATATTTAAAATCTTCTTTATTTTTTATTTCGATAAGTTTATCTAAAGCGCTTATAACACCCTTTGAATCACCTTCTTCATCACATTCTGCTAAAAACAAAAGGTTGCCTTTTAATAGGTCTAAATGCTTACTAAAATAATCCATGATAGTCATATTAACCGCTACTCCACCCTTCATATCTAGAGCGCCTCTTGAAAACATATACTTATTTGACTTGATATCATCGAGTACTTTTTTATCAAGACTGAAATGCTTTTGTAGTTCATCGGTAATCTTATCAGGATTACAAGCATATTTTTTAGCTTTACCATAATCGTCAATTTCAACTGTATCGATATGTCCCATTAAAACAATAGTTTTGTTTCCTTTACCTTTTATATAAGCGATGGTACTATGACGATTATTCTCGCTGTCAAATATCATTAATTGATTTTGATGTGTTTTAAAATAAGTATTTTTAGAAAAATAGTCATAAATATAATTGGCTAACTTAGTTTCGCCTTTATTATCATTATTATTTACACTATTGATGCTAACTAGTTTTTTAGTTAATTTTTCAATTTTATTTGCTTCATTAATTACCATAAAAATTCCTACACAATTGCATTATATAGCTTTTGATAAACACCATCTTCATTTTTCATAAGTTCATTATGCTTTCCTTCTTCTTTAACTTTGCCATTTACAATAACAATAATCTTATCAGCATTCTTTATAGTTGATAGACGATGCGCTACAACAATGGTTGTACGACCTTCTTTAAGAGTATCTAAAGCTTCTTGAATAGCTATCTCTGTTGTATTATCTAAAGCACTAGTTGCCTCATCTAATAAAAGAATAGAAGGGTTTTTAAGGAAAACTCTAGCGATTGAAAGTCTTTGTTTTTGGCCACCTGAAAGTCTAATGCCTCTTTCCCCGATTTGGGTATCAAAGCCATTTGGAAGAGACATAATATAATCATAAATATTTGCTTTCTTACTTGCCTTGATGATTTCTTCTTTAGAAGCTTTTAAATTACCATAGGCGATGTTTTCAGCAAATGTCCCAGAAAAAAGAAATACATCTTGTTGAACAATGCCAATATTTCTTCTTAGGGTTTCCATTTTAATCTTTTTAGTATTGATACCATTGATATCAATTTCACCACTGTTAATATTATAAAAACGAGGAAGAAGGTGACAAATAGTTGTTTTACCACCACCACTTTCGCCAACTAGGGCTACTGTTTGGCCTTTTTTCACATTAAATGAAATGTCATCTAACACTTTCTTTTGATCGTAGCTAAAGGATACATTCTTAAATTCGATATCACCATTTATATCATCATAGTCTTTGGCATCTTTTTCATCTTCCTCAATTGGCTCAGCCATTATTTTTTCAAATTTTTCAAATCCCGCAATACCTTCTTCAAGCTGTTCAACAAATTGAACAAGTGTCGTAATTGGAGAAATAAATAGATTGATTGAAACGATAAAAGTCGAATAATCACCAAAGGTAATTAATCCTTTATATAAGAATATACCACCTGATATTAGACAAATAACATTAAACAGATCGGTTATAAAACTTGTTGAAGAATTAAAAATAGAAAAGCCTTTAAAGTGCATCTTTCTAGCTTCAATGAATTGCTTATTGGAAAGATCGAACTTTTCTTCTTCTAGTTTTGCATTATTGAAAGCTTTAGTAACTCTAATACCACTTATTGATGAAGAGATAGCTGCATTTATTTTGGCCATGGCAATCTTTGATTTGCGTGACGCTTCTCTCATATAGGACTGAAGCTTACATGAAATTACAATTAAAAATGGTACCGATGCAAAAATGATTAAAGTTAAATTTAAATTGATTGTCTTAAGATATAAGAAGGATAAAACAATCATTAGCGTGCACATAATAAAGTTTTCAGGTCCATGGTGTGCTAACTCTGATATTTCGAATATATCATTTGTAAGAGAAGACATGATGGCTCCTGTTTCATGATTGTCAAAGTATGAATAGGGTAATTTTTCAATCTTTTCAAATAATGATTTGCGCATATCTGATTGAATTCTAACGCCCATAACATGGCCATAATATTGCACAAAGAATTTAAGTAAAGCACGGATAATATATATTACTAATAGAATAATGCCAAACTTGATTATTAAATCAAACTTAGAGTTAGGAATATAATCGTTTAGCATATTTCGAGTAATAATCGGGTAGACCATGGCGCTTAAGGATATAAGTAATGATGCCAACATATCTAGAAAAAACAGTAGCTTATAAGGCTTATAATAGGATAAAAATTTCTTTAACATAGTGCTTATTATAACACTGAAAAAAATGTTAATATGGTTGTATGTGGGAATTTTCAGATGAATTAAAATTACGTAAACAGGAACTTGTTGAAAGTGGCTATGATGCCTATTGCTTATTTACGCTTGAAGGAATAGAAACAAAACTTGCGGATGAACTAAACAAAAAATATGATTATTTAGTTGTTTCGCCACTTCTTAAAATGGCTCACAGATCTAGAGGTGGGGAAAAATATGATGTGCAAGAAGTACTGTTAGGCGGATACCTTTTTGTGTTTTTGCCAAAGGATAAAGAAATATTTTATATAAAAAGTGATAATTACTATTTTAAGGTTCTAAGCAAAAATACCGATAGTGGGAAAATGGTTTTAAAAGACTTGGAATATGCTGAATGGGTGCTTGAACAAGAGGGTGTATTAAGTGTTTCTCAAGCTATTAAAATTGATGGTAAAGTCAAGATTGTTGGTGGACCACTTAAAAATCTTGAAGGTGTGATAGTTGAATATTCTAAAAAGAATCGAAATTGTTGTATAGAGATTGAACTTATGAGTCAAAAAATAAAAACCTGGTTACCTTTTGAATGGATTGACTATAATACGGATGGTTTAAAGAAAAGCAGATGAAAACAAAAGAAATATTAAAGGATATATTTAAGTTAACTTTGGCGGATGCGATTATTGGGGCAGCCGTCTTCTTTTTCCTAAATGCCAGCAAAACCGCAGTTGGTTCAATTTCTGGCTTGGCTATGATTATTACTAATTTTATTAACTTACCTTTATCGGTTGTGGCATTTATCCTAAATGTCTTGCTTCTTATTGTTGGTTTTTTTACTTGTGGTAAAGAGTTTGGCATAAGAACAGTATATACAAGTGTAATGTTGCCAGTATTTATTGGCCTATTTGAATTGTTATTTCCAGATTTTGTATCATTAACGGGATCACAAGAAATAGATGCGCTTTGTTATTGCTTAACTGTAAGTATTGGCCAAAGTGTTTTGTTTAACGCGAATGCCTCAAGTGGCGGTTTGGATATTGTAGCTAAAATTGTCAATAAATATTTAAGAATAGACATTGGCAAGGCTATGAGCTATAGTGGCATGATTATTGCCCTTAGTTCATGCTTTGTCTACGACTCTAAGTCAGTGGTGCTTTCTGTACTTGGGACTTATTTTAATGGAATAGTCATTGATCACTTTATATTTAGTCAAAATCTTAAAAAAAGAGTATGCATCATTACTAGTAAAGAGGACAAACTTAGGGAATTTATCATAAAAGACTTGCATAGTGGAGCGACTATTTATGAGGCTGTTGGCGCATATAATAAGGATAAACATAATGAAATTATTACTATCGTTGATAAACAAGAGTACCAAAAATTAATCACTTTTATAAATTCGCTTGATCCTAAGGCTTTTATAACGGTTTATAATGTTGCGGAAATGCAATATTTACCTAAAAACAATTAAGTTTAAAATTATTAACGAGGCATTTAATTAGCCGCTTATATAAAAATGGGAGGTATTAAGTATGAAAAAAATATTATTTGTTTGCCATGGTAGTGTTTAAGGGATGGAGCAAAAGCCTTGAGTTTATTAGGTTTCTTGGACGGCAATGTAGAATTTACACCTTATTTACACCTATGGAAGATCGGATCGGTATAGTTAGAAC
>CAVKAO010000055.1:0-7491 GCA_963654705.1 Oscillospiraceae bacterium
TGAACAAACAATTCGATTTATTTCAAAAAATGAAGATCAAAGAAGTCTGTGACAATATTAGTCGCATGACCTATTCCTACATCAACCCTGATACAAAACTTCCTACCGTTGTTCCATCAAAACATTATAAAGACATCTTGGATCAACCTGTGGAAGTATTAGTTAATGATCAAGTAAAAAAGCAATTTCTAAACATTATGTTTAAACAAATGAAAGCCTTAAAAGAGGAAGAACCAATTCTCTTTAACGAAACATTATTGCTGATGGATCTAAATAAAACACCAGATACATTAGATTTAAATGAAGAAGCCGCCTTAAAGATAACGGCAACTGAACTTGTAGAAAGTGAAAAATCAAAAAAGAAAGAATTTCATTTAGTAGATCAAGAATATATCGATTCTTATGAATCAACTAAAAATGATTCAGAATTAATGGCCAGTCTATTTGGCAACACTGTTTCAATTGAAATTGAAGAAACAGAAATTAATAAGTCTGAAGGAGGAAAAAAGAATGACTTACAACACTAAATTTTTTAACTATTCAAATCTTATAGATGAAGATAAACAAATCGTAGTAGCACAATTATTAATGCTAGATTCCATTGAAGAAGTAATCACAGAATATACATTTTCAGAAGACTCATCTGATAATCTTTTAGAAAACATCGCATATCAAGAAAGAATTAAAGCTCTAATCGAAGCTAAACAAGCTATGTATGATGACATTATTGAATGGATGGTTTTTGCGATTGAAGGTTATGAACATGAAGTAGAAGAAGTTGATACAGACGATTTCTTTTATGGTTTGTATCCAGAAAGTGAGAATGAATAATCATGGAAATAACAATTGTATTTGATGAATTTACCAATGCCGATCAAGAAAAAAGATTGGCTTTTTATTTGAAAGAATTAACAAAGGAGGAAGCTTATGATAGAAAACAAGAAAGTTCTAAATAACATAAATGCGCTACTTAGTTATGAAAATATTAAAGATTATCTATTTATAAATGTTATTAATGCGAATACTAATAAAAAGGAATTAGAAACGATACCTCATACACTTGTTGGTGATTTAGCCATCGTATATCGCATCATGATACAAACAACAGAAGAACGTTTTTGTTCGGCAAAGGTTACTAATCAAATGATGGGTACGTACGGAATTGATATAGCTACCCTTCATAAAGATGCGCTTATCTCGTCACCTAAAATCATGGTTCCAAAGATTATGCCGATTGAAACTTTTCTATTAGGTGTACCTGAAAATATCGCTTATCAGCAAAAAGATAAACAACTTATTATCGTTACAAACGAACATAAAACAGATGGAGCAGCATCCATGTTTTATCCAAATCTGTTAAATGAAATTGCTTGTAAGCTAGAACATGATTTATACATCATCCCATCTTCAACAGATGAAGTTTTAGTTTTAAGTGACTCGCCAAGTCTAAATCAAGAACATGTTAAAAACACATTGAATTATGTAAATAATACGATTGTCGATGAAAGTCAAAGACTATCAGATACAATTTACCATTACTCAAAACAAGATCGTATTTTAGAAAAAGCTGATGATTATCAAAAGCGAATGCATAAACAACAATATTCGCAAATCTTACATTAGGAGAATTTTTAACATGATAAAGTACGAAGATATCCTAAAGAAAATCAAATATTATGAAGCAAGAAAAGCGAAAAACGATGAGAAACTCGAACAATTAAATGAAGAAAATATAACGCTTACTTCAACTTTAAAACTATTAAATCAAAAGAAAGAAGTATTAGAAAAGATGGAGTCTGAATTATCAGGTTTAATTCCATCTAAAAAGAAAGATATAGCCAAATAATTGTCTACATTTGTAGCAAGCAACGTCTTTGACCGACCAAAGACATATATTTAGGGAATATCCCTAAGACCCAATACCAGGAGGAATATCAAAATGAACATTGAATTATTACTTTATTTGTTAATCTTTTGCACCGGCATATTTGTTGGAATTACATTTCTTATATTAATTCAAGGAGCAACCTATAAAGATTATGAGAAGAAGGAATAACAGAATTGAAATCAAGATGAATGATGAGGAATTAAAACACTTAAGTCAACTTGTTAGACAATCCAAGCTAACTAGAGAATCATATCTAAGAATGATTATTAATGGTCTAGTACCACGTGCAGCACCTAGTGAAGAATTAATTGATACGATTATGATTTTAAGAAATATCTCAAATGATATTTATCAATTATCAATAAATGAACCAGACCACGTTCAATACCAAGCAGATTTTGAATTACTACAAGATCAAATCAATCAGATTATGATTCTGATTCGTCAACCAGCCAATTTGGAGGAGCTATGGCAATCACAAAAATATGGGCAGTAAAAGATGATTTAAATCGTGTCCTCAATTACATTAGAAATGAAGATAAAACCAAAGAAGAAATAAGTGATGGACTAAAAGAAGTATTAACTTATACCACCCAAGGCTATAAGACAAATGAAAAAGAATATATCACAGGAATAAATTGTGATCCTAAAACTGCATTATCCCAAATGATGAATACAAAACTTTCCTACAACAAAATGGATGGAAGACTCGCCTTTCATGCCGTACAATCCTTTAAACCAAAAGAAATCACGCCAGATCAATGTCACGAACTAGGTATAAAGCTTGCCAGGCAAATGTGGGGAAATCGATTTGAAGTTGTTGTTTCTACACATCTAGATAAGCAGCATCTTCATAATCATTTTGTAGTCAATTCGGTTTCCTGGGTAGATGGTAAAAAATATGATAACAAGAAAACTGATATTGATCACTTTCGTGAAATCAATGATGTGATATGTAAAGAATATGGATTAAGTGTTATTGAAAAGCCAAAAGGTAAAGCAATGAATTATGGCGAATGGAATGCAGAAAAGAATGACGGAATCTACTTTCGTAAGATTATAAGGTACGACGTGGATTCCGTTTTATCTTATGCAAGAGACCTAGATCAATTTCAAGAAGGATTAGAAGCTATGGGCTATGAGGTTGATTTATCAAAAACACATTGGACTATAAAACATCCTCAAGCTAAAAGACCATTTCGCTTTTATAAACTTTCAAATAGTAAAAAATACGATAAGGAATATATCATGAATCGATTAAACTCAAGTATTTTACATTCCCTTGAACCTGTTTCTGATTTTATTAAAAGTGAAGAATATATACCTGATCCTAACAAGCCTAAGGCAAAAGGAATTAAGGCTATGTATATCAAATATTGTTTTATGCTTGGAATATATCGTAAAAAAGGAAGCAAAGAAACTTATATTAGTCCAGAAATTAGAAAGGATTTGATTTACTTGAAAAAGATAACGGAACAAAACACTTTTGTAGGTAAGCATGATATCGAAACAATGGATGATGTACTTGCTTTCCAAAATAATATGAATGAACTAGTTGATACTTGGAGCAATCAAAGAAGATCAATCTACAACAAAATCAAAAGATGTCGTAATAATGAATTAAAAGAACAATTAGAAAATGATAAAGAAACTCTTTCTTTAAAAATTGCACATGGGAAAAAGGAACTAAGAATATGCAAAGATATTATTGAAAGAGTTCCTGATATTGAAGAAAAAATAAAACAAGTGAATGATTTAGAAAATATTCGTGAAGAAAATCAAAAAGAGTACGAAAGGAGCTTGCATTTATGAACAGTGCAGATACAGCCGATCAAATGATGAAGATGACACTCGAAGGTATTGAAGTAGCTGCCGAGATTGGTCTAAAAGCTGGTGGACAGGCAGCAAAATCATTAGCTGTTACTTTATATGCCATCATCACAGACAATAAGAGGATTCGCGGTAAAACAAATCTAGACAATCTATTAAAGTCTGGAAAAGAATTAAAGGTATTTGCGATTCATCATAAAGATTTAGAAAAGTTTTGTATTGAAGCAAAACACTATGGCGTTCTCTATTCTGTATTAAAGGAAAAAGATAAAACTGATGGCATTGTCGATATTATGGTCAAAGCAGAAGATGCTTCAAAGATATCCAGAATGGTTGATAAATTCGATTTAGCTACCATTGATACAAAAGCCATTAGAGAAAGTGTATTATCACAAAAAGATATCAAACCAATGAGTGATGAAGAACATGACAAACTTTTAAATCAATTAATGGATGATAAACAAAACCCGACAAAAGCTCGAACAAGCAAGGACGGTACTCCGTTCGAGCCATCTTCAAAAACATCCAAGAAAAAAGAGAAGAAGAAAACCGTCGAAAGAGAAAATTCAAAAGCTACCACGGATAAACCTTCTGTTTTAAAACAACTCAAGGATATCAAAGAAGAACAATTAAAGTCTGCTGCACCCAAATACCCTGTTAAAAAGAAAACTAAAAAGAAAGTGAGATAAGGTTATGAAGAATTGGTTTAAGAAACAAGAAGATGAAATCATAGACATTCAAATTGATGATACAGAAAGAAGAATCATTGTACGTGCTCTTGCTGATTTAAGAGATAAACAAAGACTAGCTCAAAAAAATTATGATTTTCTCGATTCACTCATTGTTAAAGTATGTGATGCTGATTCGAATAAAACAATGAACTTTAATAGAGGTAGGTGATTCATATTGATAAAAGAAAAGATGAATATGTATTTTTAATTCTATTAATCATTCCTGTCATTTGGTTAGGATTAATCATTGCTCCATATATGGATGAAGGACTCATTAATGCTCTGCCCTATTTAAATGAAGCTTTATCCCGTCCATTTCAAATAAAATGGACAAGCAATTCATTAAAGTCAATAAGTGTATGTTTGCTAACATATGGAATTGGTGTTGGAATTTATTTATCTTCATCCAAGAACTATCGAAGAAATGAAGAATATGGATCTGCCAAATGGGCAAATCCATTTAAAGTATGTAAAAAATATGCCGATAAGAATTATTTATCGAATAAAGTCTTTTCTCAAAATGTAAGAATGGGCCTAAATGGTAAAAAGCATCGTAGAAACTTAAATACACTTGTCATTGGTGGTTCTGGTGCTGGTAAAACAAGATTTTATGCCAAACCTAATATCATGCAATGTAATACAAGCTTTGTAGTACTTGATCCTAAAGGTGAAATCATTCGCAGTGTTGGCTATTTACTAGAAAAAAATGGATATGAAATCAAAGTCATTGATCTGATTGATATGTCTAAATCTCTTGGTTATAATCCCTTTCACTATATTCAAAGTGATAAGGATATTTTAAAGCTAATTACTAATTTAATACGTAATACCACACCTAAAGGATCTTCAACAAATGATCCATTCTGGGAAAAGAGTGAAACAGCATTACTTGAAGCATTGATGTTGTATCTTTATCACTATGCTCCAGAAGATGAACAAAACTTTACAATGGTCATGGAAATGCTTAATTATGCAGATGTAAAAGAAGAGGAAGAAGATTACGAAAGCCCACTAGATGAATTATTTAAAAGATTAGAAAACGTTGATCCAAGTTCTCTAGCACTAAAACAATACAAAATATATAAACAAGCAGCAGGCAGAACCGCTAAATCTATTTTGATTTCAGTTGGCGTAAGACTTGCTGCTTTTAACTTGGAAGAACTTGCATCCCTTACCCACTATGATGAAATGGAACTTGAACAGATTGGTGAAAGAAAAACAGCTTTGTTTGCGATTATTCCAGATAATGATTCAACATTTAATTTCATTATTGGTATGTTATATACACAACTATTTCAGATGTTATATTACCAGGCCGATATCATTCATAATGGAGAACTTCCTGTTCCCGTTCATTTTCTAATGGATGAGTTTGCCAATGTTGCCCTTCCAGATGAATTTGATAAGTTACTATCTACCATGCGATCTAGACAAATATTTGTATCGATCATTCTACAAAACTTAGCCCAAATCAAAGCCCTTTATAAAGATAGTTGGGAATCCATTGTAGGTAATTGTGATGAAACCTATTATCTTGGTGGCAATGAACAAAGTACACATAAATACATTAGTGAGCTATTAGGAAAAGAAACCTTAGATACCAATACATTTGGTAAATCTTCAGGCAGAAGTGGCAACTATTCGACCAATTATCAACAGACAGGAAGAGACTTATTAACAGCTGATGAAGTTCGTTTATTAGATAACAATTACGGACTTCTTTTTATTAAGGGAGAAAGGCCAATCAAGGATAAAAAATATGATTTATTAAAGCATCCTAATATTAAACAAACTCTTGATGGTGGTCATAAGCCTTATATTCATGGACAAGCCAACCATTTTATTGATGATTGGCAAGATATCCTTCTTTCTAATAATGAATATGAATTATTAGATACAGAAGAAACAGAAAAATATATAAAGGAGATTAAGAAAAATGAAGAAAACAATTAAAAGAATAGTATCAATTACTTATATAGCAGTCATGTTATTAAGTGCATTTATTACACCAATATATGCCGACAATGATCCAGTTACGGTAATCAATAACTTTAGTGATTTTATGTTTGGACTTATTCGAGCAATTGGAATGATCCTTCTAGGATTTGGAATTGTACAAGTAGGTTTATCTTTGAAGAGTCATGATCCAAGCCAAAGAGCCAATGGATTTATGACAGTTGCGGGTGGAATCATTATTACGTTTGCCAAAGAAATATTAAATATCATTGTAGGTTAGTGTATGGATGGAATCATCGATAACCTAACAAGTGCATTAAATACCTGGAATTCAAAACTAGCAGAAATATGGTTATTACTTACAGAATCGCCAGAAACATTTAAAGGTGGAAATATATGGACAATCATTGTGAAAATCCATAATGGTTTACAAGGTATTGGACTAGCCCTACTTGTTTTATTCTTTTTATGGGGAATGATTAAAACATGTACAAGTTGGCAAGATATTAAAAGACCTGAACAAGCTTTTAAACTATTTCTTAGATTTATTATTGCGAGAACTCTAGTCCTTTATGGAATGGAACTCATGACAAAGATTTTTCAAATTGTTCAAAGTATTATTTCTTCTATTACTAAAACAGTTGGTCTTGGAACCTCAACTGAAACAGTGATTCCTCAAGAAATTGTAGATGCTGTAAGTAATACAGGATTTTTAGAATCAATACCACTATGGGCCGTTACTTTACTAGGTTCTATCTTTATCACCGTACTATCATTTATCATGATTCTTACAGTTTATGGAAGATTCTTTAAGTTATACATGTATACAGCCATATCCCCTATTCCACTTGCTTCTTCAGCTAGTGAATCCACCCAACATACTGCATTAACCTTTATTAAAAGCTATGCAGCTGTATGTTTAGAAGGAGCGATTATTGTACTTGCTTGTATTATCTTCTCAGCCTTTGCGACAAGTGCACCAATAGTAGATTCAAGCGCATCAAGTGTATCTATGGTTTGGAGCTATGTTGGTGAAACAATATTCAACATGTTAGTGCTTGTTGGAACAATTAAGATGTCGGATAG
>CAVKAO010000056.1:0-7459 GCA_963654705.1 Oscillospiraceae bacterium
AGTTATTAGATGGTGAAACTTGTCAGTTTTCACCAGATAGTTTGTTTGTGGATGTCATGGAAGATTGGCTTACTGATCCTTATTTTAAAGATCATTTAAAAAAATATCATGAAGCACAAAAAAACTATGATGTGTATCTGCAAAGCATGCTAAAAACAACAAAAGTAAAAGAAGTTGATTCTAATTTTGCAAATTCTATCATTCATCAATTATGTGCAATAAAAAGCGTAGCAAGAAATTGTTCATTATCTGTAAAGACAATTCGAACTTGTAAATTACTATTAATCAGCACTTGTAATCACGCAATAAAAATGGGAATCATGGATGAAAATCCATTCAATGAAATCCACATTTCTGATCCGAAAGATTTTAAAAAGAGACCCAAGAAATACGCAGATTGGACATATGAAACAATGGTTCAAATCTTTGAAGGATGTAAAGAAGAAAAACTTTACGTCATTATGCAAATTGTATTTGCGACAGGAATGAATGTGACGGAAGTTCTTGGATTAATTTGGTCTGATTTTTATAAGGAAAAAGATAAATACTACATTCGAACAAATAAAGTGATGGAACGTATGTATGAAAAAGAATTACAGTTTCTTCCTGAATCTTACGTAATTAAAAAATATGTTCACGATAAGAAAATAAAATCAAAAACGCAGGTTGTTCATCATTACGTTGATAAAGAAAATATCTATTCTATTTCATGTGCTCTATATGCATTATTGCAAAATTGGAAAAAACGATCTAAAGATATCTATCATTTTGATACGACTCCTAATTCATTAATGTTTACAACTTATGGAATCAAACCATATGATGATCGTCTTGTACTTAAGCATTTAGATCAAACAACATTAAAATTAAAACTACCAAGACATACACTAGCTGGATTGAAATTTTTTTCTGATAAAGTTGCCCCAGACGGACGATATTACAGAGATATTTATTATTATGAACATAATGATATTTCTTTCAATCATGACGGGTTAACAATTAAAGAAAAAACGAAAAAAATAAACAATGAATTTTCAAAACAAATGAAAACAGAGTTACCTAATAAAGATAAAAAAGACGCAGTGGATTTGGTAAAACAACTCAGCGAAGATAAAGATATTCGTAAAAAGTTATTGATGAAACTATTAGAAATTGAAAGTGGTGAATAAAATGGCATCGATACAAAAAAGAAAGGATACTTATAATGTAGTTTATTATTACACAGATAAATTTGGAAAGCAGAAACAAAAATGGGAATCCTTTAGAACATTACGAGAAGCTAGAAAGCGAAAAGCTGAAGTTGAATTACAACAAGCCGACAGAACCTTTATTGCACCAAGTACAACGAGTTTAAATGAATTTTGGCCAACATATGTTGATCTTTATGGCTGCAATAAATGGTCAATATCGACTATGGAAAAGAATACTGCCTTATTTAAGACATATATTTCACCGTATCTAGGTCATTATAAGCTAGATGAGATTCGTCCAATTACAATTGAACAATATTATGCAAAGCTTAAAGAAAGTGAAAACATAAAGAAAACAGGACGAGTATCTAATCGTGTTATCACGGAAATTCATAGAGTTTTGCGCTGCACATTCAATGTTGCCGTGAAATGGGAATACATTCAAAACAATCCATTTTTAAAAGTGGATACACCCAAACATGAATATGAAAAGCGTGAAATATGGACAGCCAATCAAATTGCCAAAGCACTTGAAGTTTGTGAAGATCCAAAACTATCGATTGCCATTCAACTTGCATTTGCCTGTTCTTTAAGAATTGGTGAAGTACTCGGTCTAACTTGGAACAATGTGCATATTAGCGAAGATGATTTTGCAAATAATGATACGCACATTTATATAAAACAACAATTAGAACGTGCTCGTACTGATGCGTTGGAAAAGTTAAATAACAAAGATGTACTATTCGTCTTTCCACAATTTGAAAAAAGAAAAAACGCAACTAGACTTGTATTAAAAACGCCAAAAACAGATAGTAGTGTTCGAAAAATATGGTTACCAAACACATTAGCTTGTTTTCTAAAACAATGGAAAGAAGATCAAAAGCAATATAAAGATGCCTATGGAGATGAGTATCATGATTATAATCTTGTGATATGTCAACCAAATGGTATTCCGTGTGATGGGAGTACTATTCGTAAAGGTCTATCAAATTTACAAAAAGAAGCTGGACTTCCCCATGTTGTCTTTCATTCTTTGCGTCATACCAGTACAACCTATAAATTGAAATTAAACAACGGAGATATTAAAGCAACTCAAGGTGATACTGGACATTCTCAAGCCGATATGGTTATGGATCTATACAGCCACATCTTAGATGAAGATCGAAGAGTCAATGCACAAAAGTTTGAGGATAGTTTTTATAAACAACATATAGAAAATTATGTGGATGTTACACAAACAAATAAGAAAGTTGATATAGATAAAGTACTAGAAAAAATCAAGCAAGATCCCGATTTATTACAGCTTCTAATCACTACTTTGAGCGGTAATTAAATGATGCTTATTAGCACGTGACGTATCGCATAGTACGGTCCTGTGTCAGCTAGTTCTATTAGCAGGGTATTAGAAATCCATTAGATGGCCAAAATTTTGATGCAAAAAAGTTCAGATTGAGATAGGTCATCTGAACGCCACTAAAATTCATCCAATTTTCTATTTGAATTTTTTATCTTGTTAATGATAAAAAGCATTTCAAAAAAACAAAAAAAGCGGAAAATCCGCTTAAATAAAGGTAAAAATGGTATTCCGGATGGGATTCGGACCCACGACCTTCCGCTTAGGAGGCGGACGCTCTATCCAGCTGAGCTACCGAAATATATAAAAGATAATACCACAGTTTTTGTCTCTTTTTCAGGAAAATGACCTCCTGCTTAGGAGGCGAACGCTCTATCCAACTGAGCTACTGAGACAGCGCTTATAAATTATATATTAAAAAGTGAGCTAATGCCCACTTTTTAATAATAATAGGATAAATGAAAAACTTTTAACTACATAGTAATTATTTACTACGCTATTATAGTACTACGCTATTGTGTAAATTGTGTGAAAGTTTTTCATTTTTAAAATGTAAATATTTACATTAATACATTCCCATGCCACCACCAGCAGGTGCAGCAGCTTCTTTTTCCTTGATTGTGCCAACTGCAGCCTCAGTAGTGATTAGTAAGCCAGATACACTAGCAGCGTTTAATAAAGCACTTCTTGTAACCTTGCATGGATCAACAATGCCTTCTTTAAACATATCAACCCATTTGCCATTTTTTGCATCAAAGCCAACATTTTCTTCTTTAGCAAGTTGTTGTTCAACAATTTCCTTACCATCATAACCTGCATTTTCAGCAATTTGATAAAGTGGAGCAGTTAAAGAGTCTAATACAATATTGATACCCTTTTGAACATCAGTTACATCACTTCTAATTTCTCCTCTAAGTTCTTTAGAAATATCTGCAAGACATGCACCACCACCAATGATAATACCTTCTTCAACAGCAGCTCTTGTAGCATTTAAAGCATCTTCAATTCTAAGCTTCTTATCTTTCATTTCAGCTTCAGTTGTTGCACCAACTTTAATAACAGCTACACCATTTGATAATTTAGCAATTCTTTCATGAATTCTCTTCTTATCATAATCACTAGTAGTCTTTTCTAGTAAGTTTTCTAATTCCTTAATTCTTTCTTTGAAAGCCTCTTTAGAACCAGCACCCTCAATTAAAGTAGTAGCATCCTTTTCAACAATAACTTTCTTGCATGTACCAAGATCAGCCATAGTCATATCCTTAAGTTGCATACCTAAATCTTTTGAGATTACTGTTGCACCAGTTAATGTAGCGATATCAGATAATTGATCTTTTTGGTTATCGCCAAAGCCTGGAGCCTTAGTTGCTACAACATTGAATGTACCTCTTAATTTATTAACAATTAATGTAGAAATAACTTCATTTTCAATATCATCCGCAATAATCAATAGTGCCTTATTTTGTTGAACAATTTGTTCAAGAATACCAAGTACATCTTGAATAGTAGAAATCTTTTGGTCAGTAACTAAGATAAGTGGATTTTCCATTTCAACTGACATCTTTTCTCTATCAGTTACCATATAAGGAGAAATATAACCCTTATCATACTTTAAGCCTTCAGTAACTTCTAATGAAGTATCAAAACCTTTTGATTCATCAACATTGATGACACCATTCTTGCCAACTTTTTCCATAGCATCAGAAATGATTTGACCAATTTCCTTAGAACCAGATGAGATTGAAGCAACAGAGGCGATATCACTTGCTGATTCAACCTTCTTAGATTTAGAAAGTAGACTTTCAGCAACCTTCTTACTAGCTAAATCAATACCATCCTTTAAAAATACTGGGTTAGCACCCTTTTCAACAGCTTCTAAGCCCTTATGAACAATTGATTGAGCAAGTACAGTAGCAGTAGTGGTACCATCACCTGCAGTATCATTTGTATTGTTTGCAACCTCATAGATTAACTTTGCACCCATATTAGCGAAAGTATCTTCAAGTTCAATTTCTTTAGCGATAGATACGCCATCATTTACAATTACTGGTGAGCCATAGCCCTTATCTAATACAACATTTCTACCCTTTGGACCAAGTGTAACCTTAACCGCATCAGCTAGAATATCAACACCCTTTAATACACTATCTCTAGCATCCCTTGAATATTTAACTTCCTTTGCCATATTAATTCCTCCTATTCAACAATTGCCAAAATATCCTCAGCCTTAATCAAGATATAGTTTTCATCTCCATCTTTTACATCGCTGCCAGAATATTTCTTATACATAACCTTATCGCCAACCTTAAGTGGCATTTGGTATACATGGTCATTGACCTTAACTTCTTTTACATCGCTAATTGCAACTACTTGTGCATATTCTTCAGTTTCTTCTTTTTGAGAAATAATGATGCCGCTTTTTGTTTGCTTAGCAGCTTCAACTTTTTTAAGTAATACATTGTTATACAATGGTTTAATCATATTTGTTTTCCTCCTAACACTATTTATTATAGCTATTAATAGCACTCAGTCAACAAGACTGCTAAACATTTAGCATCACTTTAGCACCCCTGCCATTAAATAAAGGCTTTTAGCGATTTCAATAAAAAATCGAGCATTTAAACCCGATTATTTTAGTCTTAACACAATAATCAATAACACTATTGAAACAATACTTAATTGATCAAACAACATGAAATTTTTAGATAATTCATTTTCCTTACTCTTAGCTAAAGTTAAGCTTTTAAGTAGGCAATTTAAGCTATTTAATATTATTAAAGCTATAAATACTATTACATTACCCTTAACAAAGTTATCATCTATAACCATCGACTCTACTAAAGAAAACATAAAGCCAGTTAAAAGAATAAAACAATAGAAGTTCCTTAGATTATCTTTCTTTTTCTTCTTTAATAAAAATAACAAAGAAACAACATAAGCTATTCCGGTAATTAATGGCAAAAGATATTTTATCATCATTTAATTATGCCTTCAGGAAAGTCACAAGAAACTTTTTCAAATAATGTTTCTGGATGTTCCAGTACATAATGAATATACTTTAATGATTTTACAAAATAGAAACCATCAGCAATTCTTTCATCAACTGTGAAAGATACATTAACTTTCTTTCTACCATCTATTTCTTTAATAGTGCCAATGCAAATCATAATTGAACATGTACCATAGTTACTTAAATGATGATATGGTGCACTAGCCCCAATTGAACCAAGATTAGAAATAAGGGCCGTAGCATAATTTGGATCACCCTTACTTAAAGAAGAAGGCATGACGCCAAAGAAATCCATAACTTGCGTAGACCAAATCAATAGATTCAATAAGCATCTAGGAAGTTTACCAACAGTATTCATCAGCTTATCTAAATCATTACTATTGATTTCTCTAGCCTTTTTAACATCACCTATTATTTGACCAGATACATCCGATATGTTCATATCAGGTTTCACATTCATAAACATCAGCTTTTCTTCTGCCTCGTCCTTGAATTGTTGTTTAGCTACAAAAGCCAAAGATATATCATTTCTTTTCCAATATCTTTTACCCTTTATGAAATAATTCATTTGTGGACGATGATAGATAGTTCTTCCAAGGGCATAACAAAAACAATGGAAAAACTTAATATTAGTATTATTCTTTGTATTGTAATCTTTTATATATTCAAGTAAGTCAGTCACATCAAAATCTTCCCACATGCACACTTCAGCTTCCGCACGACGAGGCATAATATATGTAGCAATTGAATGATATGGCTCACTAAATTTTACTCTTGTTGCATCTTTTCTTCCCATAATAAAACCTCTTATTAAAATAACGTTTTATATTATACATTAATAAGAGGTATAAATTAATTATTTGTATTTATAGAAGCCTTCGCCACTACTCATGCCAAGTTTTCCTTCAGCGATATATTTTTCTAAGATTTCTTTCATGCCCTTATAGTTATATGGAAGCATCATCTTAGATAACAATGGTTTAAATAAGCCAGGAACCTTTTGGTATTGATCTACTATGTTTAATGCGGTAGTAAGTCCAACAGTATCAAAAATTTTAAATGGACCTTTAGGTGCACCAGTGCCCTTTGTCCAAGCTAAATCAATGCTTTCGGGATCTGAAACGCCATTAGCATATAAGTCTAGACCTGATAACAAAAATGGCACAAGCATACTATTTAAAAGATAACCGCTCTTTTCCTTTAAAACAGGAAGAGCCAACATTCTAATATCACCAGCAAACTCAACAACTAGATCAAAATATTTTTTATCAGTCTTAGGCTGAACCATGATTTCTGCTACATTATTTTTCCAAATAGAGTTAGCAAAATGCATTGAAAGATATTTATCTTCTCTTCCAGTATACTTAGCAAACATACTTGGTAAAAGTGTTGATGAATTGGTTACCACAATGGTTTTTTCATCAAGTAAGGGAGCCATTGTTTCATAAAATTTTATCTTTTCTTCCTTATTTTCAGCCATTGACTCAATGATTAAATTAGCACCCTCAAAAGCCTTTTTCATATCAAGCTCCAATTTAACTTCAATATTATTAACCCTATTAATGCAATCATTATAATCAAAATTATCATAATCACCTAAACCAGGACACCAATTTTCGATAGCCTTACTTTTATCTTTCATTAGATTTAAGGCATCTAGATAAGTTGTCTTAAGTTTATCTAATTTTGGTTTACATCTTCCAATACTGCCTTCGCTTCTAAGCCATATCGTAACATCAAAGCCACAATAAGCACATTGATAAGCAATTTGGCTACCTAGTACGCCACCTCCTGCTACAACAATTTTCTTAAAATTAGTCATATTATTACCTCTTTTTATTATTATCTTTATTTTAAAATATAATCTTAAAAAGGTAAATTTTGTCAATAATTTAACTATTAAAA
>CAVKAO010000057.1:0-7330 GCA_963654705.1 Oscillospiraceae bacterium
AAACGTGGCTTCTGGTAACTTTCTATTTTTCGCCAACATTTTCTGCCAGATTTGATTTACCTCTGCCTCAGTAATCAGATTCTGATTTAATGCTTCTAAAAGAATATGCCCAGTATCTATATGTTTTAAATTGTATTCCTCTATATACGGAGCTATATCTCTATAGTTATTGCTTGCTAATATTCCATTGTATTGCTTTGCCAATGCAATTCCAGCAGCCTCGCCTCGTCCAATTTACTTTAGGCCCTTTTCACCTTTCACTAATGAATTGTATAATACATACTCTTCAGTACCAACATCAATTGATTGAACAGATGCAACGTTATTATTTATTAGTCCATCTGCTCTCCTTTTGATATGTGGAACTGAAGGATTAGATAGTTCTTGGTAGACAGGTCCTGGGAGAATAATTTTTCCTCCATATAAAGCCTGAAGTATGTTAGTGTCGTTTATCCAGAGAAAAGCAGAAAGACAATCTGTATCAAAAAACAAGTTATCAATCATTCAGATTTCCTTGCTCCTCATCTAAATTGTAGACAATATCTGCCCTATATCCATCTAGCAATAGTTCCTCTTTCTTTCCGTTAGAAATCATGTCCCTATTAGCGAGAGTTTCAACTTTTCTTACATACTCGCCCGTAGTGAAATATTGTTTATCCTCCGGTTGTGGTAAGTATAGCTCTTTACCATATCCCAATTTAGCAGCTTCCCTTGACACTGTTATATTTTTACAAGCATTCGATTGTTCCGAATTTATAAATCCATCCTTCTCCAATCTAAAAAGAGTTGCCATATGACTAATCATATAAAATTGTTCCAAATCGATTACTTGATTCAATGTCCACTGGTTACCTACTTTTTTGGAATATTTGTACAAGGCATCATATGGCATCAGTAGATATCCTGCAAACATATCTGCTTCTTTTTCCGACTCAGGTTTATCATCTCCCATCTGCATATCGCAAATAATACGGCCATTAATTGTCTCATATAGGATATGATAAAGTTCATGCGCCAAGGTAAACCTTTGTCTTCCATATGAGGTCGCTGAATTTATGCAAATTAAAAAGTCATCATCAACCTTTGTGCACATACCACTTATTCTTTGAGAAAGTGGGTATCTAACAATCGTTATTTTTTTGTCCTTCCACCCATTTACCACTGCAAATATATCAATTGGAGAATAATCATCTTCACCAAGCATTCTCCTTGTTTCCAATGCCAGCGAATTTATTTCTTGTGCTGTTTTCATCTTATTCGTCTTTAATCATTTCATTCATATATCGAATGTTCATTGCAATTTTATTCACTGCAGCAATACTTTGAAGATCTTCACTTTGAATTCCGTTTGCTCTGAACGCAAAATTTAGTGGAATATATTCCTCACTATGTCCTAACAAATAATCTTCAGTACATCCAAACAAACTACATAACTTATCAATCATAGTTACACTCAAAACTCTCGTACCATTTTCAATTTTTGTTATCAAACTCTGATCAACATCCAAGTATTTTGCCATTTGTTCTTGTGTTAAATTGCTGTTTTTTCTCAATTCCTTTAGCCTTAAGTTAACCTCCATTTTTGCCATATTAGTTCCTCCTTTTCCATCTATGGTGTAATAAGTATACTCCCTTGTCGTCATATTTTCAACTTAGTTTTAAAATTATTTTATGACAACGCGTTACTCTCATATTGCTTCGTCAACTTCTCACAATTTTTATACATCTATCTAATGTAGCCTATATTTTTATCTAGATGTTGGCTAATTTTTATTTAATTGTTCCTCTAATTTTGTAGAATATTCTTTATAATCTTTATCATGTATCTCAAAGACACCTAGAATGTCTTTTTGTTTCTTGGTTAATAAATATCGTTGATGATATTTATCATCAGATAATTTAGTTAAACCAAGTCTATCTATTTGTCTTAATGTCTTATGTACTGTATAGTCTTTTCTATTCTTACTATATAAGGGTTTAAGAGATTGATGGATTTCGTTTCTTATTATTAAAGCTATAAAAGATTTAAATGTCTTACTTTCTAATCTCTCATTACTATGTACTCTAAATACATCACATCCTAGATAGGATTTCTTTATTCTAAATATCTTTTCAATCGCATCTCTATCTCTATAGATACTAAGTGCCTCTTTTGCACTCATTTTTTTAGAAGTAATAATGACAAAACAGCCAGTTTTATCAAGAAGTTCTTTTATCTTATTTTCTTGTCTTTTAAATGAAGTAAAGTAACCATAAACATCAAATCTAACTTTATATAAAGATTCATAAGCTTTAAGATCTTCTTTTCTTTGTAGTTTAGCTTCTATCTTTTCATTTAATGCTTCATCCATCTTATTTAGACGATTATGAATTATTAGCTTTTCCACCACACTGGCAACAATCCAGTGTGGTCATTATTCTATTCTTACAGCAGTGTCTTCAGATTACCGATTTTTTCAGACCATCCATTGCCTTTGGCCCATTGCAAACTTTCTTTTTCATCCTCATACAGACCACTGCCTTGTCCGTTAATTCCCTTCAAGAATTCCATGTATCCATACTCTCCTCCAACGTCCTCTACAAGAGGCAAACCATCAGCAGCTATTACTACTGGTCTAGCTAAAGTACAAACATCCTTTATGGCTTCCCTTATCTTATCCACAGTTATTCTTCCATCTTTAATCAGATACTCAACAGACTTAAAAGGTTTGATTGTAAATGACCAGCCATCGCCAAAGTCATAACTGTAGTTCAAGGTCTTCGCAAATGAATATAGGAATGGCTGCGACTTCTGTGTCTGTTTAGGATAATTAGCAGCATCTTTAAAGCATTCATCCATATACGCGTTGTACTCATCAATGTTTTTATATTCTTCTTGACTATCATGTGATAAAACTTGATCTATAGGTAAGGCCTCGTTAAGAGCTAATGGATTCAAGTAAAACTCTCTTATTAATCCATCAATAGTCTCGCTGCTTATCTTAACACCACTCATCTTCTCTTGAGCATATGGGTAGGATTCCTCAAATATTTTATTGTAAACTGGGCCTGTATACTTGCTGCGCATCCATTTCTTAGGACTTCCACCTTCATAGTCATCATCCCAGAAGTCTACATCTTCTTCTCTTAGTGGGTTTTTGAACAAAAGACCGACATATTTCTTCCATTTGCTTACTTTTTCCTCAGTAATCCACTTCAAATCATGGTCTGATAAAGTGTATTCATGCAAATGAGAATTGGTAAAACCAAACGCTTGGTTAATCGCATAGTGTAGGTTATGTAATGGAATACTACTTGGAACCAAAATATCTCGTGAGATGGTATAAACCTTGCCATCTAAACTAGGCTGTAACATACTTTCATACTTGATTTCTGCTAAGTCTTTAACATCAGATAAATCAGCATCTAGCTCAATGTGTAGAACCATCATGTTAATACGAAGTTTAAATAGCTTGATCTCTTCCTTTTTGAATCTTGGGCTTAAATGTATAGGATCATCCTTGGGTTCTAGATTATCAAAAAATCCCTGTGTCTTCATGTAGTCATGCATAAATGCATTTTCTGAAACACCAGAATATGTTTCTCGCTCTTTTTCCAGATTCGTTTTCTTTCTAACTACTTTTTTCAAGAAAACCTTCTCACGCTTACGAAATTCTTCAACATAACTAGCTCCAGCACTCTTCTCTTCTCCGTTATAGATTACCTTTTCATAAGGTATGTTAATCTTCACAGTAGCCGCAGATACTCCAAGTGCTGATGCTATGTCATCTGTATCATAGCCACGCTTTTTCAAAGCTATAATATCCTGATGCAAAGGCGAGTCAATAACTCCAGCAGTAATAAGGATTTTATTAACCTTCGCTCTTGTAATTTTAAATTCATCTGCCACTGCAGTCATATTACCTTGAGGGTGAGTCTCATCTATCGTCGAATAGTAGAACTCCACAACTTGGGTAATAAAAGCATTGTCGTTTTCTTTCATACAGTAAATTCTCCTTCTTTTCTTTCCTTCTTATTCCCTTTACTTTTTTCTTACAAGTCAACTATATCAGATTTCTACAAACCTGTCAACATATTACAAGTTAACAGTCGTGTTTTAAGAAAAACACACCATGTTTCAGGTGTGCTTATTTTTCTTGGCATTATCCCATAAACTGTGGTGTGGTGGCACCTATTACAAAATTGTGGTTTTTTATAAGGTATATCATTTCTGTGCTTAAGCTATTACAACTCTGTGGTCTTTCTATAACAATAGTGTGGGTTTATTTTATTGCACTATCTATATTTGAAGATGTTGAAACGGTTGTTTTATTTGTTGAAACATCTTCAAAGCTCATTGTTATTAAAGAAAAAAGATTATCTATAGAGTAATTAACTTTATAGATAATCCTTATATACCATGTATTAACACCACATAAATGTTATAGGCTAACCACAAAAGTGTTATAGGTAAACCACAATAAGTTTATAGGGTCCACCACAAGCGTTTATAGCCTAGACCACAGGATTATTTAGAAACCCTTTTTCTTTTTCTCCTCAGTACCGCTTTTCTACTTTTCTACTTCTTTATTCTCCATCTCCACCTTCTTTTTAAATTTTATACTTTGGTGGTTAGACGCCGATAAAATAAGCTGTTTTTATCAGAAGATGATGTAGATGCTTGGCTATTCTAGATAAAATGAATAACTTGTTTTTCCTGAGTTTAAAGTTTGAAACACGACTTTCCTGGATTTTGTGTTTTCACCCTATATCATAATCTAATATAACTATAAATAAGCTACTACATGCAAGTTTACTCGCTTAATGCCGAATCTAGCCCATACACTTCATGCATGGATTTTAGGAATGACGTGTCCGTATATTTCTGTTTATTCCTCAAACAGTGAATCATCAGCTATCTGTTTAACCGCTACGATTGCATCTTCATAGCTCACTTTTTCATTAAGCAGCACTGATGTTACGGCTTCGTAATCTCCTTTAAAATAGTTAACTTCAATAATTTCATGTAATATCTTAGGTACAGATACGTCAGGTTGTGCTGAAACACAAGTTTTATTCGCCCTTCTGTCACTACGCACTTCAGAAACAAGTTCAGTTAAACCTCTCCACTCTATGACAGCCATCAGCTTATATAGATCATAAATATGTCTTGACTGTCTTATAACCTCGCCTCGCATATAATAATCACATAGTGCAAATACTTTATCGACAAAAGTTCTTTCCAGAGATTGCACACTCATTTCAAATGCTTCAAGCTGAAACTGCGGAAGTATCTCTTCCTGCCCTATCGCAATAAGATACTCTCCAATAATCGGTGTTATTTGTCTAAGTGTGGTCGGATAAGCCTTCTGAATAAATGTCATTTCCAGTTTTATGTACGGCTTTATCCCGTAGTTATTAAACATAACCGGGTACTCAATGTTGTAGCAGTTATAATTTCCGTGACTGTGCTGCTTTACTTGCTCTCTGTTTTGAATCTTAAACCCCAGTTCATCACACACCGTAATAACAGCCTTATTGGCTTTTCTCTTATTCCCTTGCGTAAAATGAGTTTCATCCAGAGTAAGGTCTATATCTTCTGAAAAGCGTCCGATAACTTTAAAGCACTTTGACAGGCTGGTGCCACCTTTAAATAAGATTCCAGGAATATGCTCCTTAAGCTTATTTAGCACAACTGTCACAAAATAATCCTTTTCAACAATTGAAGGGCTTATATGATAATAATTTGATGTCGCAACTATCGCATCCCTAAATTCCTGCTCGTTTTTATACAGCTGCATTTAACATACCGCTCCTTACCATTTTTTTTAGTGTAGTTGCCGGAAATGATCTGGACATGTAAAACAAATCATCCGCCTTTATTTTGTTATTACTCATATAGTCATTAATTTGTGTTTTAGAAAAATCATCCAGTTCATCTTCATTACTCATATCGCTGAATAGCTGTAAAACAGTGTATGTTGGATAGTTTTCTTTGTTTATCTCACATCTTGCCCTACGCAGAATAAATTCTCTCCCATTTATGGTTACATTACGTTTCCTTGTAGTTTCATTGTTAGTCACAATCTCCACCGTATTTGGCACCTGTGTTGTCACTCCAAATCGATTCAAAAGATTGAGTCCTGCATAGATGCCATAAACCGACTGATTATTTTTCATATACTTTTTTTCTGCCACCATCTCAGAACAAATTGTAGATTGGCCGAAGAAGGTCTTTTTAGGAATAAAATAAACTCCTCTAGAAAAGGCCACCAGTTCCCCAGCATCTTCTGCTTTTTTTATCAAACGAAACACATAGGCTCTTGTGTAATTGTTGAATAATGCAACTATCTCATCCGCAAAAATCGGAGTGTTCTCGCCATACGTCTTTTTGATATCTTCAATAAACATAATTTCACCACCTGCTTTTTTAAGTACAGTATACTATTTTCTACACTTAGTGTCAAGATTGATAACAGCCTCTATCCACAACCCTATAAAAATAGCCCAAATGGGGATATTAGTTTGACGCTCTACATATTAAATTAATCAAAAATAACTCCTAGAACACCATACAGATAAATTGCCAAATAGCCAATGGTTATCGACTATTTGGCAATTGTGGTGTAAAACTTGAGAAAGAATCTAATCGGCAATACATATATTGATAGGTCTAAATGATTGCTCTCTTTCACTTCCAAAATGCTATATCTGCAATCGGATGATATAGCCATATAACCATCCTGTTAAGTTATGTAATCTTAAAACTAAGTTGTATTACAAACCCATATATCAGTTTCGCTCGTAGTGTCTATTGCTACATGCGTCGCTGTTACCAAGAAGACTTTGTCATCATTAGTTTTAACGAAGAAACCTGTACCACCAATTACCGAATTGTTCTTCCCAGTTCTAATTGACACTATATTATTAAACATTTTATACTTTTTTATAACGCACACATTATCATCTTATATACAGCAACATCCACCTTGGTGATTTCCAACTCTCGCGGTAATCGGAAGATTTTTATTATTCGGCTGTTTTTGTTTTATCCACAGCTATCTTATGAATTTGCAAAACAATTGTGTTAACCGAAGCTATATACTCCTCTACATACTGTTTTGTAATATCCGTCTGTTCTGCTGACGCATGACTTCTGTCATTTTGATGGGCAATTTCATTTCTTCGTTTATATAGCTCTTGGATTTTAAGTTGTCCGGCTTTAACAGGATCATCTTCATCTGAAAAAGCATTTTTCATTGCATCAGCAAACCCAATTCCTATGAGATTTAGCTGATCTTTCATCATTTCAGAAGCCAGGTAGCACTCCCGACTTAGTCGGGCATTTAAG
>CAVKAO010000058.1:0-7299 GCA_963654705.1 Oscillospiraceae bacterium
AATCATTAAAAACATTAAAAAAGCTCGATTAAATCGAACTTATATTAACATCGGGGAATTATATGATTCTAAAGATTAATGGTGAGAAAGTCTAAAGACGGGACTTAACTCTCGACGGAGAGTTTTTTTATATCTTCTTCTTTATTATGACATATTGCTAGTACATAATTTTTCCACTACTATGTTTTATAATTAATTTTTATATAATTTAATTATAAATGTTGGAGGAACTCACAATGCTTGTATATGAAGGTAATAAACATGATTTTTGTATAGATGTTGACAATAATCAAATAGCCAATAAGATACTAGAAAAATTCAAAGAAAAGTTTCATCATGGCACTAGCGAATCCGAAATAAATTCATGGGCTAATTCCATGGGCAGGATGAGAGGTGTACTTGCTGATGAAGAAATACCAAACGATGCAGGTGTAGCAATAGAATTTAATATTCCTCATACTTCCAATAGAATAGATTTCTTATTATCAGGTTTAGATAAAGATGATAAGAATTCAATAATCATTGTTGAACTAAAACAATGGAAACATGTCAAACATGTAAATAAAGATGGCATTGTATCTACATATACAGGACATAGTGATAGGGAAGTGGTTCATCCTTCCTATCAAGCATGGAGCTATTCAACATTAATAGAAAGTTTTAATCAAGATGTCTATGACAAAGAAGTTGGGCTACATCCATGTGCTTTCTTGCATAACTACGATATTAAAGAAAGTGACCCCATTAACGATGAATCATATAAAGATTACATTGATAAAGCACCAATGTTTGGTAAAGATGATGTAGCAAAATTAAGAGACTTCATCAAGAAATATGTATCTAAAGGGGATAATGGAAAAGGCTTATACATAATTGAAAATGGCAAGATCAAGCCATCTAAAGCTCTACAAGATTGCTTCTCTTCATTAATTAAGGGAAATAAAGAATTTGTCTTAATTGATAATCAAAAGAAAATCTATGAACAAGCCCTTGAAACAGGCGTATATGCTTATAACCACAATAAGAAACATGTAATGATAGTGGAAGGTGGCCCTGGTACCGGGAAATCAGTATTAGCTATTAATTTACTTAAGCAATTCTTAAATAATAATCTAAATGCTTTTTATATATCGAAAAATAATGCACCTAGAAATATCTACTTATCTAAACTAACCAAAGGGGATAAAGTAAGTAAAATAAAACCTCTTTTTAAGGGATCTGGTTGTTTTTATGAATCACAAAGTAACGAGTTTGATGTGCTGATAGTAGATGAGGCACATCGTTTAAATGAAAAATCCGGCTTATTTTACAAAGGTGAAAATCAAATAAAGGAAATTATTAACGCTAGTATGTTTTCAATATTCTTTATTGATGAAAATCAAAGAGTAACGCTAAAAGATATTGGTTCTGTAGAAGAAATAAAAAAATATGCTCAAATGTATGATGCGATTATTTCACACGAAAAATTAGAAAGTCAATTTAGATGTGATGGATCAGATGGTTATTTGGCATGGCTTGATAATGTCCTAAAAATAAGAGACACCGCTAACTTTGAACTTGAAAATGACTATGACTTTCAAATTTTTGATGATCCAAATGCATTAAGACAAGCTATTATAGAAAAAAATAAAATCAATAATAAATCAAGAATAGTTGCAGGGTACTGTTGGGATTGGATAACAGAAGGCAAGAATAAGAGCGATATTCACGATATAACAATACCTGAATATAACTTTGAAATAAGCTGGAATTTAGGCAATACTGGTACTTGGGCGATTGATAAAGAATCTGTAAATGAAGCTGGCTGCATCCATACTTGCCAAGGTCTTGAATTTGACTATGTGGGTGTAATAATTGGTGATGACTTAAGATTTGAAAATGGCAAGCTTATCACTGACTACACCAAAAGGGCCAAAACCGACAAATCTATATCAGGCATTGTGAATTATGCCAAAAACAATGGTGTAGATGCTGCCCAAAAGTTAACAGAACCAATCATTAAAAATACTTATAAAACATTAATGACTAGAGGTATGAAAGGTTGCTACATATATTGCACAAACAAGAATCTAAGAGAATATCTTAAGAGCTGTTTAAACAGTGATTACGCATTAAACTATAAATGATAAAAATATGCTTGTAACATAGGCTATTATTAATCTTTTGTTACTTGTGTATTTTTTATTTTTAAGTTCTTTCAATTTATCAATCAGTACATCACTACTAATAATACTTAGTAATATCATTAAATATTATTCTAGATCCAATTTAAAATCCATTCTTGTCTTCTTAAGCGCTTTAAGTTCTGACATAAAATTTCTTTATTATTGAATGGAAACCTCTTAAGACAATTGATTATTAATTCATTATCAGTCCCGTATTACTATGTTTTAAAACATCATCACAAGCATCATTTAAATCAGTGTCAGTAAAATTTATACCTTATGTACCAAATTTAGGACATAGTAATTAATACAATTTAGTCAAAGATAAGGAGAAAGTAATTATGTCAGATGAAGAAATTTTAGTTAGGTATTTTGGTGGTAAGCCACAATGGAATGGAAACAAACTTTATAAAATTGGCGATATGAAAGTTGAATACTCAGGTACACGATTATATAGAGTAGGTGGTGCAAAAATAGAATATAGTGGTAATAAACTATATAGAATTAATGGCGAAAAAGTTGAATGGAGTGGTAATAACCCATATAGGATTGGTGGCCGTAGAATTTAACTATGAATAAAGCTTATTAACAAATGAGCCTAATAAATGATTATGCATATTTTGTAAATATTGGAGTTAAAGATGAAAACAAGTATAAATGACACACTAATTTTGACATATGGATTATCAAACAAACAAGTGGAAATCTTAAAGAATGAATTTGATAATGTTAAGGATGTTTCTGATAATTTTTTAGAATTAATAGAAAGCCCTGCTGCAGGAGTTGTTGTTAATTGGGATAAGTTAAATGATGATGAAGTAAAAATGTTTCAAGAAGCATGTAGGCAAGAAAAAATAGAGTACAATACATTAGTTCTTACTCTTAACGATCGTGATGAAGATAATATTGAAGTGTATCATCAAACAGAAACAAAAAATGATACACTAAGCGATATTATTAATGAAATCAAAGAAAGACTATCTCTTCCTGAACAATTTAATGATGCTAAGTGTAGAATGGAAACCGCTTTAAGTGATATTAGAAAAGCGATAGAAGATCCAACTAAAAATATTAAACATTTTGAAAGCCAAGTGTTGACGATTAATAATGGATGTAGGTCATATGAATATTTAACAACTATTATGAATCATCTTCCTGAACTAAGAAGCTTAGAAAAAGTTCCTTATAGGATTGAACTTAATTGTGTACTTAATGCCACAATGGTAGCTTTGGGATTATTAAAAATCGAGGACATTGATATGCATCAAAATCTTTCATTTTATGGAGAATATGATTTAGCATTAAACTATATTGCTGACTTAGTAGAAACGATTAAAAGTCATTATGAATCCAATTTAAAGAAAAGCCGCGCTATTTAATTAATAGGCATGTTAAGGCTTATTGCAAAATTATAAGAAAAATATATGGACAAATAAAGTGACAAAAAAGATTGTTTAAAATACTATTAAGAAGTATTATTAAATAATCGTCAATCCAAGTGACGTTAACTTTCTTGGCACTGAAAAGGAAGAGACTTGAAATCCGAAGTAAGGTAAGCTTGGCGATAGGTATCTCTATTCCATCGTCTATATATTTATATTAGACATCAAAATTATAGATTAAATTAAATAGAAATCCATATCTCTTCAATCACTCTATAGATAATCTTTTTTCTTTAGTGATATAGCGGTTTAAAGACGCTTCAATAAATTAATTAGTCTTCTAAGTATAATTTCAACTCTGTTATAAATTGTTCTTCGTTTTCAACTATTTTCCCTTCTTCACCTGGGTCCTTGATTGTAAGTACAGCAAATTTGCAATTAGAATCCTTTATTCCAAACATATAATCACTACTATTACTTTTTGATTCTATTTTTGAAGGATAAATCAAGGCAGCACCTTTAAACTTATCTTTTTCTTTTAAAGAAAAATAATAAGAATAAGAATGTAGTTGTCTTATATCTTCATTATCCACATCCTCATTTTTATAAGACATCTTTTTAAATTTAGCATCCAAAACATATATTTTTCCTGTTTTTTTATGCGTTAAAACAAAGTCGGGATAGTTATTTTTACCATAAAAAGTTTCATCATAAAAAGATATTACTTTTTGAGATTCAATGTCCCATTCATTTAAATTAAATCTCAATAAATTATAAAGATACATTTCCCATAAAAATGATGCATCTACTAAAAAGCCACTTACACCTGAAAATGATTTTGTATCACTATTATTTAAATCTTTGTTACCCAGAAGAACTTTAGCATATTCTAAAGGCTTTTTGTAATCTGAATAAAGACTATTATATAGACATTTATCTTTTAAAATATCATTAATAGTCTTTTTTGATGGCCTACTTCCTGAATAAAGTTCTAAAAGATGATGCTCAAATTTTGATAAATTTGGTAAAGTTGTATTGCTCAAACTTATCTTGCAGGCCTTTATGGCGGCATACAATACATCGACAATGTTTTGAATTTCTAATTGTTTAGGATATTTATAAGTAATTTTTTTATCAGTTGAAAATATATCATTTCTAATATATTCCTCAATATCAACATTTCCTTTTATGCTATATCCTCTATCTTTTAGATAAACATATTTCTTTGGAATATCTTTAAAAGCGACTTTTCTTAAGGAAATAAGAAATAGATATTGTATAAGTAATGAATAAATACTTTCATTTTCTTTAGCATTATTTTTGGCATCGATATCAGCATAAATGCCACAACAACTATTTAAAATTCTCTTAAAGAATATATCTGAATAATCAGTTCTAATTTCTAATTGCGGAAGTTTATCATCAAAGTTAATAACCCCACAATATAATCCTGTCAAAATAGAATAATCACCATTTTTATTATCGATTTTATAAATTAAACTATCTTCTTTTGTATTGCGTTTAAATTTTGAATAATCTGCAGTAATCACATGAATAAATTTGTCTCCATCATTTAAAGACGTCATATTCATGTTTTTATCTTCTATTTTCTTACAAATATCATTTAACGCATCACTTTTTTCTTTATAACCAGGGCTACCTTTAAACTTTGAATTTTTAAGAAAAAGCTCCTTAGAGTCATTAAAAGAACAGAAATTTGTATTAATTGTTGTTACTAGTTTTTCAACCTTGGCCATATTACTTATATTCCAAAAGCTTTTTTAGCCTTATTGATATAATCATCGATTTCACTCTCATCCGCAACTTGTCGAATATATTCTGTTAAAGTTCCTAATATATAGTTATCGAATAAATCCGCTTTTTTAGATTTCGTGATTTTTTTACTACCTGAAAAATCTTTAATTTTCAAAAAGAACGCATGACCAAACTCGTAATTTTTACCAAGCCTTAGGCCATCTTTATCTTTGCTGATCCAATTGTTTAGTTTTTCGCAGCTATCAACATAAGATCTTATTGTTTCAGCATCAAAAGTTTTATTTTTATCTAGTTCTTTTTCCAAAACATCATAATCGCATTGTTTTGAAATCCATTTAAATCTTCTTCTTAAAGCTAAATCAAAAGTATCAATGCTTCTATCAACATCATTCATCATACCGATAAAATGGATATTAAATGGTATTCCAAAATAAACTTCATTATCTATTTTTTTGTATATTAAATCATCATTATTATCCAACTCAGAAATAACAGATGAAAGAGGTGTAGAAACAAGTTTATTAATATTATCGTCTGTATATTCGCCTGAAAAATCATTATCTCTATAATCTTTTTCAAGTAATGTAAAAGTTTCACCAAATATATTAGATAAGTTGCCTCTATTTATTTCGTCCACAATAAAATAATAATGTGGCCAATCTTTTAATTCAGATAATTTATTTATATTATTTTTAACTTGCTCTTGATAATAATTTTCATTTTCTTTTTTGACATCTATACAAAATTGTTTAAAGCTTCCATTTACTACACTTAAATTAAGATTTCCATCAACCATTTTAAGTGGCTTTATACCTTCAATAAAATCCTGATAAGTATAAGAAGGGTGAAACTGTATATATTTCGATTTCTTGTATTTAGCCTTATAGATATGTTGCAACTTTTCTATTCCATTTTTAACACCATAAGTTTTGCCAGTACCTGGAGCTCCATTGAAAATGATATTTATGCTGTTAAAATCAGAAAATTCTTCAATATTTAGGCTTGAATCAGTAAGAAACCATAAAAAGCTATTTAATTTTCTAAAATCTATTTTTTCAGATTTATCAATTATATTTAACCATTCTTTGGCTTTTTCATATATTTTTTGGTTCTTTTCAAAGAATGTTGTATTATCCTCGATTTCAACTACTTCATCAAATAATTCAGCTAGTTTATTTATAACCTTATCAGCATAAATCCACATGAAAGCATTTCTATAATTAGAATCTTCTCTTAGTGATTCTAAGACAGTTATTTTTCTTAAAATTTGTTTACAACGAAAATCATCATATTTTTTATCTTTTTCTAGTTTATATATATCATCTAATGAATTAACATTAACTAGACCTTTAATCAAACTTTGTATATTTTCTTTATAATCTTGTTCTATTTCTTCTTTATTATCGCAAAAATGTTCTTTATATTTATTATTATAAAAATCATAATATCTGTCTTTTCTTTTTTCATCTTTTCCGGTGTATTTATAAATCATTACTTGATCATAATTACCGATTCTTGCATGACCAAAAAATTTTTCTTTTGTATCAAGAAAGTCAGGAAGATAACCAGCATCATTTTTTAACCACTTTTCTAATGGCAATCCTTCTTTAATTTGCTTTCGAAAATTTTCCCATTCTTTTAAAGCATCGTTCCATTTACCATCAATATTGTTATTGTTTTCGTTTGTTGTATTCAAATTTTCATCTTTTACATATTCTTCATATAATTTTTTAAATTCATCTTTTTTCATCATGCGCTCCTTTATTCAGCAAAGTTTAATATTTTATTTGTATTACGTATTTATAGATACTTCTTGTAACTATTTTCAAGTATCTCTATTATCTTGTCTTTAACTTTTTTAGGACCAATTACTTCAACATATTGAATATACTGTAATAGCCAAAAGATAATAGAAGCAGAGTTAGCTTTAAGTGTTACTTTAATCTTATTATGTTCTACTTTAAAAATAACATCAT
>CAVKAO010000059.1:0-6751 GCA_963654705.1 Oscillospiraceae bacterium
TCTTTTGTATTATTATCTTCAAATGCCCAAGAGATATCCAATTAATACCCCCCCCCCGTAATAACTTATTACGAAAAAAGCATTCTTTTATTTGCACTTTTATTTTAACAAAAAATTATGCCCAACGGAACAACACTTTATTTCCAAAGAAAGATGTTAGTTTATATGTATGAAGACAAAACCAACAAATAAGTAAACAAACAATAATCAGTAATAGATAAATATTATTAGCTATACCCTATTTTGGATTTTAGACAGAACGCATTGATTTTCTTAATATACAAAAAATAAGCGCTATTAACGCTTATTTTCATGTTTGGATAAGATATTTATTTATTCTTTACAACTTTAATAATATGTTCACTAGTAAGACCATATTTCTTTAATACATCACTAGCCTTGCCACTTTCACCAAAACAATCATTTACACCAATAGGATAAACAGGAGTAGTAATACTAGTTTTAGCTTTTACTTCACCAATTGCACTAAATAATCCACCGTAAATATTATGTTCCTCTAGTGCATAAGCTACTTTATGACTTTCTAATAAAGATTTAATAGATTCTTCATCAATTGGCTTAATACTAGATACATTAACAACCGTTGCATCTAACTCTTCAGCAGCTTTTAAAGCCTCTTGAACCATAAGACCCATGGCAAACAATACTACATCCTTGCCTTTTCTTAAAATGTCAACTTTATCAAAGTTAAACTTTGTATTTTCATCATAGACATCATCAACCTTACCTCTACCAAGTCTTACATAACATGGACCATTTAACTTAGCCACATACTCAATTAAAGCCTTAGTTTCATATTGATCACATGGTACAAATACATGCATATTTGGTAAGCTACGCATAATTGCCACATCTTCAACAGATTGATGACTCGCTCCATCCTCACCAACCGAAAGTCCAGCATGAGTTGCACAAACTTTTACATTTAAGTTTGGATAACAAATTGAATTTCTAATTATTTCAAATGCTCTACCTGCAGCAAACACAGCAAATGAACTAGCAAAAGCAATCTTACCACTAGCTGCAAGACCAGCTGCCATACCCATCATATTAGCCTCAGCAATGCCAGCATTGAAATGTCTTTCACTAGCTACCTTTTTAGCCATAGCTGTTTTAGTAGAACCAGATAAGTCAGCATCAAGCACAACAATATTTGGGTTTTCTAAAACTAACTTCGCAAGCGCTTGTCCATACGCATTTCTTGTCTCTTGAGCCATTATCTTACCTCCTTTAGTTCATCCATTGCCTTATGATATTCATCATCATTTGGAGCCTTACCATGCCAACCATAATCGTTTTCCATAAAGCTTACACCCTTACCCTTAACAGTATGGGCAACAATAACTGTAGGCATATCCTTTGTATTTTTCGCCTTATTTAAAGCCTCTCTTATTGAATCAAAATCATGACCATCACACTCTAAAGCATTAGCTCCAAAAGCTAAAGCCTTTTCTTTTAAAGGTAAAGGACCTATTACATCTTGCACATTACCATCAATTTGCAGATTATTGTTGTCAAAAATAATTACTAGATTATCAAGCTTATAATGACATGCCGCCATTAAAGCCTCCCAAACAATACCCTCTTCACTTTCACCATCACCAAGTAAAGCATAAACACGATTATTATTATCTAGTTTATTGGCAATAGCCATACCAACCGCACAACTTACACCCTGTCCTAAAGAGCCAGTAGACATATCTACAGCCTTTAGATAATTCATACTAGGATGGCCTTGTAACTTAGAACCAACTTTTCTAAAAGTCTTTAGATCCTCTTTGATTAATCCTTTTTCAAAAAGAGTTGCATACAAAGCAGGAGAACAATGCCCCTTAGATAAAACAAAACGATCTCTATTTGTGCTATCTAAATTATCCTTATTAATATTCATTTCTTCAAAATATAAGAAAGTAACAATATCACTACAACCAAGTGAACCACCTGGATGACCACTTTGAGCTGCATAAATCATCTCAATAATGTTTCTTCTTACATTTAACGCATGAGCTTTTAATTCATTATTTTCCATAAGAATCCTCCACTTCAATTTTAACATAATGCCTTATAATATTCTTATGATCAAACTTGCAATATTCGACGTTGATGGCACATTAGTAGACTCTGAATCAGTCTATTATAAGGCCGCAAAAATAAACATTGAAAGAAACCATTATCCACTAAATATGGAAATCATTTCCAAAACCTTTGGTGGAACCAAAGATTACATTGAAAAGTTAATTTCATCCTATTTAAAAGAAGACTATAGTTATAAAGACTATCTTAATAATTTAACTAGTATCATGAATGAAATCTATACCAATGAACCAGTTAAAGTAATGAAAGGTACCTTTGAAATATTGGATTATCTAAAAGAAAATAATGTAAAGATTGCGATTGCCACATCTACTTATAAAGATAAGCAATTACCGGTACTTAAAAGTACTAAATTACTCCCTTATATCGATTATATGGTCTTTGGCGATGAAGTAGAAAATTCTAAGCCAGCCCCCGATATCTATTTAAAGGTACTTGAAAAAGCTAATGTAAAAGATAAAGAAGCAATCATCTTTGAAGACTCTATCAATGGTATCTTAAGTGGCTATAATGCCAATATTAAGGTAGTGGGTATTCCCGATCAAGTACCTATTCCAAGTGATGTTCAAGCCAAAGCCACAAAAATGGCCAATAATCTATTAGAAGCTTTAGATTATATAAAGGAAATATTATGAGTAAACCATTAGCCTATCGTTTAAGACCAGAATCACTAGATGATATCATTGGCCAACAACATCTAGTTGGTGAAAATGGGATTATTAGAAAATGCCTTGAAAAAGGAAGCATCTTTTCATCTATCTTCTATGGACCACCAGGTATTGGCAAGACCACTTTAGCTGAAGTAATAGCTAAACAACTTCATAAGCCTTTCAGAAGATTTAATGCAGTAACTGGTAATAAAAAAGATTTAGATGCAATATTTGTTGAAGCCGATTTGTCAGGACAATTAATCCTAATCTGTGATGAAGTACATAGACTAAACAAAGATAAACAAGACTTACTATTACCTCATGTTGAAAAAGGCTCAATTATCTTAATAGGATGTACTACAGCCAATCCCTATCATTCCATAAATCCAGCTATAAGAAGTAGATGTCATCTATTTGAACTAAAAGCCCTTACTAGAGAAGATATTAAAAAAGCTTTATTAAGTGCTATTAAAAAAGAAGATGGCCTAAATAATGAAGTAACAATAGAGGAAGATGCACTTGATTTAATAGCTGAAGTAGCCAATGGTGATATTCGTTATGCTTTAAATGTCTTGGAGTTATCTTCTTTAATATGTAAAGATAACAATATTAAATTAGATGATGTAAAACAGCAATGCAAAGTAACCAATCAAAGATCATTTGGTTCAGAAGATGGTCACTATGACTTATTATCAGGACTTCAAAAATCAATAAGAGGAAGCGATGTCAATGGTGCATTATATTATTTAGCTTTACTAGCTCAATCAGGAGATGAAGACTCTATATCAAGAAGACTACTTGTAATAGCCTATGAAGATATTGGCCTAGCCAATCCACCACTTATCGCTAGAACAATAAGCGCAACAAAGGCTGCGGAAGCAGTAGGCTTTCCAGAAGCTATAATACCACTTGGTGTGCATATCATCGATTTATGCCTTTCACCAAAATCTAGAACAGGGGTGGATGCTGTACATAAGGCTCAAGGATTAGTTGAAGCAAGTGCCTATGATATGCCTAAATATCTAAAGTTTACCCCCGTTGGTTTAAAAGATAATGAAAAGTATTCATATGATAGATATGATTGTTTCCATAAGATTCAATATCTTCCAGATGAAATAAAAGATGTCGAATTTATTGATAACTTTAATCCTAACAAGTATGAACAACAACTTAAGCAAGTCTATGAACAACTTAAGAAAAACAAACGCACAAACAATCTAAAAGAACTATATAAATAGTTCTTTTTTAGTAGTGATTGCACTTCTTATTTCTTCTATTTGACCTCTATTGATACCATATGTTTTACAAAGCTTATCAAAATTAGCTTCAACAATATCAACAATATCTTCTATTAGCTCTTTAGCTTTGTTTTTATCTAAACCATAATAATTACATGTAGACAACAATAATCCAAAATCCTTAGCTCCACTTATATTATCAATGTTTAAAGATAATTCATTACCATAAGGAATAGGAATTATATCATAAAGCAAAGATAGTCTAAAAACTATCATAGACATATATCTTTTTATCTGCCATAGGCTATCTCCTTGCTCTTTTTTCTAAAAGTTCAATATCTTGAATTTGTTTGCCAAAAGTATCATTGCCACATATATTTAATAATTCCTTATCCATTCCATTTAAGGCATGTAAAACAGCACCATAAATACCAATACATACAGATGGATCGCCCTTTTCAACCTTCCATAAAGATGTTCTACTTATACATGCTCTATCACATACCAACTTGGCTGGTAAATTTCTTCTAAGTCTAGACAATTTGATTTGTTCGCCCATTATCTTTAAATATTTTTCGGTACTATTACTAATGGTATACTTTGCGTCCTTCATATGTTCACTATTATAAACGTTATCTTATTTAATGTCCATAATAGTGAACAAATTAGAGCCAATAAAAATATTATTTCTAGAGAATGATATTAATAGGTTTCATTGTAAGAGTGAAAGCGGTGTTTTTAGTAAAACTTGGTAAATAAAATCAAATTACTTATATGATACTTTTAAAGAAGTTGCTTATTGTTTGGCTTAATAAGTGATGTCAAGATGTGATTTTATCACCCACTTTAATACCCACTTTAATACCCACTTTAATACCCACTTAAATTAATTACATTGCTTTAAAAACCTTATGTTTTTGGGCTTTTTTAAAATTTATTACCCACTTTATTACCCACTTAAATTATATTTTTACATTCCAGTATCCAACTTTTTTAGAGCCGATTCTTTCTATATAATCATTCTTTTTTAAATAAGCAATTATATTATCAATACTTGTTTTTCCTAAACTACATTTATTACATAATTGTAGTTTAGTGATATTTGGATTGTTTCTTATTTCTGCAAGAACCTTAGTTTGCGATGCAGATAAATTCTTCCCGTTTTTATCTACAGCCTTGTCCATCGTTTGGTTTAATTTGTTAAAAGGAATTTTAACAGTAACTGTATCATCCTTAATTACTATAGATTTTTTAGAATACGCATCAATAATAACAGGAACACCTCTTCCAGTCTTTTCACTTATTCTTAATTGAAGGAATAACTCTGATAATTTATCATTAACCGGTATTGATCTCCCTGAATAAAAACCTTTAATTGTTTGAAGAGGGGCCAATCCCCCATGAGACATTATTTCCACTCTATTTGAGTAAAAAGTTATCATCGGTTCATTCAAATTAATCCAATCGTTATGCAAAAACGCATTTATAACAGCTTCTCTAAAAGCATCATAATTAAATAACATGACTTCTTTTCTTGTCATAATTCTATTTGTTTCATCTGCTTGGGGAATATTTAAAACTTCACCATAAGATAAAACATCTTGTAAGGAATATAGCAAGCATTTAAAACCAAACTCTTTAACTGAATACATCTTTGATGCTTTAGTTGTGCCGCTAAAAATACCAACTCTTACAGGAATGTGTGAATTATCAGATAATAGCTGAGCCATAATGTTGAATTTATTATCTTTTGTTAATAGGTGGCAATTACTATAAAAAGAATCGTCATTAACCTTCAAACCTTTTGATACATAATATGTTTTTAATTGATTAAATGTTAAATCTTGGTATTCGCTTTCTTTATTGTTGATCGTAGAATGTCCAAAAGTTAACACCGAAAATAGATATGCCTCTCTTTCCGGATATCTTTTTATGTTTTCTTTGCTCGATCCTATTCTAATATAGCGAACATCTTTATAGCTTGTTGGCACAATACGTGCTGAAGGTATCGCTAAAACAACCACTCTTTTCTTATTGATATTTATTTCAACAAAATAAAATGCTAGACTAGGACTTAAATTACGAGCTAAATAGTGTTGTAATGGCTCGTTATTTATTTCTTTATTTTGATTAAATTTTGTGCCAATAATTTCATGAGTTTTATCATTAATCCCCCATATTAAATAGGCATAATCTCTATCTAATATGGCAGCACTATTGGACATTGCTGATATATATTCGCCTAATTCATCTTTTTCAAACCAATTCTCTTTAAATTCAAACCATTCTTGTTCTTCATCATAAGATAGACAATCATCAATTATGCTTTTAATATCTTTCATTTTTATCACCCACCTTAATTATAAATTTTATTGGGTTATAAATCAATTAACCGGTAATAATTTATAGAATAGTTAGAGTGATGGTTATCATTCATGATGACCATTACTTTTGTTATTTCTTATTATTATTTCTAGTTGGCTTGTATACATAATAATATTTATCCTTCTTTTGAATCCTACTAACCTCAGGTATTTTTACCTTATAATCCTTTAACAACATAAGCATATTCCTTCCGTTATACGCATAACTGATTTATATCATATTCATCAAACTAAAAAAGTACTTATAGTCCTAAATAATAAGGTTTTAAGCACTTTTACTAAATTCAATTATGGAAAAGTCAAGATAAAAATGTAAGTTTTAGGACAAAATAATTATGTATGAAATCTTACATTTTTATTTTGT
>CAVKAO010000060.1:0-5305 GCA_963654705.1 Oscillospiraceae bacterium
GCTTAATTACTCTTTAACATTTCAAATATATGAAATACTACTCCGTTTTACTCCGCACACTTTTCCAAAAAGTTATAAACAATCAAATATTTATGTTGGATATTTGTACTTTTAATTTAGGTGATTACATCTTTCTCGCTATTACAATAATTCTTTTATTGTTATCTCTAGTATCACAAGTTACTAAAGTCATTAGCTTATCTTCTGAATCGACAGTTACACCAGTTTTATATAATTCACGATTAATAGAATCGGATATAAAGGCGTTAAAGCTATTACTTGAATCCCAACTAGATTGCGTGAATTCAAGCGAATCATCTAGATTATTTGAATCGATATTTAATATCGCGAAGATTTGATATGTTCTTGTTTCATTTTTTGTAATGAATTTAAATGTATCGTGCTTTTTGTAGTAATTCTCATCGGTATAATTCATAAGTGGTGTAAATAAGATGCTGCTCCATTTACTAGAGTGACCATAGATTACAACGTTTTTTGAATCGATGTTTCCATCAGCTGATACAAAAGGGATTCCTGCATTGGCATAGTTTTGTTCAATATTTCTTCGAACATAGTAATCATTGTTAGGAGCTTGAACGATTGGCTCATAGATAATACGATCATCAAATTCTAGTATTCCAACAATATCATCATTAGTTTGTTTCAATAAAGATAAAGAAAGCTCCTTTTCAGAAGCTTCCTCACTTTCTTTTGATTCTGTTTTTGTACTTTCAGTAGGCTTTGATTCAATATAATAATCTGAATAATCATAAGCTTTCTTTGTTCCAAATTGATAATACAGTAAACCACCAATCAAACTGAATGCAGTGAAGGTGATTGCTGCTATTTTTATCTTCTTGTGTTTCATACTATCTATACCCCGGTATTTGGAACAACGATACGCTCATTTTCAAAGTAATAAATTACTGTATCTGTATCTTTATCAGCCTCTACTTTATAAGCTTTTGATTTGTCAGCCAATTGATAAGAAGTAGGGGCTTTGATTTCTTTGAATTCATAATCATGTCCATAAATCGCATCAGCAAGGACGGCTTTACCATCTTTAATAATGTGCTTTGTGATTTCTTCACTGCCAACTTTTCTAGAATAGTAAATGCCATCTTCAATATCTAAGATGATTTGTTTATTTTCATCCGTTTTAACGGTTTTAATGATCTTTGTAAAATCTTCATCTTTGGAGATTTCATACTCTTCATCTGGAGAATCACCAACAATCATTAATTGACCAGAAGCAAGCGTAGTCACATATTTATCTAATGTTTTATCATATACTTCAAAAATAGCACCATTTAAGAAATGATCTTGATGATCCTTATCTACTTTATTAACATCAAGTTCTAATCGACGTTTTTCATTGTGCAATTCTAAAGGAACAATGACTGTTGTTTTTGTAGTATCTTCATCATATTCAAAAGAAAAATCATGCTCTTCTTCATCTAATACAAAGCCCACATTGGTTTCTAATTCTCTAACATAGTATTCACCAACTGGAAGATCTAGTTGTTCAACATTCTTTCCATCTTTATCTAGAGTTAATAAGCCAACTAACGAATCTTTATCAATCAATACTTCCTCATTTAAAGTAATGTCATTTTTAGTATAGACACCAAATACAACATCTTTATAAGCATCCTTATCTTCATCTTCAAAAGTCTTTGTGATATCTAGTTCTAGCTTTTGTCTTTCATTGATATAGCTTTGTTTGATTTCAACTACATCAATCATTTGACCAGCATATTCAATGTCAAAATCATAACTTGTTTCATCAAGTACAAATCCAGTTTGTGTAGCTACTTCCTTAATGGAATATTTACCTAATTGAAGAAGGGAAGAAGTAGTAATTTCACTTGTTGTAGTAAAGGTATCAACGACGTCACCTTTATTAAACCAAACAGTTCCTTCTGGAGTAACAATATCTTCTCTGGCAGTAATTTCATAAGTTACGCCTTCTAGATATTTTTCTTCATAGGTTGGAGTATAAATAGTTCCATAATCAGAATCTTTGGTTGTAACGCCACTTAACATTTCACCATACTTCTCTACATATACTTGGCCTTTTTGAGTAGCATTATCAAAATTCATAAAGATTTCTGTACTTGATCCATCTACATTTACAGGGATTTCGCTATCTTTTAATACATAACCTTGAGGAGCTTTAATTTCTACAATTTTATACTCACCATACTTTAAAGGACTAGGTAAATGTACAGATCCGTTTTCATCTGTAATAAATGTATCTGTTTCATATTTTGTAGGGTAAGTTACTGTTTGCGTTACATAATTTCCATCCGCATCCTTTAACTTAAATTCAACACCACTAGCAGGAATTCTTTTTCCTGTCTCGCTGTCAGTTTTATAAATAGTTAGTTCAGCTTCAATTTCATTATTGTAGATGTTATAGAAGTAGGTTTTATTGTTTTGATCTATTTTCATCTCAAATGGTTTTAAAGTTTCATATCCTTCTTTTTCTCTTTCTTTGATAATGTAAGTTCCATATGGAAGATAATCACTTATGGCTCTTCCATCTTCATCGGTAGTTAAGGTAGCTACTGTTTTATTACTAGATTTTAGAATGATATCAAATACAAAGTTTTTACCTGGTTTATCAACATGCGAACCATCATTATTACTATCAATTGTTTTGGCTATCTCAATTCTTCCTTTGATTACTTGATCTTTGATTGTAGTACTAAAAGTTGATGGTGTGCTATCACCAGAATATTTAAGTTCAACACTATTACAAGTACTGTTATTCAAATATCCTTCTGGAGGAGTGATTTCACAAACATTTAATGTCGTTCCGACTGGATATTTCTTTGACTTGGCTTTTGAACCACTAGTTGTGATTGTTTCTAAAGTATTTCCGCTTGAATCTTTAATCGCAAAAGTCGCACCGTTAAATGTTGCATCACCTTGTGTACTTGTTCCTGTTTCAATATCTTGTTTTTCAACTTCGATATCCGCATATAATAATTCAAAATTCAATTTAAAATTAGGAGAAGGATCTCTTCTACTTGCTAGAAAAATAACTCTTTGGTATCCAGAAGATCCATAGATAATGTTTACATCTCTTGCACCAAAATTTCTTGAAAAAGTAAGTGTTTTATCATAGTTTTCTGAAGTGATAGATACTGTTAAATTGTTGCCGTTAACAGAAGCGTTTATACCATTTCCACTTGTAATAGAATAATTGCTTAAAGTTCCTTTTGAATCAGTTAATGTAACAGGAGTATTTAATCCCATCTTGATTGTTTGATTGTTGAATGAAGGTCTTCCTTGTGGAGTACTTCTTAAACTATTGATTTCATTTACTTCACTTGAAATATCATATGTTGTAGTTCCATCCATGTAGTAAGGTTGATACCAATTGCCAGTAACAACTTGCCAGATCATAATTTGCGTAGCGACATAATAGTTTTCACTTTCATGTCCTGGATAAGAATAGCCGTAATAGTTGATTTCCCAAATATCTTGTCTTTGATTTTCACTTAATTCATCCCATTTTGCAGTATCTTCGCTATATTCATTTCCAGAAGTGAATAATTCCATTGGCTCAATACAGAATACGGTTTTATCACCAACATAAAGCTGAGTTACATAATCGTATCCAAATTGATTATCAATGTAGATCTTTGCATAACGTGTACCCTGTGAAGTTGTGTCTGTAAGCATAATGTCATTCTCATTAATGATTTGATCAGGAAACACATCTTCTAGATATCCAAGCTCTGTGATTGTATCTAAATCACTTTCTGTATTTGTGATTTCTTCTGCATTAATCGTCATTGTATTCATAAAAGAATTCAGTATCACTAATGCAGATAGAAAGAATTTACTGCCTTTCTTTAGTATATTTTTCATCTTTATTTTCCTTTCGTTTTATCTTTTGCAACAAAAAAAGCGAGAATTTTTCCTCGCTAAAATAATGTATTTCATTTAGATTAAGTTTTTTGATATCAAGTGATAGATATCTTTATGATAATAAGATAATATTTGTTCATTTCCATATTCTATTTTATTAAATGTTTTGTCATTTTTTTTCTTTAGACAGTATTAAGTCAATTTGATTGGTACTCATATTAAGCATATTACCTTTAAGAAGTGTTTTGGGTCTTGAATAAATTCCTTCAGAAAAACCAATTGTTATTTTATTGTCCGATGTAGCAATTACACAACTGACTTTATTTTTGCGAAACCCTTCTTCGATATATAGATCTTGTGCAAAAAAATTATTTATGTTTTCTAAAGCTGATATCTTTCTTCTGACAGAACCTTTTACACTTTTTTCACTTTGATTCTTTTTGGAAAAATCAAAATCATTTTCAGTAAGAGTATCATTAAAACATTTTTCAAAAAATTCAGAAGGAGTTAGAGTTGTATGGACGCCTACTAAATGCAAGTAGTTATCCTGGTTTGCAACTAAAATATAGTATTTCCGATTCGTAAAACATTTTGAACAAATTAGGTATTGCCGATCAATAAAGATTTTTTTGTATATTTTTGATTGATCTATTATTGATTGGCATACCCTTTGTTTAAATGAAATATTATTCATACAATACTCTCTTTCTAAAATTAAAAGGCGATTGCTCGCCTTTTAAGATGTTTAGCAGTTTTCTCTGCACTGGAACAAGTTTTAGGTCTTTGTTCCGACCAATGGCATGGGTTTATAGTCTCCATACCGACTCTTCATCTATAATATATCATTTTACTAATAAGATACAAATTAAATGATTTTTTCTTATAGACCTTTACTATTGAATCAAACTTCCATTGCTCCAAAGATTTAATCCGTAATAAGCAATGCTATGATCATTTCGATATACAGGTTGAACAGAGTAATTAGTAATTTCTGTTTTACCAATATACATCACATCGTTTAAATAATATTCTCCACTTGAATTTGCTTCACCTTCCGAAGAAAAAGTGGCATAGTAAGAATTCTTATCTAAAATAACATCACATGCTTGATTTGGATCAACGCCTCCAGGGCAAGCATAACTTGGTTCTACTGGAGTAGGAGTTGATTCAATTACTGGTTCTTGAATAACTTCTTGAACCTTAACTTCTTCAGCTTCTTGTTTACTAGTGTTTTGATTTGACTCATTAACCACGGTCTCATTTGTTGTTTTCTTTTCGTTACTATTAACGACAACTTTTGAAGAAGTATCTTTTTTAATTTGAGAAGATGTATCTTTGGTTACATTAGTATCTTTTGAACTTTCTGCTTTAGTACTATTTTGTTTACTAACGGTAGTTACTTTTTCTTCATTTTTATCCTTGT
>CAVKAO010000061.1:0-4365 GCA_963654705.1 Oscillospiraceae bacterium
ATATATCGATAATTTAGTAGAAGTACTACCAGGATTAATAACTAATATTTTCATAAGTAAATTTTCACCTTATCTCCTTTCTTTGTCAAAGGTTACTCACTCCTCTCAAAACCGTACGTGCGGATTTCTCGCATACGGCTTCTCACATTAAACCTTTGATAATTGTTTATCCCATCCCCAAATATCTTGGTATATCTTTAAAGGTTCGATATACTTCATCCAAAGTTTTCCATACTCAAATCTTGTATAGCTTCTTCTTTGGCTTCTTCGGTTAATCCATTTAAACGTTATATTAAATGCTAAGTCGCTTAAATATTGAAGTTCTTTCATCATCCCACTAAGGCCATAGAATCTAAAGGCACCTGTTAGTTTGATGTTTAGCTTTAACATAAATAAGTTTATATCTAAGCATCTATTTGATTTTGCCCATCCCTTAATCTTTTGTCTAAAGAGCTTCTTCTTTTTCTTAGACACCTTATGTCCAACAGTATATTTACCTGTACGGGTTTTACCGTTGTAATGTGTAAAACCTAAGAAATCAAATGTTTCATTTGTGCCCTTGTATCTGCCAAAAGGTAAAATATGGGTCTTTTCTTGTTCGACACTTAAGCCAAACATTGATAGTCTATTCACAAGTCTTTCATAGACACTTCTTGCCTCATTTTCATATTGAAATAGAAGTATGAAGTCATCGGCAAATCTTACTAAGTATGCTTTACCTTTTAGATAGGGTTTAACATTCTTATCAAACCAATCGTCTAATACATAATGTAAATAAACATTTGCGAGTATTGGTGAGATTAGTCCACCTTGTGGTGTTCCTTTCTTACTTTCCTCTAGTTGTCCATTTTCCATAATTCCTGATTTTAAGAAACGAACAATGTATCTTAAGAAATTCTTGTCAGTAATATCATGTTCAAGAAACTTCATAAGCCATTTGTGGTCTACATTGTCAAAGAAACCTTTAATGTCACAATCTAGCACATAGTTAATAGAATCAATCATAATATGTTGATTAACACATCTTAGTGCTTGATGAACGCTTCTGTTTTCCCTAAAACCATAGGAACAGTCTAAGAATCTTGGCTCATATACTTCATTTAGTATTTTAGCCATTACACCTTGAACAAGTTTGTCTTCATATGATGGAATACCTAATGGTCTTAATTTGCCATTGGCCTTAGGAATATAAGTTCTCCTTACAGGTTTTGGCCTATAAGAAAAGGTCTTCATTCTCTTCACTAGATTAGTAAGATTTTCCTCTATATTAGAGTCATATTCTTTCTTAGTGATTCCATCCACTCCAACCGCCTTGTTTTGTAGTTGTCTTTTATGTTCTTCTAATAAAGAATCATAATTGACATAGTGGATTAACGTTTGCATTGTCGGGTAATAGGTTGACAATTTCCTTATATCTTGAATTCCACTTGACATATTCTTTTAACCCTCGTCGTGATAAATATGTTTCTTTCAAGAAACGTTTAATGCGTTTGGCCCTTCACTCCATATACTTTCATATACTTCATCGCTACTACGACCTCATCGGACTTCTTATATCTCATCTTGATTACCTTGATTGTTAGACCTTGTATAATCAATACCTAATAGGAAGATATAAGACCTCCCGGGTATGCATATTAAACCTTGATAACTCGCCTAACCTTTAAACCCCGGTAGAGCCTTATAGCACAGGCAATTAAGTGCTACTTGTGTTGGCTACGACTTGTATGAGAGTATCGCCCTCTACATTTATATGACTTACGAGGCTAAATTGGTTTCGCTTAACGCTTAGGCTCTTTATCTTTCTTGCCTACGCTTAATCTGTTACCTCACGATAACAAATCCAAGGCTAGATACTAGCTTCTTGCCAAGAATTACTAGGTCAGGAGTTTCACCCAACTATTTAATATGCACCGAACCGGCGCACCATACCACTCATTATAAAATAAAACTCCCTAATCGGAGTTTATTCTAATCGATAAATTGGCTACTATAGAAAGCCCTTAGAGCCCTTATCATATATTCATTATCCTTATTACCAGCTGTTTCCATAACCGAATGCATAGAAAGCTGTCCAAGACCTATATCAAGTGATAAAAGAGAAGCATGGTTATTAGAAATATTGCCTAAAGTAGAACCACCCCTACTATCACTTCTATTGGCAAAATATTGATAAGGAATCTTTTCTTTATCAAGCAAATCAATAAATAAACCAAGGCTTAAACCATCTGTTGTATAAGATCTACTCTCATGCTTAATCACAATACCCTTATTCATATAAGTGCGATTGTTTTGATCATACTTTTCAACATGATTTGGATGTAAAGCATGAGCGTTATCACAAGAAAGCATATAACCCCTACTTAAAAGCTTATAATAATCAATATCTAAACTTTTAGACACTCTTTTAAGAGTTGAAACAAGGAAATCGGAATCAGCACCCTGTCTTGTATTTGAGCCAATCTCTTCATTGTCAAAACAACAATAAACGTTGATATTATCATCATGGAAATTATTCACAAAGCCCATTAAACAGTTATAGGCGCATTGTAAATCATCTAAATGCTGACCCGTTATAAATTCATCATCATCTCCCCAAATATAAGCTTTCTCAAGAGGATATAAAAACAAATCATAACTAATAACTTCCTTACCACTATCTAAAGATAAAAACTCCTTAATATCCCTTTTCTTTAAAGAAACCAAAGGCATTAAATCCGTTTGCGCATTAAGCTTTAAATCGCTATTAACTTCTCTATTTAAATGAATAGCCAAAGAAGGAATGATACAAAATGGTTTCTTATAAATATAAGGCATAGACTTAACTTTACCATCTTCCCTATAAATCAAACGACCTGCAATAGAAAGTGGTCTATCAAACCAAGAATAATAAATCACGCCACCATAAACTTCACAATTAAGCTTTAAATAACCATTATCATAAACCCAAGAATTAGGCTTTAAGGCAAAACTTGGGCAATCTGAGTGAGATGCGCTAAGTTGCAAATGTGGTGTTTCAAGCTTAGAGCCTACATTAAAACTAATAATACTTGAGCCATTACGAATAACATAATATTTATTACCTCTTACAATATCATAATCATCACTTTCCTTAAGCTCGATATAACCATTTTCATCAAGAATATTTTTAATACTAGCTATCGCATTATAACTAGTAGGACTATCATTTAAAAAATCTACAATACTCATTTTCCCTCCAAATACAAACAAGCTAAACTAGCAGCTTGTCCACCATCGCTACAAGCCCCAATTACTTGTCTAAATGTTTTATGACGACAATCACCTGCCACAAAAATATTATCATACTTTGTTTTAAGTGATTCATCACTTATCAAATAACCATTATCATCTAAATCTAGAAAACCCTCAAACATCTTATTATTGGGTACTAGCCCAATTGATAAGAAAACACCATCACATAAACAAATCTTAGAAACGCCATCTTGTTTATAAGTTATACCCTTAAAGATATTATCTTCTATTAGATAATTAATATCACTTACATTAAAATTAACTTCAACATTAGGATATGAAAGTAGTTTATCAGCCATCTTTTTCTCACCCGTAAAATGATCAAGATTTTGTAATATTGTAAGCTTATGGCAATTACTAGCCAAAAGACTTCCTTCTGACAAAGCACTATTCCCACCACCAATAAGACAAACATGCTTATTTTTATAAGCCAAGCCATCACAAGTAGCACAAAAATGGACATGTTTACCAATTAAAGCTTCTTCATTTTCAATATTTAATCTTTTATGTTCACTACCTGCCGCCACAATCAAGGTTCTTACATATACACAATCATTATCTTTAAAATGTAAGGTAATAAGATCATTTCCATCTACTTTGATACACTCATCGAAAATAAATTCACCACCAAGCTCACTTACCTGATCAAGTAAAAGATCACCAAATTTATCTCCACTAATCTTTTTAAAACCAGGAATATTTTCTACACATGGCGAATTAACAATTTGTCCACCAAAGACACTTTTTTCAATGGTTATAACACTCTTTCCATTTCTTAAACCATATATGGCAGCCGTTAATCCAGCAGGGCCACCACCAATTATGCCAATATCATAGATTATGTTCATTTATATACTCACTCGCACAATTTGCACCAACATAACGCTTACCATCTTCATCGATAATGACAGGTGTTTCGCTTAAACCTAGTTTTGTAACTAAATCAATATTCAAGTTACAATCAACTTCTACAAAATCAATCTTTTTTAGTTTCAATCTTTGACATACGCCCTTGCACTTTGGACAATGTTCTTGTACGTGAACTACTCGGCCATAAATGACCGAGCTTCTGGGAAAGCCACACTTAAGTAA
>CAVKAO010000062.1:0-3987 GCA_963654705.1 Oscillospiraceae bacterium
AATTTTAACCTTCTTTTAGTCAACGATTAATCTTTTTTTAACTAATGGTTAAACTCAAGAAAATACAATAAGTAACATAAAAGAAGGGAAAAATTTATGAGAGATAAATTTAAAACAGCAATGCAGGGATTCGCAATGGCTTTAGCAGATAGTGTGCCAGGAGTTTCTGGAGGTACAGTTGCCTTTGTGCTAGGTTTTTATGAACAATTCATAAATTCTTTAAATGCTTTGATAACAAGAAAATCAGATAAAAATGGTGCGATTATTTTTCTAATTAAGTTAGGCATTGGCTGGATTATAGGTATGGGTATATCATCGTTAATTTTATCTAATGTATTTGAAACACATATTTATCAAGCTAGCTCACTATTTATTGGTTTTACAATTTATGCAATTCCATTAATTATTAAAGAAGAAAGGGAAAATATCAAAGGAAAATATAAATATCTGTTTTATACATTGATTGGTATAGCAATCGTGACACTTATTACTTATTTGAATCCTCAAAATGGAAGTGGTCCAAATATCGATATAACCTGTTTAAATATTAGCTTAGGATTATATGTTTTTGTAGCTGGTATGATTGCCATATCTGCAATGATTCTACCAGGAATATCAGGATCAACATTGTTATTGATATTTGGACTTTATGTGCCAATTATTACAAGTATTAAGGAAACATTACACTTTAATTTTACTTATATACCATTGTTATTTGTATTTGGTATGGGGGTTTTAACAGGTATCGCTCTTATTATCAAAATTGTGAAAAAAGCATTGGAAAAATATCGACCACAAACTATTTATTTGATTATTGGGCTAATGATTGGTTCAATTTATGCAATAGCGATGGGTCCAACAACTTTAAAAATTCCTCAATCACCTTTATCACTACATACATTTGATATTTTATGGTTTATTATTGGTGGAATTGTAATTTTAGGCATGGAATTTATGAAAAGAAACATGGAAAATAAATAGTATAAATATGAGGTGAGCTATGACAAAGATTTTAATTGTTGAAGATGAAAAAGAAATGGCTTCTTTTATTACTCTAGAATTAAAACATGAAGGATATGAAGTTGATGTTTGTTATGATGGAGAGCGTGGCTTATATAATGCTTTAAATTTAGAGCATGACATTATTCTTTTAGATATCATGCTTCCAATAATGAATGGCATGGAAATCTGTAGAAGATTAAGAATGAAAAAGGATACCCCTATAATTATGCTCACGGCTAAAGGAGATATAACAGATAAAGTGTGTGGCTTAGATATTGGTGCAGACGATTATCTAACAAAGCCATTTGAAATAGAAGAATTATTAGCTAGAATTAGAGTTATCCTAAGAAGAAAAACAAAAAAGATTGAACATGATAAAATTATTCAAATAGCTGATTTAAAGCTGGATTTAGAGAAAAAGCAAGTATTAAGAGCGGATAAAAATATTGAGCTTACTAAAAAAGAATATGAATTACTAGAATATCTGATGCGCAATAATGGGATTGTCATTTCTAGAGAAAAAATAATTGAATCTGTATGGGGTTATGATTTTGTTGGTGATACGAAAATCGTAGATGTTTTTATTAGATACTTAAGAAGTAAGATTGATGATGATTATGAAAAGAAATTAATCAATACAGTAAGAGGATTTGGTTATGTTATTCAAGAATAAAGTAACTAGTATAAAAAATAAGTATCTTCAAAAAAATAGTTTAACAACTAAATTTAGCTTGTATTATGGAATACTATTGATTGTTATTTTAGCTTTAGCACTTAATGCTGGAATTGTAGGGGTATTATTTTATTTGAAATTAGGAATATATGATGTTGAAGAATTTCTTGAAATATTAATACATACATCGATTATAGCCTTTGGAATAGGGGGCTTATTGATTATCATTATTAGTCCTATTTTAAGTAAGAAAATATTAGAGCCTTTAGCTCAAATTACACAAGCCGAACAAGAAATTAGTGTAGAAAAATTAGATAAAAGAATCAATTATACAGGTAAAGATTTAGAACTAAAAATATTATCTGATTCGTTTGATAAAATGATAGAAAGACTAGAAATATCCTTTAATAAACAAAATCAATTTATATCCGATGTATCCCATGAACTAAAGACGCCGATAGCGGTAATATCAGGATATGCTAATTTACTTGATCGTTGGGGAAAAGATGACAAAGAAACACTAGATAAGTCAATTCATGCAATAAAAAAGGAAACGAAGAATATGAATAATCTAGTTTCTAAACTTTTGTATATTGTTAAAATTGATGCAGGCAAAGTATGCGCAAAGAAATCCATAATTAATGTGCAAGACTTAATTCAAGAAATTATAGAAGAAAGTACATTGCTAGAAACTAGTCGCAATATCTATAGTAGTCACAATGAAAAGTGTTTTATCAAAGCAGATGAAAGTAATATAAAAGAGCTCATTAGAATATTTGTGGATAATGCGATTAAATATACTAAACCAAATGGAAATATTGATTTATATTCTAAAAAAGAAAATGGAAAAATATACATTAATATAAAAGATGATGGAATAGGTATATCAAGCCAAGAACAAGAAAATATATTTGATCGTTTCTATAGAGTAGATAAATCTAGGAGCAAAGAAACAGGTGGAGTAGGACTTGGTTTATCGATTGCTAAATCAATTGCAAACATAAATCATGCTGAAATTAAATTAAAAAGTAAGTTAAATGAAGGATCAGAATTTTCAATCATATTTGAAGAAATGGAGTGTGAATAAACATGAACTGTATTTGTTTTTTATTACTAGGCATAAAGACAGAATTTTCTAATAACTTAGAAGAGATACTTAGCAAAGATAATTTGGATTCAAAACTTAAAACCACAACAAAAGTGTTTGTATTACCAATAGTAGAATTAGTAGTTGTCTTAACTACAAAGGTACAAACAGAAATTAAAAATTGGGTTATCATTGAATGATTGAATTTATGAATAAATAATGCTAGTAAATATAAATTCTCTCTCTATTTGTATGGATGGAGAATTTTTTATTTATTCAAAAGGTAGTTTATTTGCCAACAAGTTGGTAGAACTGGCGCTTGTTTTCTTTAACAAAATATATGAAAATATGAATAAGTCAAAGCGAAAAGGGTTCTTTACTAAGCTTATCGAGAAAATTGAGATATACAAGAAAGCGCAGACGAAGATAAAAGCCTAGATGCAAAAAAAAGGAGGTCTGCATACAAGATGAAAATAGAAAATAGTCAGTGCGGCAGCAGGGAATTGGAATTTGCTATTTTCTGCATTGAAAATGTAGCGTCCAGATTAAATGTTGATGGGCAGAAAGTGTATGCTGCCTTGACAGAACAAACCAATATTTTGAATGAATATATTATTCCAGAGTATGAGGTGCTACATACACAGAGCAAGGAATATATTGTGGATGATATTATTGATATTATGAAGGAAAGAGGTGTAAAGCTATGATTTTATATCATGGTTCCTTTGTGATGGTAGACAAGCTGGATCTGACACACTCTAGACCAAATGTTGATTTTGGTAAAGGATTTTATACAACACCAATCTATAAGCAGGCGAAGAAATGGTGTGACCGTTTTATTAGACGTGGCAAAGAAGGCATAATATCAAGCTATGAATTAGATGAAGTAGCATATGAAGAATTGAAGGTTCTTAAATTTGATGCCTATTGTGAAGAATGGTTGGATTTTATTTTGAACTGCCGTAGTGGACAGGACAATACACATTATGATCTTGTTATTGGCGGGGTCGCAAATGATAAAGTCTTTAATACGGTGGAACTTTATTTTGATGGCCTGATTGACAAGAAGGAAGCAATTAACAGATTACAATACGAGAAACCAAATCTGCAAATGGCTTTTAGAACAAAGAAGGCACTTTCTTATCTAAAATTTGAAGGGAGTGTGAAACTATGAATGCAAATCCTATTCTCTTACAAAAGAAATATGCTAGAGTGGTAGAACTTT
>CAVKAO010000063.1:0-3187 GCA_963654705.1 Oscillospiraceae bacterium
CTTTAACATTATCTTTACTTATGGTTTTTTCTTTGTGCTTAACAGTAAGTGCAGAAGATATTAGTTCTGGTGAATATTTAGAAAGTTATTTAGAAGCACAAGAAGAATTGTTCATAGATTATGGAAAAGCAGATCCAGTTATCATTGATTTACAAGATGACATCAATATTGAAAATTTGTCTGCTAAATATTTTGATATTACTGTTAATTTAAATGGAAAAGCATTAAATATTAGTGGTAGTATTACTATCAATGGTGGCAAAAAAATAACAATTAATGATAATAAAGGTGGCGGAGTAGTTAATATAGGTGATGATATTACTCCTTATGAGGGCACTTTTGAAGTAACTGGCGGCACATATAATATAGATGTAGCCGATTATTTGGGTTTTGGTTGTAGTATTGTTCGTTCAAGAACAAGCGAAAATTATACAGTATATAATGCCCAATATGCAGTACCAACTGTAAGTGAAGGGGCTATAGCTGTATTAAGCGATGAAGCTGAAAGCACATTAGGCGGATTACAAGTTATTAAAAAAGTTAACGATGGCGAACCACATCCAGATTTTGAAATACCTACTGATGCTACTGTGAAATATGCTTTTACATCAAAAATTGAAGGCTATTATCCAGAAGAATTAAAAGAACCAATTATAGAAGTATTAAAAAGTGAAATCAGTGACATTGAAAATACTGATTTAGCGAAAGCCACTAATTTAGATATAGTTCAACTAGATATCATTCTAAAAGCAAAAATAAATGAACATGATTACGAAGTACGTAATTTAGGCAATACCGAAATCCCAGTAACTTTACATTTAAGTGAATCAGACGCTGCTAAATTAAAAGCTGCTAGTTATATTGGAGTAATTAGGTATCATACCGAAGACGACGCTGAAGATGAATATACATTAATGGAAAATAATGCTGTTAAATTAGAAGACAATGTATTAACATTTAATTCTAGTAAGTTCTCTACTTATTTCATAGTTTATGGTACTTCTTCATCTTCTGGTTCTAGCTCTAGTTCAAGTTCAAGCACAACTACCGCAACTACAACTACACCTACTAAAACATATGATCCTAAAGATAAGAATAAAGATGGTGTAGTATCTTGTAAGGAAGAGATGAATAGTGCTAACTGGGTATGGTCTACTACTAAGGGTGCTTGTGTATATAGTGTAACTAATACTAGTGCTAAATAAATTAAATAATTTAGAAGAACGAAGTAATCGAGTCGCTTTAAATTGTGACTCTTTTATTTAGATGTTCTAAAAGCTTGTTTTTAAGATACCTTTTAAAAAATGCAACAACACTACAGGTGATTGATAACTATACCGTCAACTTCTCATAGAATTTATACATCTAAACATTGAAAGTCTAGAAGATATGATATCATTAGTTCGTAAATAACGAAGTAATGAAGGGAGATTAATATGATTGTTTTAAATCTTTCACTAAAGGGAATTTATGGCTTTAATGACTTTAATATTAATTTTACTTATCCTAAAAAGGTTGTTAATTCAATCATTGAAAAAGAACATCTTTATGGTAGAGAACGTTTCCGCTATAAAAAGGTAGTAATTTTAATGGGAGCTAATGCGACTGGTAAAACAAGTATGGGGAAAGCTTTGCTTTCTATCTTTGGCTTTATTAATGATGGAAATCCTTTGCCATTATATGAAATGCTTAGTGATAAACAAGGAAGTTTCTCTATTGATTTTGTAAATAATGATTATCGTTTACAAAGATTGGTTGTAAATATTGATAAAGAGAAGGATGATGTAAAAATGCATTATTTTACAGCTGATATTGGTGTGATGGATTCTTATGAAAAATGTGTGGAAAAGTTAGAGGATAAAACAAAACAAGCTACAAGTACGCCCACTTCTTTGAAAAAGTTGGTTGGAGATATTCAATATCGTTTTGCTTATCCTGAGATTGAAAAATCATTAAAGCTTACAAATAACAATAAAACAATGCTTTTAAAAACATTAAAAGCTGTTATAGGAACGCTTGATCCAACCCTTCAGGATATAAGTATCTCAAAGGATCTTAAAGATACATTTATTATTAGGCGTAGTAAAACGGAGATTATTATTCAAGATGGCAAACTTTTAAATAAAGAGGTGCTTTCAAGTGGAACGGCAGAGGGCATTGATATAGCACTATTTTTAGCTGCAATACTTTCAAAGAGCAGTAGCTTCTATTATTGCGACGAGCATTTTTCTTATATTCAAAGCGATATTGAGAAACGTATTTTTGGCATTATGCTTGATCATATTGGAGATAATGAACAGCTTATTTTTACCACCCACAACAGTGATATGTTGGATCTAAATCTTCCAAAGCATAGTTATATTTTTTTAAGGAAACAACTTGAAAATGATATCTATCAAGTTTTGGCAGTATCAGCATCAGATGTATTAAAGCGCAATACTGATTGTCTTCGTAATGCGGTTGAAAATGATGTTTTTGGCTCACTTCCAAAAGATAGTTTATTGGATGAATTGGAAATAGGATTAACAGATGAATAATAAGTGTATTTATTTTGTCGAAGGACCTTGTGAGGAACAGCTTATTAAAGCTTTAAAAGAAAAGCCAAATAAACTTATCCCAGGAAAGATTAAGGTTTTTAATGTTGTCCAAAATTTGATTCCAAAATCGCAAATGCTTTCAATACAATCAGGTACAATAGTTGTTTTGGTATTTGATACAGATGTAGAACAAACCTTAAAGCTTAAAAAGAATATAGAACTATTGAAACGATATTGTAAAAAGCTTAGGATAATTTATCTTCCTCAAGTACTAACACTAGAAGATGAACTAGTAAGAAGTACAGATGTAAAAGAAGTTTTAGAATTAACTAAGAGTGATAGTGTTAAAAATTTCAAGAGAGATTTTTGCAAGATGAAATCAAAGGATTGCCGTGCAATGTTGGATCATCATATGCTTGATTGTTCAAGCTTGTGGAAAATAAAACCTTCTAATGCATTTTCATTTATAGAATGCAATAGCTTTAAAATTAAGATAAATGATTAAGCCATCTTTATTGGACTCTTTTTAATCTTTAAGTGTTATATTCCCATCTTTAACAGTTAAATAATCAAAAAGATTCATAATATCGCTTAATTAAGCCATATTTTGAATCTTTTCTTTTGTATAAATTGTTGTATGGAATTTTATT
>CAVKAO010000064.1:0-2810 GCA_963654705.1 Oscillospiraceae bacterium
CTTGTATAGGTAGTAAATCAAGCACGTTGCCGGTTTAAAAGCTCTCAGAAATGAGGGCTTTTTTAGTGGTTAAAGTACAATAAAAAAGCTGTTTTTCAACAGCTTCATCTTGGGGGGATCTAATTAGAATAGATCTTTTTGATGAGTTGCGTATAGATACTCATCGATTGTATTTCCTATTCTGTCGAGAATTAGATCTTTAGGATTGTTATCTAATTTGCCTTCTCTTACTTTTGTATATTGTAGAGGCATAAATTGAGATAATAAATTTAATGGGCAACCATCACTTAAATTGTTAAGTAGTGTATCAATAGCTTTTTTAACAGCATCTGTAGCGTAATAATATCTTGATCTATCAGAGAATGAATACTTTCTTTTTAGTGCTATTTCATCTTCAGTTCCATGGTAATGTTTAATCCAATGCGAATTATTCTTTAGCATTTCTTCATCTAATATTTCTCTGAAATTAGATGTTTCTTTATGACTTACTTTGCATACCTCATCTTCAATAAATGATAGTGCATATAAAGCTTCTCTTGCGGCGAATGTTAGACCTGGACCAACCTTTAGAATGGCTACTCCATCTTCTACCATTTCTCTTAACTTAATTTTTGTTTGGTAGTCAGTTGAATGCCCCTCGAATACTAAATCGGGTACCTCTTTTATGGCTTCCGCTAGCTTTGTAGCCTTGTTTCTATCATATTCAGTACATCCTGAATCTTTTTCTTCTACACCTGGTTGAACAACTATCCCTAGAACTCTATCCCACACATCAATAATTCCTTCTTTTTTAAAGGTATCTTTAAATGTATTCATGGTAGCCATAAAGTCTTCAACTTTGGTGACTTGTACCCCTTCGTCTTTGGCAGCTTGTGAACCACCTGGAATTGGAACTTCTGATCCCACTATATATATAGGTTCAACGGCATCTGGATTTGTTTCTAAAAGTTTCTTATATGCGTTTTCAGCAACTTTTACTAGATGAACACCTCTTTTAGCAATAATTTCATCAGATAATCTAACGTTTGGATCATCATCATTTACTTTCATAGAAGTATCAACATGAATTTTAGTAAAGCCAGCAGATACATAGGCATCGATTAATACTTCAGAATTCTTCATAGCTTCTTCTTCATTAAGCTTAGTCCATGTTAGAGGGCCTAAATGGTCACCACCTAAGAATAATTTATTCTTATCAAAGCCTAATTTATCAGCTATTTCATATACATAGTTTCTAAAATCTAATGGTTTCATGCCTGTATAGCCGCCAAACTGATCACATTGGTTTGCGGTTGACTCAATTAGAACACAACTTCCATCTTCTAATCCTTTTTTTAATACTGCTTCAATGACAAAAGAGTTGGCTGAGCATGCTGAATAAATACCGACTGCTTTTCCAGATTTTTGTATATCAACTAATTTTGTTAATGGGTTTTTCATATTTTACCTCCTTCCTTATTATAAGAAATTAACAATTCATGGGTAGTTTAATACTAAAATATGCAAAATTATGAATGAAATTGATAAAAAAATCAACTTTAAGTTTCCTATAATTGAATTATAAGGAGTTTTATATATGATTATACAAAGTACACAGGTTTGGATTGCAGATCAATTTGTTAAGGCTCAAATCAAGATTGAGGATGGCGTTATCAAGGATGTTTGCGATTATGGAAAATTTAATGTAGATGAAGATTATGGGGATTTAAGAATAGTTCCAGGTTTTATTGATATACATTGTCATGGGGCATACACTTTTGATACTAATGATGCAAATCCAGAAGGCTTAAGAAATTGGAGTGAAAGAATTGTTGATGAAGGTGTAACGTCTTTCTTAGCCACAACTATTACCCAATCGGAAGAAGTGTTAACTAATGCGGTAAAAAATGTTGCCAATGTCATGGAAGAGGGCTATAAGGGTGCTGAAATTTTGGGAATCCATTTTGAAGGACCTTATCTAGATATGAAATATAAGGGTGCCCAACCAGAACAATATATTGTTAAACCTACAATTGAACAATTTAAGAGGTATCAAGAGGCTGCCGAAGGTCATATCAAGTATATTACTATGGCAACTGAACAAGATGATGATTTTGCACTAACTGAATACTGTAGTAAAAATGGTGTTGTTGTTTCAATAGGCCATTCTGCAGCGACTTATGAACAGGCTGTTATGGCCTATGCTCATGGTGCTAAATCTATGACACACGTATATAATGGCATGAGCCCATTTAATCATCGTGCAAACGGTTTGGTTGGCGCTGCATATCGCTTTAGAACCATGTATGGTGAAATTATTTGTGATGGTAACCATTCTACTTATGCGGCCTTAAATAATTACTTTATGTCAAAAGGACCAGATTATGCCATTATGATTTCTGATGCCCTAATGGCAAAGGGAACTCCAATTGGTTCTAAACATATCTTTGGTGGAAATGAGATTGTTATATATCCTGATGGATCTGCTCATTTAACTGAAACTGGTGGTTTAGCTGGTTCAACATTGAACATTAATAAGGGCTTAAGAATTTTGGTTGAAAAAGCCCTTGTACCATTTAATTATGCAATTAATTCTTGTACGATTAATCCTGCAAGATGTTTAGGTATTGATAATCGCAAGGGATCGTTAAATGTTGGTAAGGATGCAGATATTGTTGTCTTAAATGATGACTACTTAGTAGTCCAAACTTATTGTAAGGGTTTAGCTCAATTGTAATTTCTTAAAAGTTGGTGGTTTTATAAGCTACCAACTTTTTTTGTATGCCGGGCGAGGCATATATCTTGGAGGTGCAAGTCCTCTGTGGGGATTA
>CAVKAO010000065.1:0-2641 GCA_963654705.1 Oscillospiraceae bacterium
GCGCCATGATGTTATATACGGAGCGATGATACTTTAGATTGATAAACAATTTGCTGATTGTGCCACGACAATATATAAGACAATGATACTTCTAGCGATAGGCCCACGCGTAAGATGGGTTGGTGAGACTCCAATGAAAGATACTTGGCAAACATCTTGTCGAATAGGATTCCCTAGTTTTCGGGTAAACAGGTGTTAAATAGAAAACACGATAAATACTAAATATTAAACATCAACCAGGAGCAATCCTGGTTTTACATAAGGAGTGAATCGAAATGAAAGTAAAAAGAGGAGAAGTTTATTTAGCGAATTTAAGTGATTCATCTGGATCTGAACAAGGAAAAGTTCGTCCTGTTGTAATTATTCAAAATAACTTAGGTAATAAACATAGTCCAACAACCATTGTTGCTTGTCTTTCTAGCAAGACTACCACAAAAGCGCATCTTCCAACGCATTACTTAATTAGGTGCAACAAAGATTTAAAATATCAATCCATTGTCATGTGTGAACAAATCAAAGTTATTGATAAGTCACGACTATTAAAGAAAATTACAAAGCTAAATCAAAGACAAATGGCATCGATTGATAAATGTATTCATAATAGCCTTGCACTTGTAAACAAAGGTTTGCAGGTGTGAATTCGTTTTTTAAAACAACTATAACATCATTGAAAGGAGAAATGTTTTATGCAAGAAAAAAGATTTTTATCAGCAAAAGAGGTCGGAGAAATTATGGGAAGGTCATCTTCATTTGGGCATAAATACATATGTCTTTTAAATGAAGAACTTGAAAAACAAGGATATCTTACAGTTAAAGGAAGAGTTGTAAGTACGTATTTCTATGAACGCTTCTTTGGTAAAGAAGATGGCGAGGCAAAGGAAAAAAAATATGTCCGTATACCGAGATAAGCAAAGAAATACATGGTATTCCGTTTTAAGATATAAAGATTGGACTGGCAAAGTTAAACAAACCACAAAACGTGGCTTTAGAACTAAATATGATGCACAAAGATATGAATCATTATTTATTGATAAGAAAAAAGATAGCACAGATATCTTATTTAAAAACTTTGTTGAAATCTATTTAGAATCCATGAAAAACCGTCTTAAAGAAAATACTTTCCTTACAAAACAAAGTATCTTCTATCTTAAAATCGTTCCCTATCTTGGTGATATGAAACTAGATGAGATAACACCAAAAGATATTCTTCATTGGCAAGATCAAATCATGAAAGATAACAATTTTAAACAAACTTATCTTAAAACAATCCATAATCAGTTAAGTGCTATATTTAATTATGCTGTTCGCTTTTATGGATTAAAATCCAATCCCGCTAGAATTGCCGGTAACATGGGAAAAGAAGAATTAACCGAAATGAAATTTTGGACTAAAGAAGAATATTTAACTTTCTCAAGAGCAATGATGAAAAAAGAAGAAAGCTATTATTGTTTTGAAATCTTATATTGGTGTGGAATACGTCTTGGTGAATTACTTGCCTTAACATATGAAGATTTTGATTTTGAAAAGAAAACTTTAAGAATCAATAAATCTTATCAGCACCTTAAAGGCAAAGATATCATCACAACACCAAAAACAAAAAGAAGTAATCGTGTATTAACACTTCCTGATTTTCTAGCCGATGAGATGAAAGACTATATTTCTAGACTTCCCTACTTAGAAAAAGATGATCGTATCTTTTCTATCACAAAATCTGGCCTTCATCATGAAATGGATAGAGGATGTAAAGAAACAGGTGTTAAAAGAATACGAATCCATGATCTAAGACATTCTCATGTTTCAATGCTGATTGAAATGGGATTTAGTGCAGTCGATATCGCAAACCGTGTAGGACATGAAAGTGTTAAAGTAACCTATCGATATGCACATATGTTTCCTAATAAAGATCTTCAGATTGCTGAAAAACTAAACCTTTCTAGAAATGGTGAAAAAGATGAGCAAGAAGAACCTAGATCAGAAAGGAAGATTGAGAAGTAAAATTATTTCATTTCGAATGTCACAAGAAGAAGCAGAACTACTAGACAGAAGAGTACTAGTATCAGGACTTACAAAACAAGATTACATAATCAACTCTTTACTTGGAAAAGAAATAGCTGTTTATGGAAATCCATATGTATTTAGAAGTCTACAAGATGAACTAATTAAGTTTATCAACCTTTATGGCAAAGGAATAGAAACGGAAAATGATGATGAAATGATTGAATTAGCGTTAAAAACAGTACTCGCAATGCGAAAACAAGGAAAAAACTTGGTTTATCCTCGTTAGCTAAAAATTTCAAGTTGTACGAAAAAGCCTTATTTTAAAGGCTTTTTTAATGTTTTTGACAACCTCTAAGCACCTGCAAACCTGTGGTTTGGAGATTGGGCGATTTCAGGCTAAAAACGACCTATTTTGACCCAAAAATCAGTCATTTTGGCCTGAATTTCATGAATTTTCATAAAAAAGTGCGATTTTGGACCCTTATGAAAGCCTTTAGTTAAAGGCTCAGGTGTAAAAAGTGTTGTCAAAATGTTTTCAGGAAGCCCTAAGGCATTAAAAAAAGCCCTTAAATAAAGGACTTTAATCATTTTGGGTATTATTCAAACTCAATAGTGCCAGGAGGTTTCGAAGTAATATCATAGA
>CAVKAO010000066.1:0-2534 GCA_963654705.1 Oscillospiraceae bacterium
TGGAAAAGCTAATATAAAAATGTAGGAATTAGGACAACGTAAAAATGTAAGAAATCCTACAAAATTATATTGGCTTTTTTAATACTTTACTAAGTATCATTTAACCTAGGAGGATGATACTTAAATGTTTAAGAGAGTTAATGATCTTATGGCTGATTTAAGAGTTATTGAACTTGTTGGGTCTAAGCCAAACTATTCTGAACTTGGAAGAAAATATGGTTTAGATCCAAGAACAGTGAAAAAATATCATGAAGGTTATGCAGGAAAACCTAAGTCGCGTGATAAGCCAAGTATGTTGGATAAATATATTGATGAGATTAATACCAAGATATCTATTCCAAGAACTACGATGAAAGGAGTGTGGGAATGCTTAGTTACATTACACGGTTATGATGAAATTGGAACTTATTCAAATTTTAAGGCATATTGTAAAAAACATAATATAAAGCCAGATAAGCTTGATGTTGGTAAACCTAGATATGAAACAGAACCAGGTGATATGGCTCAATGTGATTGGAAAGAGAAGATCACACTAACTAGTAAAAATGGTGAAGTGTTTACAATCAACATCTTTCATATCATCTTAAAGTTTTCTAGATATTCATATATCGAATTATCTATGACGATGGAACAAAAAGACTTATTCAGATGTTTAATTAACGCCTTTAAATTCTTTGGCGGCATACCAAATAAGTTATTATTCGATAATATGTCTACTGCAGCTGATACTAATGTCAATAAAAAGCGTATTAATGTCAAGCTTGTTCAATTTGCCAAGGATTTAGGTTTCGAAGTAAAGCTGTGTAAAGTGAGGTCTCCTGAAACTAAGGGATCCAATGAATCAAGGAATAAGATTCTTGATTGGATAAGAGCCTATGATGGAGAGTTTGGAACTATTAATGATTTAATATCTATAGTTGAAAAAATAAACAAAGATATGAATTTAGAAGTATGCCAAGGAACAGGAATACCTCCAATACTTCTTTACCAAAATGAAAAAAGAATATTAAACCAAAATATAAATAAAGATTTAATAGATCAATATCTTTCCCCAGCCAAGGTTAAAGTAGATCAATCACAACTTATTTACTATAAAGGTAATAAATATTCTTTAGATGCCAGTCTTATCAATCAATTTGTTCAACCTGAAGAATTTGATGGCAATCTCTACCTTTATTATAAGGGAAAACTTGTACAGATACATACACTAACAAATTCTTCAAAACAGGCAATTATTTATGATGAAGCACATTATAGACAAATGATGGCTAAAGATGTTAAACAAGCTGAATTAGATAAGCGCGTAAATGACAATTTAAAAATAATGGATTCAATAATGGAGAAAAGAAAAGTGAATATTACAAAAGATAGTGCTATAGACTCTTTGGATAGTCTTTATGCTTACCTATTACAAATATCCAAAAACAACGGTTACATCAAAAGCTTCTTGTCTTCTTTAGATAAGGAGCAAGAAAAAATATTCTATGAAGAAATAAAGAAGATGATTCCTTATATAAAAGATGAGAATGAATTTTATCTAGCTTTTAAACACGCTGTTAAAAAGAATGATTTAAAACACATTCGCATGAATTACTATATTCTTCAAGACAACATGAATTATTATCCCTTAACCAATGAAGGTTTAGATTTAATCTTTGATGACTTTGAAGATGATATAACCGCATACTACAAGAGCATGGAGGAGGATTAATATGAATAGTATTTCTACACTTAATAATAATCTTGACAATTTAAAGCTAGTAAAGATTAAAGAGAATATTAATACTTACCTTGATTTTATAGCTGATGGTAAGAAAACCGCCTTAGATGCCTTAATAGAGCTTACTAGCCTTGAAATAGAATATAAACAAGATGTGGCAATTACATCATGTGTTAAAGTAGCTAATTTCCCATTTATTAAAGAAATAAAAGACTTTGACTTTTCTTATCAACCATCTATTGATAAGAAAAAGATAATGGATCTAATTACCTTAAGATTTATTGAAAACAGTGAAAACATAATTTTTAGCGGAACACCAGGCGTAGGTAAAACTAATCTAGCAGTATCTATTGGCATTGAAGCGGCAAAGAATAGAATCTCAACATACTTTATTTCATTTCATGAGCTTATATCACAGTTAAAGACAGCTAAATATGAAAATAGACTAGATGCCAGGACCAAATGGTTTTGTAGATACAAGCTATTAATAATTGACGAAGTAGGATATGAGAAGATGGACCCAGATACCGCTAATCTATTCTTTAATCTAATATCTAAAAGATATGAGAAATCATCGACTATCATCACAACAAACTTAGTGTTCTCTAAATGGCCTGATGTCTTTGGTGAACCAGTATTAACCAATGCGTTACTTGATAGATTACTTCATCACTGTTCAGTAATTAATATCAATGGTCCATCATATAGATTGAAAGATCAGCTTCAGTACTTTACTGACTCTGATTAGCTAAGTACAGGACAAAATAAAAATGTAAGATTTCATACATAATTATTTTGTCCTAAAACTTACATT
>CAVKAO010000067.1:0-2048 GCA_963654705.1 Oscillospiraceae bacterium
CGGTACTTTAACACTTCAAAACCATTAAAATGTTCTAAAACGGCTTAACAGTCGCTTTTTTTATGTCAAATAAATGAATATTTTTGTTGTATGGATGTTGTATGGTGTAGTATTTTGTGATATAATTAGGTCAAAAGAGGCATCCTTATATGAAACTATACTATGATCGTAAATCTGATAATCCTACTTACTTTATTCAAGTTGGTATTCGTAATGGTAAGAAAGTTACCACTAAAAATATTGTTCGTATTGGTAAGCATTCTGATCTTCTTAAAATTACAGATAATCCTAAAGAATATGCTGAAAAAACGGTAGAAGAATACAATAAGAAAATAAAAGATGAAAAAGTTGATTTAAATATAACTATCAACTTAGATGAAAAAGTAATTAATAAAGGTGATGTTATCTCTAAGTCTCTTACTAAGAATATTGGCTATTTAGAATTAAAGAAAATATATGATGACTTAAAACTATCTGATTTCTTTAAAGATATTTGTAAAGATAAGAAAATAGCTTATGATCCAAATAAGATAAATATGGCTTTAACAATTCTACGTACTCTAGATCCTGGTAGTAAATTATATAGTCATTCTAAGCTTGATAACCTATATGGTGATTTTAACTTCCCATATCAAGCCATACCAAAATACATGGATATTCTAGAAGATAACTATGATGATTATCTTAGCTATCTATTTGATTCTAGTAATAACATAATCAAAAGAAATACTAGTGTTTGTTATTTTGATTGTACAAACTTCTACTTTGAAAAAGAAGAAGAGGATGAAGATACTTATGATGATATAACAGGTGAAAAAATCAAGGGATTACTTAAATATGGTGTATCAAAGGAACATAGACCTAACCCTATAGTACAAATGGGACTATTTATGGATGGTGATGGTATTCCTTTAAGTATGTGTATAAACCCTGGTAGTGATAATGAATCATTATGTGCTGTACCTTGTGAACAGAAGATGTTAAAGATGTTTGAAAATAAAGATATCATCTATTGTTCAGATGCAGGACTTGGTTATACAAACACTAGAGTATTTAATAGTTTCGCTAATCGCAAGTTTGTTGTTACCCAATCAATTAAAAAGTTAAATGATGTTTTAAAACAAGCTGTGTTCAATGATTGTGATTATAGATTCTCTAATGATAATAAAAAGTGTTCTTTAGAATTTATGAAGACCTTCGATAAAACAAAACAAGAAAAGTTAAAATACTATAATGGCTACATATATAAATCATTAGAAGTCGATAGCTTAGTTGATTTAGGCCTTAGTGAAATAAAGTCACTTAAAAACGGTAAAACAAGAAAAGTTAAAAGTAAGGGAACTCTTAAACAAAGAATCATTATTACCTATAGTAGAAAGATGGCTGAATACCAAAAGAAAATAAGAAATAGACAAGTAGAAAGAGCCAAAGCTTATTTAACTCATATTGATCCTGAAAGCTATAAGAAAGGACCAAACGATGTTACTAGATTTATTAAGTCTAATACAAAGAAAGATAAGAAAGATTTCTATCTAGACCAGGAAAGAATAGATGAAGAAGAAAAGTATGATGGCTTTTATGCCATAGCTACAAATATCTTCGATATGAAAGAGAGTGAAATAATTGGCATACAATCTAAAAGATATAAAATTGAAGATTGTTTTAGAATACTAAAGACTAACTTCTCATCAAGACCTGTATACCATTGGAAAGAAGAAAGAATTAAAGCACACTTTCTTATTTGTTATACAGCGCTACTAATATATAGATTACTAGAAGTCAAACTAGATAGAAACAACACGCACTTTACAACCAACCAAATCATCACCACATTAAAGAATATGAATGTAGTTGATTGTGAAGGAGCTCTCTTTAAAGCCTGTTATACAGGATCTGATGTACTAGATGCCTTAGAACAAATACATAGTCTTAATATAAACAAGAAATACTACTTACCAAGGACTTTAAATAAACTTTCAAAAATTTAATCAATAATAAAATTCCATACAACAATTTATACAAAAGAAAAGATTCAAAATATGGCTTAA